>NZ_JADYTJ010000069.1 GCF_021531075.1 Bacteroides caecigallinarum | reverse complement strand
GAATATGAAGATCCTTATACTATTTATGATATTTTAGATGATGAACCAATTTATACCTTATCAAATGGCTCGTATCTGACTTATAAAATTAAATTTTCACCAAAGAATGTTGATGTGACTGATGAAGTATCTCAATGGGAACCTTCACCGGAAAATGATAAGAACGTGTCCTTTGATGAAGAAACAGGCGCTGTAACTCAAAACTAATAATCATGAAACATATTAAATATATACTTTTATCATTATTCCTGTTTTGCAGTTACAGCCTTGTTCATGCACAACAGATTGCCGTAAAAACTAACGGACTGATGTTGCTTGCACTTACACCGAACGTGGAATTCGAAATGGTGACGGGCGAACACTCCAGTGTTAATCTGGGAGCTTTCGGACATTCAAAACCTTATGGATTTAACTCGGAGGTTTTGGGACTACAGGCTGAATACAGGTACTGGTTCAACGGACGTCCTATGACCAGGGAATATATAGGACTGGGAGCCTTGGGTACTACCTATAAAATGCAACTTGGAGACTATATGTACGACGGGGATGCCGTTGGACTGGGACTGACAGCCGGATATTCTATCTCGCTAGGGAAAAAACTGAACCTGGAATTCTATGGTGGATTCGGACTTCTGGGATTCAAACAAAAATATTATTATAAAGACGATACGTACGAGGATTATTTTAACGACGGTAACATTACTACCAACTCCAAGGGATTCAAACTCTTCCCTACAAAGCTGGGAGTATCTATTTCTTATATTATAAACTGATATGGAAAAATTTTCTGATTTGAAGTGTATCAAAATTATTATTCTTCTGCTGGCTCTTTATGCAGGATATGTACCGGGATGGACACAGGATATTAAGATTGTGTCAGGACGTGTGCTGGATAAGGAAACGAAACTACCATTCAAGGGAGATGTGGTTTATATTTATGCCTTTAACACTGTGGCAGATGCGAAGGATGCTCTTGATGCTATAAACAGTCAGAATGCAACCATCTTCAGTGACGGACAGGAACAGGCTGATGAAGGGGGATATTACGAAATAAGAGTGGCAGAGACTGGAGCGTTGATTTATAAAATAGGACTTGCTGAAGCTGTTTTGGAAGAAGTGAAGTACAGGATGGAAATAAACGTCTTTCTGGATGCCGGTATTCAGCTAGGTGGTATTGATGTAGTCGGTACATTGCAGGATATTATGCCTAAGGAAGCAGCACCGACACTTATAGGAAACAAACTGATAATGAGGAATTCTTTCCCTATTCCCGCACAGTTCGGAAAGACAAATGCCAGACTTATAATACAACCGTATGTGGTGATTTGCGACAATCAGGATACAGTGACTTTCACAAAGCCTTTAGTATATGACGGTGAACAGTATCGCCTGACACAGGAAAGACGTATGGCATATAATCTTAATAATGACCCATTGTTCAAATATGCTAACAAAAGACCGCTGACGGAAAACAGAATGAACATCGAGTGGGAGGATACGGTGATTGTGCCGGACCCTACAAAGAGCTATTATGGTAATGCTGTTATCAGGCTGGAGGACTATAACATGGTGTATTATGACAAACTGACCAAGATTATCAGTTGCGAGGCAAGGCGACCGCTGAAATTCCTGGAATATTCGCTGGACAGCTACAGCCTGAATTTTGAAGACTATAAAAGAAGACCGAAAAGGGAATTGCGAAATACTGCTGCCAATATATCTCTTACTTTCCTTGTGAACAAGGCGGAGATAGATGATAAGGACCCGAACAACGAAATACAGCTTAATGCCTTGAGGGATAATCTTATGAATATCATCAACTGCGAGGACTGTAAACTGAAGGAAATAAGGGTGACGGGTGTGTCGTCGCCGGAAGGTAACTATCAGTCCAACCTGGCACTGGCCAAGAGACGTGCGGTGTTTGCAAAGAACCAGCTGAACAGACTGCTTCCTGCAAGGGCGCTGCAAAGGACTTTCATGCCTGCTCCGGATGCAAGGGTGGCAGAGTGGATAGAACTGGTGGATGTATTGAAAAACGATTCGTGCTTTAAGGAAGCGGAGGAGCTGCAGAAGATTATCGACGCTAATCCGGACAGCCAGCAGAAACAGTATATGGAGATTAGAAAACTGCCTTATTATAACACTGTTATCAAAGAGCATCTGGGGGCACTGCGATATATGAGGTTTGAGTATAAGCATGAGATTTTCAGGGAACTTACTCCTGACGAAATATTGCACCGATATGAGACGGATATGGACTACAGGACAGGAAAGAAGGATTTCGCCCTGTATGAATACTGGCATCTGTTCCAGATGGTGAAGGACAAGAAGGAACTGGAAATACTGTACCGCAGGGCATACAAGGCTTCGAAAGAGTCGGAAGGACAACCGTGGATATTGCCTGCAAACTTACTGGCTGTATCGTATCTGAACAGGGATACTGTGGATACTTCCATTCTGGAACCGTTCATTGACAGGAAAACACGTGGGGCAAACGTGGTGAGAACAAAAATGGACGGTGTGACGAAAGAGATTATCAATCCGGAACAGGTGGTGGCAAACCAGCTTAGTATGTATCTGAAGGCAAATAACTTTGAACAGGCGAGTGTGATGGCACAGATTCTGCCGGATAATGAGAATAATGCGAAACTGAAGGCTTTTGCAATGTGTCTTGGCGGATATTACAGAGGTGGATCGAATGCCAAGGAAAGGGAAGAAGCAAGAAAGACTTTCGAATTGGTTAAAAGTTCTTCGCCACTGAACGAGGTTGTGATGTATCTTGCCATGGATACCAAAAAGAATGATGCGTTGGCTATGGAGGCTGCAAAGAAATTGCCGGTGGATGACCCGAAAACGTGGTATCTGAAGGCTATCGCTCATATCAGGACCGGAGATGCAGGTTTTATGAATGCAGAGTACTGTCTTACCAAATGCTTTACTTTAGATGCCAAATACGTTCCTATAGCGGAGACAGATGGTGATATAGGCAAGGATTTGTTTGAAACTACAATCAATGATTTGGATATGAACAAAGATATGATTGATATTTATATTCAACAATTTGGACTTTAACACATTATGATAAAACTTAAATTTATTATATCAACGATTGTTCTGTTTCTGGGCATGAATGCCGGCTTGTGGGCACAGCAGGATTCTACAGCTGTAAATGACACTGTGGGTGGAAAAAAGTTTTTCAATGCGCTTGACTACTCTATGCAGAAAAGATACAGACCTGAGAACAAGAACTTCGAAAACAACAAATGGTCTGACAATACTTTTGTGGAAATTAACATGGGAGTGGAGGATTTTCTGAACAGAGATGGGGCAGAGATAGGGCTTTATAAGATATTCTCGGCCGGTTATGGAAAGATGTTCACTCCGGTGCATACGGCAAGGGTGAACCTGAACGGGGGATGGGCATTGCATGAAAGAACAAGCGACTCCTTTGTAAGGGTGGGACTTCAAGCCAGTCATCTGTTTAATATCACAGCCTATATGAAGGGGTATAATCCGTCGAGACTGTTCGAAATATCGTCCGTTCTGGGACTGGGATATACTTACACTAAAATGAAGGGACAGGATGCTTTCAATGTGGGTGAACTGCATGCGGGGGTGCAGCTTAAACTGAGACTCATAGACCAGTTGAGTATGATTCTGGAACCGACTGTGGCTTTATATACGGACGGAATAGACCATTATACGAAGACAAACTGGCATAAGTATGATGTGGGTTATGGTGGCAAACTGGGATTTATATATAATCTGGACGACAGGTATAAAAAGCCTGCAGGTGAAGGTGGAAACGCCGGAATTGATGCCTTTGTCAGCCTTGCAGGGGGTATTCAGTATCAGTTCTCGAATATAGTGAGGGAGATGGGGATAAAGAATACTCTGGGACCGCATGTGGCTGTTTCGGCAGGTAAGTGGCTGTTGCCGTTTTTGGGCATCAGGGGTTCTTTGTTCTATGGTGGAGATACATGGAACAGATACTATACTTATAATGAAGAGGGAATGGTGACTGCCGAAAACAAGCTGAACTGTGCTTATACAGGAGCCAGAGTGGAGGCTATGGTGAATGTAATGGAGTTTGTTCCGCTTGACGTAAAAAGGTATCTGGCTGTTTCTGTTATAGGTGGTGCTGAAATTGCAGGAATGAATAAGAAGGATATTTCGCAGAGTGTGAAGTTTACGTACTTTGCATTTACCGGTGGCTTGCAGGCTAAATACAGGATTAATGACAGGTGGGGAGTATTTGTGGAACCGAGACTGTCGCTTGTGCCATATTCGTATGTACCTAAAAACAGTCAGGGAGTGGAACTTACTGAGCGTATGGACTACTCGGACAATATTTATAACTTCAATCTGGGAGTAGAATATTCATTCTAAACTCCCTTATTTGCGTTTTTTCTTCAGTTCTTCGGCTATGCGGTATTGGATTTCCGCTTCGTATTCCATACCTACGGCCTCCAGTGCTTCGCCGAAGAACTGGTGGGCTCCGGGATGCTCCGGTTTCAGGCTTGTGGCTCTGTCCAGATCGGACACAGCTTCTTCTGTCTTTCCTGTGAAGAGGCGTAGCTTTCCGCGGTTATAGATGGCCTTGAAATTGTTGGGCTGTATTTGCAGGGCATGATTCAGACATCTTTCTGCTTCTTCTACATTGTCTTCGTCGAAATATGTCACACCTTTCCTTACCCATGCGTCTACAAATTCGGGATACAGCTCTATGGCTTTGTCGAAATTGGCATGTGCGGCTCTGGGGTCTTTGGCTTTGGTGATACATTCATTACCCATAAGGTAATACTCGTGGGCATATTTCCTGAGGTTTTCCTTCTGCTGCCGGAGTTCTTCTTTCAGTGATTTGTTTTCTTCCTTCAGTCTGTTTATTATTCCAAGTTTCTTCCTTATAAAACGCTGTATGAGTGGTTTCTCTATGTCGTAACGGCTGTGTATGGCTTTGAAGAAACTGTCCAGGAATTCGGCGAAATTGCCTTTATCGAATGCTTTTACTGATTTTTCGTATTCTATGTCGGCCTGGGCTTTTTTCATGGCACGGTCTATGGACATGGAGTCGTTGAACTTTTGCGAGAATTCTGTTATCTCGGGTTTTACGAATATGTCCGAACGTGTGATTTCTTTTTTCAGCTGTATGCCTTCGAGCGAGGTGCATCGGCTCAGCGCCACGTATGTCTGGCCACCGGCAAATACTCCTCCGGTGAAGTCTATTACTACGCGGCTGAATGTAAGTCCCTGGCTCTTGTGGACTGTTATTGCCCATGCCAGCTTGATGGGGAACTGCTTGAATGTGCCCAATTCCTCTTCTTCTATTTTCTTTTCCTGTTCGTTATAGTGATAGCGTATGTTGCTCCAGCTTTCCTGTTCCACATAGAATTCCCTGCCTTCTTCGGTGGTAATGCTTATGCTGCCGTCGGCTGCAAAGCCTGTTATGGTTCCCAGTGTTCCGTTCACCCATCGTTTTTCCAAATCGTTTTTGATGAATATGATCTGTGCGCCTTTCTTGACAGTCAGTTCTATGTTTGTGGGAAGGCTGCTTTCGGGGAATTCACCTTTTATCTCGCCTTTCAGTACCACGGGAGGGGTGTCCAGTTCGCTGAGTTTTCTTTCGTTGATGTAGTCCACACTGTCGCGTCTGGTAGCAAGTGTGATGTACATGTCGTTTTCGCCTTCAGATATTGGGGCGTTGAAACGGGTATTGAGGAGCTGCAGGTCGGCAGCCCGTGCTGTGTTGGTACGTATATGGTCCAGTATTCCTACAAATGCTTTGTCGGTCTGGCGGTATACTTTGGTGAGTTCAATGGAAACCAGTTCCATCTGGCGGAATACATTGGCCGAAAAAAAATATGGATTGGGATAGAACTTACTGAGTATTTCCTTTTCGTCGCTTTTCACTACCGGTTCCAACTGGTATACATCGCCTACGAGCAAGAGCTGTTTCCCACCGAAAGGTTCGCGCATGTTTCCCGAGTATACTCTCAGAACTTTGTCTATGAAGTCTATAATGTCGGCACGTACCATAGATATCTCATCTATGATGATGAGTTCCAGGCTTTTGAGCAGCTTACGATGATTGGAGGTGTATTTCAGGGATTCGTGCAGACGGCTGCCTTTGAACTTTGGGTCGTCCGGAAGAAGAGGATGAAAAGGCAGTTTGAAGAAACTGTGCATGGTGCTTCCTCCGGCATTGATGGCTGCAATGCCTGTGGGTGCCAGGACTACGTATTTCTTTTTTGTGGTCTGGCAGATGTATCTGAGGAATGTTGATTTACCTGTTCCGGCCTTTCCTGTGAGGAATACTGACTGATGTGTGTATTGTATCAGTTTTAGTGCGTTCTGGAATTCCTGATTGCTCGTGTCTATGCCTGAAGTAGTCATTTGTGGTGCAGTTTCTTTCTTTTTTATGTTTCCGGATGCGAATATAGCGATTTAACTTAAGCTTCGCAAACTCAACTTACAGGTTGCAAGTTGACAAGTCTTCAGATTGAGATGTTATGGCTCAAGAAAGAAAAAAAGCGTCTGCAAAATTTTGCAGGCGCTTTTTTTTATATTCGAGCCTCACGGCTGTTGTTTCAATTGAAAAGGTCGTTATGACCCGAAAGTTTTACTTTCTGTTTGCCATGTTTTCATTCAACATTACATAACCCCAGATCATTGGGTCTGCATTGGCAATCTTGTTAAAAATACTTTTTACCTTTTTCATAATGTTATCCTTTCTTTTTAAGTTATTAAAACTTTTTTTTCTCTAGGGCGAGCCTCACGGCCGGCCTTCGAATTTTTTACCTTAATCATTTACCTATTAACCTTAAAATTATTTATGTGTCTAGTTTAAGTCAAGTCTAGGACCTTTTGTCCTTTAATTACACTGCAAAGATAGAGCCTTTTTTGTTACAAAATATGTTTTACGACATGTTTTTCGTTTTTTGTATTGTTTTATTGATGTAAATCAAAATATTCTATTATATCAGATAGTGAAGGCATGTAATATTGTCATGTCGGTCATTCTATCTATGACATAACTGACACTTTATTACTTTTTTAAGGTTAAAATAGCAACTGACAGGCTTTTTATGGTTGGCTTTTAAATATTATTATTATTTTTACGGGTATATAAATTTCTAATATTATAATTATGGTAAAGAATGTATTGGGCCTGTTAGTCTGTGGGCTAATGTGTTTGGGTTATGCAGTGGGAAGCAATTCGGGGATAGACAGTCTGAAGCAAGTTTTGTCTGCTAAAGGAACTAAGGATTTGCCACAAGAACGTTTGGCAGAAATCTATTTGATGCTAAGTGAGGAATATGAATCTGCAAACTCCGATTCGTTAATATATTTCACTGACAAGGGTTTGGAACTGTATGATAAACCTGATTTTGGAAGTTGGATATATCTGAGGCTTCTTAATTCTAGGGCAACGTATTATTATTCTGATGGGGATTTTGAAAAAGCAAAGTCTCTATATCTTGATTTATTGGAGCATGCATCGCATATGAATCCGCGCGATTATAATTTCGAAGCTACGGTTTCCATGTCGGCCGGTGTGTCGTATAGGAAACTTGGCATGACGGATTCTACGTTGTTCTATTATAACAAGGCTACTGATTTGGGAAAGTCCGGTGGTGACAAAAGTACTCTTTCGTCTATTTACTATAACATCGGAGCGATGTATTTTGCGAGGGAGAGATATAACGATGCATTGTCGAATGCAGAGACTTCTGCCCAATATGCATCCGAGGCTGATGATATAAATATGTATATGTATGCCAGAATTTTGCTGGCATCTGCTTATGGCAGAATGGGGAAATATGCCGAAAGTGCTGAAATTCTAAAGAACAATGTAGAAGAGTCTATCCGGAAAAATTTCACCATGTTGGCTATGAGTTCTTTCAGTCCGTTGCTAAGTACATATCAGCTATGGGGAAAGAAGGATTCGGCAAAGATATATCTTGAAAAGTATGAAAGGTATATTGACGCAATACCGGCAGGTAGTCCTACCGCACTGGAAATGATGGGCGTACGTGCAAGCCTCTACAACTGGATGGGCGAGCATAAAAAGAGTCTGGATATCCTTTTGGGTAATCCACAGATTCTGGCACAGATTTCTTATGATGCATATAACAGGTTGCTGGCACGCAATTACGAAGCTTTGGGCGATTACAGAAATGCATATAAAAGTATTCAGAATGCATATGCCTATGGCGATTCTCTAATGAAAACACGTGTAAATACCGAAATGTCCGAATTGAATGCAAAATTGAATGTGAATGCCAAGGAATTGGAAATTTCAAGACTGGAAAATGAACATGCCCGCCAGAAAGCGGCAAACCTCAGGATTGGTATTTACATGGGAATAGTTATAGTAGTATTATTTATAATTGTATTGCTCCTGCAGCACAAACGGAAAATACAGAGGAAGGAGGCTGAGCTTATTTCTGCCAAAAGATATATTGATGGACTGGAGAACGAACGTAAGCGTCTGGCCAAAGACTTGCACGATGGTGTATGTAGCGATTTGCTAGGTGTTATTATGCAAATAAAAAGCAATGAAGTGTCTGATGAAGAAAGAAACAGGGTTATTGTTATGCTTGAAGATATCAGAACAGGAGTAAGGTCGATTTCGCATGAACTTATGCCTCCTAGTTTCCAGTTTACAGACCTGGATGAGATGTTGTCCGGATATTTTGCTAAAGCGGAAAGGCAAACAGGAATACATATCGAATATAAGTCACGTTCGGATAAAGATTGGAGTCAAATACCTCACAAAGTCGGTTACGAAATATATCGTATAGTACAGGAGGTTTTAAGTAATTTCCTGAAACACGGCAATAGTGAACCTGTTTTAATAGAGATGGTTCAGGAAAACGGAATCTTGGAACTGACAGTGAAACAAGAAGGTGTGTGGAAAAATAATGTGAAGGGTGAGGGTATAGGTATGCGTACCATCGATGACAGACTTAAGACTATTGGAGGCAAATATTATGTATCTAAAGGTAACCAGGTTGGGGTAAATATCAGTGTCAATCTGTTGGAAAACATTGCAAAAGGGTAAAAATCACGGAATTCAGTGAAACTAGTTTCTTTATATTTATGTTCCTTTGCAATGTAAAACTATTTATACAAATTTTAGTAGTATATTGGTTTCTGAGGTTATGGTTATAGAAAAGAAAGGAATGGAATACGAGAAACCTGCTGTACTTGTGGTGGATGATCATGCTTTGATTCTTCATGGCATAAAGTCCGTATTAGAAGGAATGTCTGAGATAGGGGAGGTGTGTTTAGCTTCTGCCGGAGCACAGGCCATAAGGCTGATGAAGAATAAATTCTTTCATGTTATTATATTGGACATAGAATTGCCAGATGTCAGTGGTTTTGAACTAATGGAAATCATAAGGCATATGTCGCCCGAAACACGAATTGTTATAAATACTATGCATGAAGAAACATGGCTGGTGAAAAAAATGATTAGGATGGGGGCTGATGGGATTACTCTTAAATCGGCCAATTTAGATGAAATCAGATCTGCATTGAAATGTGTTTTGAGAGGGGAGAAATATTTTTGCGATGAATTCAACACTATAAAGAAGATGCTGAGACTGAGTGGCGATACAAATGACTATCAGTCAATGTTGACAAAAAGAGAAATGGAAATTCTGGAGGCCATATCTACAGGTATGCAGACAAAAGAAATAGCAGAATCATTACATGTGTCTGTAAATACTGTAGAATCGCACAGAAAGAGTCTGTTCTCTAAATTCGAAGTAAAAAATGTGGTGCAGCTTGTGGTGAAAGCCATTGATAACGGTATAGTTCATCTTAAGTCGAGGAATAAATTCTGAAAAATAATTCATTATAAATCTTTATGTGATATGAAAACTTTTTATTCTTTTTTGCTGTTGATGGCAGTTGCATTGACAGCGTGCGACGAAGTCCTTACAGAGAAACTTATCCAGTTGGCAGACGGTACTTCTACGTCACTGGTATTTGATGCCGACGCTACCGGAGAAACTACAATCAAATTTACTGCTGATGAGGCATGGACAGCGTCAGTAAGTGAAGTGGCATCTTCTAAAAGCGGTGAGAGCATTTCATGGTTGACACTTAGTCCTTATAGAGGCAATGCCGGAGAAAACAGTATTACAATCAACTTACTGAAGAATTTTACAGGCGAAACACGTAAGGCAGAAATCAAAATCGTTTGTGGTGACAGCGAAGTTGTTATTTCAGTAGAACAGAAAGGCGAAGCATCTACAGGTGCTGTGGTGAAGAAAATTAAGGAAATGCAATATGAATATATTTACAATAGTGAAAAGATTAATAATTCTAATCTTAAGTCAGGAAAAAATACCGCAGTTTTTGAATATGATGATCAGGATAGAGTCATCTCCATTGACTTAAATGATGATGAAAACGGTGAGTCTAAAGTTGCCCTTGACTATAGTAATGATGGGATAATCAATATATCTGTTACATATGCTTCTGAACCACAGGCAGGAACTGAAGCAAAAATAACTCTTAATGATAACGGATATGCAGTAAAAGTTCAGGCTAAGGAGATAGATTATTCTGAGTATAAAGATGTTGTTGAATTCGATTATACAGATGATGGACGTATAGGAAAGTTAATCCTTCCTAACGAACATTATGACAAAGATGAAATCTATTCATTAAAATACAGCGAAGGTTATCTTACTAACATAATATATGAAGATGAGAATAATACCGAATCGGATAATATTACATTTAATATTCCGGAATTCTATCCAAATAATTATCCGAACAATGGTATGATAGATATGTTTGCATTCCTCGATATGTCGAATGGATTTGATTACGTATTTTGGATTGGTAGAGTAGGAAAAACAAGTGATTATATACTTGAAAAAGATATAAATACAAAAGGTTATGACTATGCTTATATAGATGATTTGGAATTAGTATCAATGGATAAGTATAATCCTGGAGATAAAATGGGTGATCCTCATAGTAGAAATATAGTAACTTTTGATGATTATGCTACAATAGAGTGTGAATATGATAATGAAAAGAATTTAAGTAAGTTAACAAGGAAATTAAGGTATGATGTTTTGAAAGAAACATATCAGAAGGTTGTAACTGACAGAGTAGTAGAAACTGTAGATGGACAATTTTATGTAGCCAAGAGTGAATTTAAAACAGAGAAGATAGATGAAGGTTATGATTATGATATCTATACGCTGAAGTATTAAGATTTTAAACAGTTCAGCTGTTGTTCATGGATTCCATAG
>NZ_JADYTJ010000068.1 GCF_021531075.1 Bacteroides caecigallinarum | reverse complement strand
TATGTAAATAACTGTATTTAGTATGAATAAAACTATAAATCAAAGTAAAATAGATAAATATAATTCTTTCTTTGTCTTTAATTTTTCTTATTTTACATGTTTATTATATTGATATTCAATCTTTTATTCTTATATGTAAAAATAAGCTTTTTTTTATGCTTATTTTTACATCTGATAATATTACTGTAAACTGTTACTCTTTTTTGAGTGGTAAAGAAAGTTAGATATCCAGTATGAATAGATGGCAACAGGTATAAATAAAATCTTTCCTTCCGGTGTGTCATACTTCCCAAAGCGTGTTTTGGATGTGACAAAGATTTTTCTTACACTATGGTTAGACGATAAAAAAGTATGAAGTGATTTTAATTCTGTAGGGTTCTCAGCAAAACGGTCTGTCCATTTAATTTCTGCTACAGAGACTGCTTTTTGTGTTGCCATGTCTACCCATACAATGTCAACCTCACCTTTCGTGCGCCCCTTAGCCCAGTTAGCGTAAAAAAAGTCGGTCTTTCCACCTTGAATCCATTGAGAAAACACTGCTGTTTCTACCATACTTCCAATAAACTCATCGTCTTCCTTTATTGGAGTGAATAAAGCACAACGCAATGAAGGATTTGTAAGATAGATTTTGAAAGACGTAACTCGTTGCATACGTTTGGCATTTTTATGTATCCAATTTTATCTAAATATTTTTCATTTATTCCATTTTATATATTCTCTTTTTACTATAATTGCAAAAAAATAATTATCAGTAAAAAAATGAAATGCCGAATAACAACGTTAGTAGAGAATTGTGTTTATGGTCGTAAGTTGCAGGCTGAACATGGTTTGTCCTTATATGTCGAAGTAGGAGACAATGTAGTGCTCTTCGATACAGGAGCTTCGGAACTGTTTGTACGCAATGCACGTTTGTTGCATTGCGATTTGCAAAAGGTGGATTATCTTGTATTGTCGCATGGACATAGTGACCATGCCGGAGGTCTTGAAACATTCCTCGAGGTAAACAGTAAGGCAAAGGTCATATGTAAACGTGAGGCGCTACACCCTAAGTTTAAAGGAGAAAGGGAAAATGGTATCAGAAATGCCGGACGTATGGATATGTCTCGTTTCATATTTGTGGACAAAACTACAGAGATACTTCCCGGTATATGGATATTTCCGGATTTACCTGTACTGGATGAAAAGGATACACATTTCGAACAATTTGTGGTGAAACGTGGTGGTGAGTTGATTCCTGACCGTTTCGAAGATGAGTTGGCTTTGGTGTTGAAAGGAGATGAAAGTATGGTGTTGCTGAGTGCATGTTCTCATCGTGGGATAACCAATATTTTACGCAGTGTATCATCGTATTTTGATAATTGTCGTTTAAAGATGCTCATAGGTGGTTTCCACATACATAATGCTTCGTCAGAAAAAGATATAGTGATAGCTGATGGACTGAAAGACTCATTGCCGGACGAACTGGGTGTATGTCATTGTTCGGGAGTTGATAAGTATGCTTTGTTTTATTCTTTGTGGGGAAATAAAGTGTTCTATAATCACACAGGTTGTATAAAAGAGGTGGAATTATAGTTCTTGGATTTAAGTGATTTATTTCTAATCAAAATCTTTTTACTATCTTCGCTGGCCAAAGGAATAAACAATTCATTATATATAAATTATGAAAAAGAAACTTCTAAATTTATCGGCATCAATGTTAGGAATTGCTGTGGTAGCTTCTACATTGATATTGAGTTTGCAACTAAGTTTAGAACAGAAAACGGCGGTATAACTCCGGCTCTTCAGGCTGATCTTGATAAAATTAACGGCGCAGGAATTCCTCGTGATATTAGATTTATACAGGGAGAGGATATCCTTTTTGGTTCTGCTGAATAATAAAACTGTCTGATATATTAAGAAAGGAAGATGTATGAATAGATTGATTACATCTTCCTTTCTTTGTTTTTAAACAATGCGTTATGAGTAGTTTTGTCACAAAATATAGGGTTTTTATGCAAAAAAATCTCTTTTTGTGTTTTGATTGTAGAAAAATGTTCTTATATTTGCCAACGATAAAACTTTTAACAAACATTTCAATCTAAATGACTACACATTATAACAATATCACAACATTAGGAATGGGGCGTATGATCGTCACATCATGTGGTACTGGGATGACCCCTCGGGGTTGAGTATATATATAATGTGTTTCTACGTGATACACGCTTACGGACGTAAGCATTTTCTTCTTTTTTTATTCAAGTTTTAATCATTTTATGTTTTGTACTGCTCAGGCATACAAAAAACGTATTCAATAATCTCAAAGGTATGAAAGTATTGAAATTCGGCGGAACATCTGTAGGTTCTGTCAGTAGCATGTTGAGTGTTAAAAAGATTGTCGAAGCTATTGATGATAAAGTAATTGTTGTTGTATCGGCATTGGGAGGTATAACAGACAAGCTGATAAAGACATCAAAAATGGCATCGGAAGGCGATGCGGCATATGAAAAGGAAATGAAGGAAATTGTGAACCGTCATATTGAAATGGTTTACACTGTTATTCCTGCCGGAAAGGAAAGGGAAGTCCTTCTTGACAAGGTGAACGAACTGTTGAGCGAACTGAAAGATATATTTCAGGGTATTTTCCTTATCCGAGACCTGTCGCCAAAAACTTCTGCTACTATTGTAAGCTATGGCGAACGCTTGTCGTCTATAATTGTTGCCACTTTGATTGAAGGTGCCGTATGGTTTGACTCACGTACATTTATCAAGACAGAGAAAAAGCATAACAAACATATTCTTGATTCGGAGCTTACAAATAGTCTGGTAAGGGAAGCTTTTGTGGAACTTCCAAAAGTTTCACTTGTTCCGGGATTTATTTCTACTGATAAGAATACAGGTGAAGTAACTAATTTGGGACGTGGCGGTTCGGACTATACAGCTGCCATTATTGCTGCTGCTCTTGATGCGGATATCCTTGAAATTTGGACAGACGTAGACGGTTTTATGACTGCCGACCCACGTGTGATAAGTACTGCATATCCTATAAACGAGCTGAGTTATGTTGAGGCTATGGAGCTTTGTAACTTCGGTGCAAAGGTGGTTTATCCTCCTACTATATATCCTGTGTGCCATAAGAACATTCCTGTTCTTATCAAGAATACTTTCAATCCTGAGGCTCCTGGAACTATCATCAAACAGGATTCTAACCATTCATCTAAACCTATCAAGGGTATTTCGTCAATCAATGATACTTGTCTGATTACAATGACAGGTCTTGGTATGGTGGGTGTGATTGGTGTTAACCACCGTATCTTCAAGACTTTGGCTGAAAACGGTATCAGCGTATTCCTTGTGTCGCAGGCATCGTCTGAAAACTCTACCTCAATAGGTGTACGAAATGAGGATGCTGCATTGGCTTGCGAAGTGCTTAACGCAGAGTTTGCCAAGGAAATTGAAATGGGTGAAATCTCGCCTATGATGGCAGAAGGCAACTTGGCTACTGTGGCTATTGTGGGAGAAAATATGAAACATACTCCGGGTATTGCCGGTAAGCTGTTCGGAACACTTGGACGTAACGGTATTAATGTGATAGCTTGTGCCCAAGGTGCCTCAGAAACAAACATATCATTCGTGGTAGAATCAGAGTCTTTACGTAAGACGCTTAACGTAATTCATGATTCTTTTTTCTTGTCTGAGTATCAGGTACTGAATCTCTTCATATGCGGTATCGGTACGGTAGGAAATAGCCTGATTGAGCAGATTCACAGTCAGCAGGAAAAATTGATGAAGGAACGTGGCTTGCGTCTGAGGGTTGTGGGTATTGCAAACGGACATCAGGCATATTTTACCCGTCGTGGCATAGACCTTGAGAATTATCGCAAGGAACTTGAAGAAAAAGGTATTCCATCGTCGCCACAGGTACTTCACGACGAGATTATCGGTATGAATATATTCAACTCTGTGTTTGTGGACTGTACTGCAAGCCCTGCCATAGCCGGTCTGTATAAGGATTTCCTTAGCCATAATATATCTGTTGTGGCTGCCAATAAGATTGCAGCTTCTTCGGAATATGAAATATACGAGGAACTGAAACAAATAGCTCGTCAGCGTGGTGTGAAATTTCTGTTCGAGACAAATGTAGGTGCCGGTCTTCCGGTTATCAACACTATAAATGACCTTATCAACAGTGGTGACAAGATTCTGAGAATTGAGGCTGTGGTAAGCGGTACATTGAATTTCATTTTCAATAAGTTGAGCAGTGATGTACCTTTGAGCGAGACTATACGTATGGCTAAAGAAGGAGGATACTCAGAACCTGATCCAAGAATAGACCTTAGCGGAAAGGATGTCATCAGAAAACTTGTAATTCTTGCCCGTGAAGCAGGATACAGACTCAATCAGGAAGATGTAGAGAAGAACTTGTTCATACCTGATGAGTTCTTCGAAGGCACTATAGATGATTTCTGGAAGAATATCAGTAAACTGGATGCTGATTTTGAGGCTAAACGAAAAGAACTCGAGGCAAACAACAAGAGATGGAGATTCGTTGCCAAACTAGAAAACGGCAAAGGAAGTGTTTCTCTTCAGGAGGTTGAAGCTAATCATCCTTTCTATAACCTTGAGGGTACGAATAATATAATACTTATTACTACTGAACGATATAACGAATATCCTATGCTCATTCAGGGATATGGTGCCGGAGCAAGTGTTACGGCAGCCGGTGTATTTGCTGATATCATGAGTATAGCGAATATTTAAATACAACTGAACAGATATGAAACACATAATAATTCTGGGTGATGGTATGGCAGACTGGGCTGTACCTGCCCTTGGGGATAAGACTTTATTGCAATACGCAAAAACTCCATATATGGATAAACTTGCTGCTATGGGACGTACCGGTATGCTGAAAACAGTAGCCGATGGTTTTCATCCTGGTAGTGAGGTTGCAAACATGTCTGTAATGGGATATGATTTGCCTACTGTGTATGAGGGGCGCGGAGTGCTTGAAGCTGCAAGCATCGGTGTCGACCTTGAGCCGGGAGATATGGCTATGCGTTGCAATATTATATGTGTTGAAGGTGAAACTTTAAAAAATCATTCGGCAGGACATATCACAACAGAAGAGGCTGACGAACTGATTAAGTTTCTTGAAGAGAAATTGGGAACAGACAGAATACATTTCTATACAGGGGTACAGTACCGTCATCTTTTGGTAATAAAAGGTGGTAATAAGAACCTTCACTGTGTTCCACCGCATGACATTCCCTTGCAGCCGTTCCGCTCGAATATGATTAAGGCTGAATGTCCTGAAGCTCAGGAAACAGCTGATTTGCTGAATGCTTTAATTCTTAAATCTCAGGAGCTTCTTGCATCGCATCCCGTAAACCTGAAACGTATGGCTGAAGGTAAGGATCCTGCCAACAGTATATGGCCTTGGAGTCCGGGTTACAGACCTAAGATGGAACCATTGTCGCAGAAGTATCCTCAGATAAAGAAAGGTTCTGTGATAACGGCTGTAGACCTTATACGTGGTATCGGACGCTATGCAGGATTGAGATGTATTGATGTAGAAGGTGCTACAGGACTTTATAATACTAATTATGAAGGAAAGGCAGCTGCTGCTATTGAAGCTCTTAAGACTGATGACTTTGTTTATCTGCATATAGAGGCAAGCGACGAGGCAGGGCATGAAGGTGACCTGAACTTGAAGCTTCAGACTATAGAGAACCTGGATAAGCGTGCGGTCGGTCCGATATATGAGGCTGTAAAGGATTGGGATGAGCCTGTAGCCATAGCCGTACTCCCAGACCATCCTACACCTTGCGAGCATCGTACACATACCAACGAACCTGTTCCTTTCCTGATTTATTATCCGGGAATTGAGCCAGACAGCGTACAGACATACGATGAAATTTCGTGCAAGTCCGGTGTATATGGCACAATGGAAAGGGACGAGTTTATGAATGAATTTATGAAATAATATTTTAGGTAACAAGTTGACTAGTTGACAAGTTAATTGATAGTTTTCCATATGGATATAACCTTGTCAACTTGTAACTGTTGCCTTGTCAACTATAACAAGAAACTTATGAAATATTACAGTACAAACAAACAGGCTTCGGACGCATCGCTGGAAGAAGCTGTGGTAAAAGGTTTGGCATCGGACAAAGGTCTGTATATGCCTTATGAGATAAAGCCTTTGCCAAAATCATTCTTTGACGAGATAGAAAACCTTTCTTTCCAGGAAATAGCTTACCGTGTGGCAGATGCTTTCTTCGGTGATGATGTTCCTGCAGAAACTTTGAAACACATTGTTTATGATACATTGAACTTTGATGTTCCTGCCGTAAAGGTTAAAGATAATATTTATTCTTTGGAACTATTCCACGGTCCTACATTGGCTTTCAAGGATGTGGGCGGACGTTTCATGGCACGACTCTTGGGATATTTCATCCGCAAGGAAGGCAAGAAGGAAGTGAATGTGCTCGTCGCTACTTCGGGTGATACAGGTAGTGCTGTGGCAAACGGTTTCCTAGGAGTAGAAGGTATCCATGTATATGTACTTTATCCGAAGGGAAAGGTTAGCGAAATTCAGGAAAAGCAGTTCACTACTCTTGGAAAGAATATCACTGCAATCGAGGTGGACGGTACATTTGATGACTGCCAGGCTTTGGTGAAGAATGCTTTCATGGATAAGGAACTTAATGCTCATATGCAGCTTACTTCTGCCAATTCCATTAATGTGGCACGTTTCCTCCCTCAGTCATTCTATTATTTCTATGCATACGCACAGATGAAGAAACAGGGATTGGCTGACAATCTTGTGGTTTGTGTTCCAAGCGGTAACTTCGGTAACATTACAGCCGGACTGTTCGGAAAGAAGATGGGATTGCCTATCAAACGATTTATTGCTGCAAACAACCGTAATGACATTTTCTATCAGTATCTGAAGACAGGTGAGTATAATCCTCGTCCATCTATAGCTACTATTGCGAATGCGATGGATGTTGGCGATCCAAGTAACTTTGCCCGTATTCTTGATCTCTACGGAGGAAGTCATGATGCAATAGCTGCAGAGATTTCGGGTGAGACATATACAGACGAACAGATAAGTGAGACTGTACAGAAAGTATATGAGGAAACTGGATATTTGCTAGATCCTCACGGAGCTTGCGGATATCGTGCGTTGGCAGAGGACTTGCAACCTGGTGAAACAGGTGTATTCCTGGAAACTGCCCATCCTGCAAAATTCCTTCAGACTGTTCAAAACATAATAGGTGCAGAAGTGAAGATACCTGAAAAACTTCAGGAATTCATGCGAGGAAAGAAACTCAGTGTGCCTATGAGCAAGGACTTTGCTTCGTTTAAAGAGTATTTGATGAAACAGTAATTCATAACTTGTAAGAAATTATGTAAGGTTGTTTAAGATTTTTTCTTAGGCAACCTTTTTTTATTATGTATGTTTGTTAGTAACTTGCATACCGTTTTAAGTATCTGTTATCAACGGAATAAAACTGAATTACTGCACAAATTTGAAAGTTTTTTGTAAAGTAGTGTAAGTTGAATTCTGTTTTAATGTCTATTTTTGGCACATACAAAATAGAATAAATTAATTATACACAAATTATGAACAGACTAATGATACTTGGTGGCACTATTGCCCCTGCAGTGATTCAAGCTGCCGACAGACCTAACATTATTTACATCATGACCGACCAGCAGACAGCTACTGCTATGAGCTGTATGGGAAATAAGGATTTGCACACTCCTAATATGGATCGTCTGGCTGAGGCCGGAGTGATGTTCCGTAATGCCTATTGTTCCACTCCTCTGAGCGGACCTTCAAGAGCATCTATGTTTACAGGATGTTTTGCCCATGAGATAGGTATGCCTAGTAATGGCGACCCTATGCCGGAAGATCTTAAGAAACAAAGTCTTGGTATACTTATGAGCAATTCAGGATATGACTGTGTGTATGCCGGTAAGTGGCACGTACATAAATCTTCTATCCCAGACAATGAGTTCGGATTTAGGAATATTCATGACCATAATGACTTCGGACTGGCAGAGTCTTGTGTAGACTATCTTGATTCAAAGCATGAGTCACCTTTCTTCCTGGTTGCTTCATTTGATAATCCTCATAATATTTGTGAGTTTGCCCGTCAGCAGAATTTGCCTTATGCAGAGACGCCACAGGCGGATATTGCTGATTGTCCCGGATTGCCTCTCAATTATGAACGTAATCCGTATGATGCAGATGTTATAAGGTATGAGAAAAGTATTAACTTTAGCGCTTATCCTACTTCGAATTACACTCCAGACGATTGGCGCATATACAGAAATGCTTATTTTCGTTTAATAGAACATGTAGATGCTGAAATAGGTAAATTAGTTGATGCCATAGATCGTAATGGATTATGGAAAAACACGGTTATTGTATTCACCAGCGATCATGGTGATGGAATGGGAGCACATCAGTGGAATCAGAAGTCGGCTCTTTATGAAGAAGTCATTAATATCCCGATGATAGTGGTTCTTCCCGGAAAGAAAAATGCCGGAAAGGAATTGCCTCAGTTGGTGAACAATGGTGTGGATTTTTTTGCTTCAGTATGCGAATGGGCAGGAATAGATATGCCGGAAGGATTGCCGGGATGTTCGTACAAGAAACTTGTAGAGGGTTGTGACATAAATGCGGAACATCAGGACTTTGTGGTAACAGAGACTCTTTTCGATAAAGGTGGAAACACTAGAGGATGGGCTTTGAGAACAAAGGATTTTAAATATGTGATGTACGACAAAGGACGTTATCGTGAACAGTTGTTCGACATGAATGCTGACCGTGGTGAAATGCGTAACCTAGCAGTGGAAAAGAAATATGAAGCGGAACTGAATCGCCACAGAGCTTTGCTTAACGACTGGATGAAACAGCATAAAACAAGGCAGATACGTGCTGGCTTGAATCTTGTTCCGGGATTTTGAAATAATTTATTTAAATAATCAATAACGCCATTAATTGTCTTTGGTGAACGTCTGATGAACAGTCAGTAAACATTGTACGAACAAGTTCATTGGGCGTTCATTATAACTAATTAGAGTTTTACATAACAATTTTAGAATTACAGATGATATATGAGAATAGTATTTTTATTAATAAGTATATTACTCCATGTTGGGGTATTTGCACAGTCGGAAAAGTATTATGATGAATTTCAGAAACTTGCTTCAAAAGACATGAAGTTGGTTTTTGAGGATTCTTTCAGGAAAGACTGGCAGAAACAATGGTTTAAAGACGGGGAGATTTCCAAAGCGGAACATCGTAATGGTGGGCTTGAGGTATATGCAGGTCCCGAAGCTTATAATGATGCACATCACACTGTTTTATGGACAAAGAAAGAGTTTGAAGGTAATATAATGATAGAATACGATTTCACAAGATTGGATTCATCAAAATATTATTTTGTGAATATCCTTTATATTCAGGCTACAGGTTCCGGCAAAGGGGAGTATGCCGATGATATTTCAAAATGGAATAATCTGCGCAAAGTTCCGGCTATGAGCACGTATTTCAGGAATATGAATACCCTTCATATCAGTTATGCCGTTACGGGTGTTCCGTCGGAGAACAAAGACGAGTATATTAGAGGACGCAGATATATGCCGGGAAATAACCTTAACGGCACAGACCTGAAACCGGAATATTACAATACCGGATTGTTCAAGATAGGGGTTACATATCATATTAAAGTGATAAAATATGGCGACATGCTGTATATGAATGTCACTGGTGACGGAAGAAATGAAACTTTCTATTTTGACGGTTCTTCAGCTCCGGCTATAACGAAAGGTAGGATAGGACTCAGACAGATGTACACTCGTAATTCTAGATATGCCAATTTCAAGATTTATAGCATTGAATGACAGTCCCTGATTTCAGTCAGAAATATGAGCAGATTGCTGCACAATTCCGGCATAAGATACAGCTCATTTATCAATCGCCATAGAATAAACCGTGCTATAGAATTGTTTTCTGACGGTGGAAAAACTATGCAGCAGATAGCTTATGAAACCGGATTCAGCACACCAAACAATTTTAATCGTGTGTTCAAACAAGTGACAGGTACTTCTCCAGGATTGTATGAGAAGGGGGTTATAGACAATAAAAAATCAGCCATAGAGCAATGAGTGCTTTATGGCTGACTTGTGTATTAAAGTTCAAGTTTTTTTGTAACGAACTCTTTTACGAACTCCACTGTACCGTCTATTCCTAGTACGGAGGAATCGACACAAAGATGATATGTGGCAGCAGCTCCCCATGTCTTGTAGCTATAATAGTTGTAATATGAAGAACGTTTCTTGTCAGCTTTTTCCATAAGTTCTTCTGCTTCCTCTGCCGAAATTTCAAGAGTGGACATAAGTCTTTCAATTCTGGCTTCAGGCGAAGACGAGATGAAAACGTTTGCGCATCGAGGATGGTCGCGAAGTATATAGTCGGCACAACGACCGACGAAAAGACATGACTGTTTTTCAGCCAGATCTCTTATCACATCACTTTGAATTTTGAAAAGCGAGTCGTTGCTCAAATATGAGTTATATGGATATGCTCCTTCTGTAAGGAATGGAAATCTTGAGCCGAATAATCCTCCAAGGATGGTTTTCGATGCTTTTTCGTCGGCTTGTTCAAAGAACTCACGACATAGTCCGCTTTCTTTTGATGCCAGATTTATCAGTTCTTTGTCATAGAAAGCTATATTTAGTTCTTTTGCCAGTTTTTCGCCTATCTCTCTTCCGCCGCTACCCAGCTGACGTCCGAGGTTTATTACAAAATTATCTTTCATGGTCATCATGTATATGTGTTATTTACAAATATAATTATAATCAATTTATTATCAAAGAAAATAAATAATAGATTGATAAGTATGACCTTAAACTATAAATGGAATTTTATAAACCATATAATAAGTAAATGTATAGGGTAGAATAGATAGAAAGAAGATTTTGCAATATTATTTTTTATAAATCCTCTTTTACCATTGTAAAGGTTTATAAAAATGAAAGATAGACCTCCAATCCATTTGCTTGGTAGTAAGCATGTGCATATTATAGACATTAATATTCTGTTTTTTCTTAATATATACATTAACATTATAACGCCTATTCCAGTACATCTGTAATCAGCCTTAAAAACTATAGATATTACCCGTTGGCGGAATTAAATTGATAAAAGATTTATGAATAAAAAGTTGTGCATGTTGTTGATATTTAGTAAATTAAAGGTGCCCAAACTTTTAATAGACAAATATCGTATGCACAACCTATAT
>NZ_JADYTJ010000067.1 GCF_021531075.1 Bacteroides caecigallinarum | reverse complement strand
GGAGGTTCTGCCACAGACTTACCGTTAAACAGCGCAAGGCCGTTCTCTGGATACTGTTTGTCCCGTTTACCGCCGCATGTGTCTATACGGCATGCAGACCGTTTATAGGCAGTAAGAACCGGGAGTCTGGAATGGAATTTATGGAAAAGGATTCACTCCGTATGGAGTTCATTCAATCTATTGTAAGAAATGGAGAAAGAAAAAGTCAAGAAAGTAATGGAACGGCTGATGAAACCGTTCAGGCTCCGGTCCTCAAAGGACAGGAAGCCGCTGAGTGAGGAACAGAAAC
Organism: Bacteroides caecigallinarum; assembly: GCF_021531075.1. Taxonomy (GTDB): domain Bacteria; phylum Bacteroidota; class Bacteroidia; order Bacteroidales; family Bacteroidaceae; genus Phocaeicola; species Phocaeicola caecigallinarum_B. The sequence goes on along the minus strand of NZ_JADYTJ010000067.1, from coordinate 11,320 downwards.
GCAAACGCGCCGGATTTGTTGTGTATCCTCTGATGTTCCTGCTGTGTCTGGGAAGTTTCTATCTGATATTCTCACCTTCCGGGCAGGAACGGGAGCGGCAGGATAAAGGACAGGGATTCAATACGGAAATCCCTTCTCCCGAGGACAGCCGCCTGGAAGGGAACAAGAAGGATGCCTATGAAAAGGCCCTGATGGAACAGGAAAGCAGGAAAAGGAAGACATTCTTTGAAGCTGCGGAGTCCATGTTTGCCAAAGAGGAACGGAAAGACAGTGTCCGTCTTCCCGATAACATTCCACCGGAGAGGCCAACAAACACGGAAACGGAAACAGAAAAAGGCAATGCCGGACCGGTCAGTTCCTCGGCCGGAGCCTACCGTGAGATGAACCGTACGCTGGGAAGCATCTATGAACCGCGGACCGATCCGGAAAAGGAAAGGCTTCTGGAAAGGATTGAGGAACTGGAGCGTATACAGCAGCAGAAGCAGGAGCCACTGTCAGGCATGGAGGAAAAGATGGCCCTGATGGAAAAATCCTACGAACTGGCCGCCAAATACAATAACCGTCAGGCAGTGGAGACCCCTTCTCCTGTCAGAAAAGCGGAGGACAAAAAAGCCATACCGGTGAAACAGGTTCACAATGAGGTGGTATCCTCGCTTTCCAGACCCATGAGCGACGAAGAGTTCATATCCGCCTTTTCGGGAGAACGCAATGCCGGTTTCAATACGGCTGTCGGCCGGAAGACAGTAACGGAAGGCAATACCATTGCTGCCTGTGTACACGGTACGCAGACCGTATCCGACGGACAGGCCTTGCGCCTGCGGCTTACCGAGCCCATGTCCGTTGCCGGACGTTTCATACCGAAAGGGACTGTACTGGTAGGTGGCACACGCATACAGGGTGAACGGCTGGAAATCATGGTCAATGCCGTGGAATACAAGGGAACTATCCTGCCGGTGGAACTGGAAGTCTATGATCTGGACGGACAGCAGGGAATCCTGGTGCCGGGTTCATTGGAATATGACGCTGCCAGAGAGATTGCCGCCAACATGGGAACCTCGATGAACAGCAGTATCAACATTTCCACCGATGCCGGGGCGCAGATTGCCTCCGATCTGGGAAAAGGTGTGATACAGGGCGTTTCCCAGTACATATCCAAACGGATGCGTATGGTAAAGATTACGCTGAAGGCCGGACACCGGGTGCTGCTCCATTCACCGGAGAAATGAAATACAGGAAACTATGAAAGAAAAGACAACCATTAAACAAAAGCACATGAAGAAGATTCTGATGATGTTTGCCCTTTTACTGGGCGTATCGGCTGCCTGGGCGCAGCAGAGCAGCGGTGATTATTATGAGGGGCTGACCCGCAAGATCGGTTTCAGCCAGATGATTCCGCCGCACGGACTGGAAATAACGTATGACAAGACTGTCCATGTCATTTTCCCGGCTCCGGTCAAGTATGTGGATCTCGGTTCTACAAACCTGATAGCCGGCAAGGCCGACGGTGCCGAGAATGTAATCCGCGTAAAGGCCACGACACGCAATTTCAGGGAGGAGACCAATATGTCTGTAATAACTGAAGAAGGGAACTTCTATACCTTCAACGTGAAATATGCCGACGAGCCGCTGTTGCTGAATGTGGAAATGTGTGATTTTATCCATGACGGAGAATCGGTGAACCGTCCCAACAATGCCATGGAAATCTATCTGACCGAGCTGGATAACGAATCCCCCCGTCTGGTACGTCTTATCATGAAATCCGTGTATGAGAATGACAAGCGCCGTATCCGTCATATCGGCTGCAAGCGTTTCGGTATCCAGTATCTGCTCAAAGGGCTGTACACCCATAATGACCTGCTTTATTTCCATACCCAGGTAAAGAACTCCTCGAATGTGCCCTTTGACGTGGATTTCATTACGTTCAAGGTGGTGGACAAAAAGGTGATGAAGCGTACGGCCATGCAGGAGCAGGTGATTTATCCGTTGCGTGCCTATAATTATGTGACACGTGTAAACGGCAGGGATTCGGAATGTACGGTATTCGCCCTTCCCAAGTTTACAATACCGGACGACAAGAAACTGGTTGTGGAGATGTATGAGAAACAGGGCGGCCGTCACCAGAGTTTTGAAGTGGTCAACGAAGACCTGGTGCGTGCGGAAACCATCAATGAACTGAAGATACGATGAGAACGAAAGTATTGTATATGCTGGCATTGCTGCTTGTCCTTTCCGTGGGACAGGCAGACGCCCAGCGGATTCTGCCAAGGATGCAGGGTGTGGAAATGCGTGGAGGTATGGCTTCCGATAACGGATACTATATGGGAATGACACTTTCAAGCTATGCCAAAGGCGGGAACAAATGGGTATATGGAGCGGAATACCTGCACATGAAACACGGTTACCGCCATGTGACCATCCCTTCTGCACAGTTTACGGCAGAAGGCGGATATTACCTGAATTTCCTTTCCGATGCGGGAAAAGTGTTCTTCCTCAATCTGGGAGGATCGGCACTGGCCGGATATGAGACGGTAAACTGGTCTGATAAAATACTCTATGACGGGGCCACCCTGAAAAACGGCGATGCCTTTGTGTACGGCTGTGCCCTGACGCTGGAGATGGAACTGTACCTTGCCGACCGTGTGGCATTGACAGCTTCCTTGCGTGAGCGTTTCCTGTGGGGCGGAAGTCTCGGACATTGCCATACCCAATATGGAATCGGCATCCGTTTTATGATAAATTAGCGGGTTATGGAACTGGAACAGATTAGACGGATTTCCCTTGTCGGTTTTCTTGAAGATATGGGGCATATACCGGTATCCCGTAAAGGAAATGATGTCTGGTTCAGATCACCTTTCAGGAATGAGAGAACCGCATCCTTCAAGGTGGATACGCAGCGGAATGTCTGGTTTGATTTTGGCCTCGGAAAGGGAGGTGACATCTTCCATCTTGCCGGAGAACTTACCGGAAGTACCGGTTTCATGGAACAGCTGGAGTTCCTTTCAGGGAAATCCGGCATCCTTCCCCTCCGGCCTTTACAGGAACGTAAGAAGATACCCCGCGTTTCCGGATTCGAGGACGTGAAAGTGACGGAACTGAGTCATGAGGCTTTGAAAGGTTACCTGAAAGAGAGAGGCATTGATCCGGCCATAGCCGGGAGATTCTGCAAGGAAGTGGCATATGGAATACGGGGCAAACGGTATTTTGCCATAGGCTTCATGAACCGGAGCGGCGGCTATGAACTGCGTAACCCGATGTTCAAGGGATGCATCTCTCCCAAGGACATTTCCTGTGTGTCCCTGTCCGGAAAGAAACAGGATACGTGCTGTGTGTTTGAAGGATTTGTGGATTTCCTTTCGGCATTGGTATTGCGGACTGTGACGGACGAGGATTGCCTGGTGCTGAACTCTGTATCCAATCTGGAACGGTCGTATGCCGTACTGGAGGGTTACGGCAAAATCCGGTGCTTTCTTGACCGTGACCGGGCCGGAATTACCGCACTGGAGACTTTGAACATACATTTCGGGAATAAGGTTATGGACTGTTCCGGTCTGTATGATGGATTTAAGGACTTGAATGAATATCTGACAAAAACAAAGGAAAACAAATGAAGACAGAAAAGAATATAAGAAAAGGATTTGGATTGGCAGGCAAGATTGCCATGTTCTGCATAGGTCTGGTCAGTCTTGTATTGACCTCGTGCGAATCCGAGCTGGAAATCCAGCAGAGTTATCCGTTTACCGTGGAAACAATGCCGGTTCCCAAGGAACTGAACAGGAATGAGACGGCGGAAATACGGTGTGAACTCAAAAGTGAGGGCGATTTTGACGGTACGGTCTATACGATCCGTTATTTCCAGTATGACGGGGAAGGTTCCCTGAAACTGGACAACGGTCTTGAATTCAAGCCGAATGACCGTTATCTGCTGGAGAACCGGAAGTTCAGGCTGTATTATACTTCACTATGTGACGAGGCGCAGAACTTCATTGTCGTTGTCGAGGACAACTGGGGAAACATGACGGAAATGGAATTTGACTTCAACGATGCAGGTGATGAAGAAACAGGTACTGTGGAAGATTCTTTGTCAGTTCAGGAAGGAGGTGCCTTATAATAACCGTAAGACTTCTAAGGTCAGTACTGCCGTTGGTGGTACTGGCCATGACGGTAACTTCCTTGCGTGCACAGGAGAATGTGGAAGACTCACAGTGGGAAACGGCTGTCAGGTGTATCAAGAAGTTCGAAGGATGGCATGGTCCGGAACATCATCCTTATGTCGCATACGGTCACCGTATCAGAAAAGGGGAAAAGTTTCCCGTCAGGCTGACAGAAAGTGAGGGAGACAGTATTCTGAGAAAGGACCTGAAGGAAATGTGTGCATTGTTCCGTCACCTGGGAAAGGATTCACTTTTGGTTGCGTGTCTGGCATACCAAGTGGGACCATATAAGTTGCTCGGTTATGGCAGGATGCCCAAAAGCACGTTGATAAGGAAACTGGAAGCCGGTAACCGGAACATTTATGGGGACTTCATACGATATTGTCACTATAAGGGAAAGAAAATTTCGTCAATAGAAAGGAGAAGAAAAGAAGAATACAGATTACTGTTTGTGCCATAGAAACAAGACAGCCGTGAATTTATCATGATTCACGGCTGTCTTGTTATAATATCCTGTCTAAAAAAAGTGACAGGGGATAAATGAACCGGTTATACTGTTTCAGAGCATCCATATCCAGCTTCATGTTTTTGTAAGGATTTGAATCGTCCGTATAGAAATAGATGTCTGTTGTCTGGTTACCATTTTTTATAATTTTCCCGTTCAATGGTATCGCGTCCACATCCTCGAACTTTTCAAGGGGAAGGCCTTCAATAGAACCGGTTTCCTGTTTGCCGAGACTATTTGTATAGTGATTGAACAGTACAAATCCTTTTCGGGCATAATCAATGTGAATGCCGTACGGACGGTTGCGGTAAAAGTTTTCTCTGGCTTTTTCCTGATAATTTTCCATTATAATACCGGTTTGACAATTTCAATCTTCAATCCGAGTGCATCAATGATACGGCAGAACGTACTGATACCCGGATCTACAATACCTTTTTCTATTCTGGAGATATAGGACTTGTTGGTCCCGATTTTTTCAGCCAGTTCGGACTGGGTCATCTTTTCCTTCTTTCTGGCATCACATATAATCTGTCCCATGCAGTAGGCGTATGCCTCCTTACGGAACTCCTCACGTTCAGGTGTTCCCGGCTTGCCGAATTCCTCATCCATGATAGCATCGATGCTGGTCAGGTTTTCATTTTTTGTTTTCATAATACTCCTCCTTTATCTTTAATGCCTTTTCTATTTCGGAAGGCGGTGTCTTCTGTGTCTTTTTCTGAAATCCGTTGAACAGGATTACGATGTTCCCGTCATCAAATATGAAGAATACCCGGAAGATGTTGCCTCCATATTCAGCACGGATTTCATATAGCTCTTCACGCAGATACTTTACGAACTTGCTGCTTACCCTTTCCTGAACTTTCAGCATATCAAGAATATAGTATATCTTGCGGGCTTCCTCTTTTCTAATGGATGATATGAAGTCCGTGAAATAATTCTTGTAGGCTGATATGGTCCGTTCCTGTTTCATGCAGCAAAGATATAAAAAGTTTACATATCAGGCAACCTTGAAAGATAAAAAAGATTTTATGCTTTATTACCCAGGTCTGTGAAGTTGATGCACCCCGTTACTATAAAATCCTCTTTTCCGTAGTCAGCCAGTGATTTCAAATCAGAGAGACTTTTACAGTAGAAAAATATCGTATTATCATATTCTTCAGGTATATCAGTAATTGCGATGTTTACGTATTCAGTATTAAGACTGTCTTTCCATATAATCTCGCACTCTGCAAGTTCAGGTTTTCTCCCGTATGTTTCGACAAATCTCTTGAAACCGTTTTCAATATCATTTTTTACGGCTTCTATGTCGCAGAGAATGGTATAATTGTCACATTTCTCACACCATCCATATAAGAATGACTCATCATCATAATTATAGAACTGTTTTGTATTCGGATTGATGAAGGCATTGCATATTACATGATTTCCTCCACATTTGCAACATATAACATTCTCTTCCAGTCCTGTATTTTTTATCCGAAAGGTGTTTGTTATGGCCTCCAGTATCTCGTTAAGCCACACCGGATTGGCCAGAGCCGCCTCATGGCGGCTTGTTACCTTGTAATTTTCTCCGGTTATCTTATCATGGACTTCAAGTGTGATTCCTTTTCCGACAGCAGTTACCTTGTGTACCGAGCATTCGCACGGATCACCCATCTTGTCAAACCAGATTACGTAAACCGGATTGTCATTGTCTGTCAGTATTACTTCGGAAACCGAGTTTACCTTCATCAGTGCAAGTATCCTGCCGATGATTTCATCGCACAGGTTTTCAATTCTTTTTGGGAAAATATTCATATTCAGATAAGATTTAGATGTTGGACTTCTTTTTTGTATTTCTCCAGTGAAGGCTTGTATCCCTGTTCATGGATAATGTCCTTCAACTCTTTCAGGGTATAGGTCCGGGTTACGTCCAGTCCGTAGTCTTCCGCAAAGGCTTCTATTCCGGTCAGACAATACCCCATATTGCGGTGTACCGTTTCTGCATTGATTTCCATAGAGTCATCAGTTCCTTTGGGGAGTACAGCCTGCTCCTTCAACTGACTGATCTTGTATTGCAGGCCGGAGGCGAGCCTTTCCATGTTCCTGTCATGGTAGGTCAGCCCGTCCTTGCGGATACAGTATTCCACTGTTTGCCCCATGAAAGAGTTGCGGTATATTTCACAACCCAGTATGGTACGGATATGTTCCACCTCATAATACCGCATGGCCTGTACATCCTTCAAATTCTTTTGAATCTTCGGAATCTGGAATTGCGGATCGTTGTCACATATTGTCTTTTCCAGCCATGTCCGGTGGAATGTGGTAATCTGTTTTCTGAACACTGTTTCGGCAGGCATATATCGGTTGGGATGGCGTGTCATGATAAGATAGTATTCACTTTCATGCCATCCGCGTTTACATTTTTGCAGGGCAATGTAAGTGAATCCTATACGGCAGTATCGGCGGCTGTCATTACGGTCCCTGATATGCTCGAAATCCGTTTCACATCCATAGAATTCGGCTGGAAGTCCTGTATATTTCTGGAACTCCATGACACGCTCCTTGAAATGACGGATATTATCCTGGTCTTTTTGACATAACAGCCTGGACATTTCAGGTGTGATGAATTCCATCCGCAGATAATGGAAGTATTGCGGCTTCTCCTTGAGAACCTTCTCGGCAAGTTTTCTGGTCTGTAGTTTCTTCGGCAGTTGAGGGAGCCAGCGCAGACTATGGCCGTATTCGGTGAAATATTCCACAAGTTCCCTGTTCCAGCGTTCCGATGGAATATCAGGGTAGAACGAATCCCTTCTGGCCAGTGCCATACAAACCTCTTTCGTCATCAGGTTCGGTTCAAGAATGAAGTTGTAACTGTTGATTTCTCTTTTTACTTCAAGTGTATGAATAAGTCTTTCCGGTGTCCGGAACCGTCCGGGAAGTTTGTTAAACAGGTTAGGTTCCAGCTCCATTGCTTTGTCAGCCATGGCATCATCCGCATGTTTGGAGAACCACTCGTAATGTCCGTATGAATCGAAAATGCCATGCAGGTTGCCTGTCTTGTGACAGATGGCCTTCCATACGGTGTCATAGTCAAGCCAGCGTGTATCCACTTCCTTGATACAGCGTATGGCCCATTCCTTGTAGTATGCTGCCTGTTTGAAACATTTAGGCATCATTTTGTCGATAGTCATGGTTGCGATACGTCCGTCATGGATCAGTTCTTTCCAAAGTCTGAAATCCTTGGCTTGTCGCGGAACGAAAGAAAGCATGACGCTTGTTTCATATAAGAACTGCTGTTCATACCTCTCAGAACAGTACTGGTAACCTCCGTTTTGCTGTACGTCACGGTAAAGGGAGTATATTGCATCACGGACTGTTCCGTTGTTCCATGAGGATGAAGGTATCAGATGCAGGTAGTGCATGAAATTCCTATGTGCGAACAGCGATTCAAGTATGTCACTGTTCCTGTATTTTTCCGGTATGTCAGGAAAATTACTCTTTTCGGCCTTTATTGCCCTTAGACAAATCTGGCGATTACGTTTTTCTTCAGGTATCTTCGAAAGCTGCCAGGAACGCCATCCGTAATCATCTGTTTTGAATATACTGTCAAGTATTTCAGAAGTAATATATTTCTCCGGCAGATAGTTGACCAGTTCTGGACGGTGTTCGGTCGCGGCCAGTTCAACCATTTCCATTGTGATGAATTTGTCCGGCATACATGATATAGCCTTTGTCATATTGATTTCTTTCATGATTCCAGTTTTTTAGGTTTGATGACTTTTATAAGTTGTGTTTTGCGGAATACATATACTGTTTTTCCTTTTTCACTGACTCTTTTGGGAAGGCTTTTCCAGGTATCCCATCCGTTGACAATTTCCGGAGTGAATTCCAGTTTTCCCGTTTCGCCGATTACGGCAAAGGAAAGTCCTTTGTCCAGAGGGGAAGGTGTATGATCCTTGTCGGGAACAAAGACAGAAAATTCAGGATTGCTGATTTCATAGATTTTTCCTTCATAGCCCAGAAACCATCTGCCATTTTCATACAGGTAAGTCCAGTCACCGAGCAGGAAGAACTTTTCCTTGCCTGATATTTCCTTTGCTTCGTGAATGGGATTCCCATTATTCAAAGGCCAACAGCTTGTCTTGTTTTCATTTGATGAGAGACTGCCTCCCAAATGGAGCAGGTTTCCCAAAGCGAGCAATTTTCTCACCCTGTCTTCCGTACGATAGAATGTCCTGAGTATTCTTCCGCAGTTTTCAAAATCCCCTTTTTCAAAAACGGTGATGTACCGTATTCCTTCCGGCAGGGACATTCCGATGTAAGTGTTTTCATCATTTGTCATAGTCGTATATTTTTATATGATTGTTTATGAATGGATTCTTTGTCATTCCAAGTCTCTTGCACGGACTGGATTGTAGGGACAAGACTGTACCAGGTAATTGGTATTCCTGCCCTGAGTCTGACTGTGCTGTCTGAAACATTCGATGTCATCTTCCTGCAGTTTCAGTTTTCTTCTGTTCTTTTGCAGGAAGTCTGCTGCCTTTTCTATGGAAGAGAAGACCGCCTTTGGCTCGAATGAACTGTATTCGTGCCATGCGTTGCAGCTGAAAAGGATATACATTTCAGCCTTTATTCTGTTACTTGCTGCCATATCTTATCTGATTATTACAGTTAATAAAATACAAAGCCCGATTCCGCTGGTGACGGAACCGGGCCTGTCGTATTTCGGTTTCAGGTTCTAATTCTGGTTATATGAAAGCAGGAAATCGGCCATTGCTCCGTTCTGTGGAATCATGGCAGGAAAATCAGTCTTTCCAGGCTTGTAGATTTCTGTCGCTACATTGTAGACATCCCACGCTGTAATGCGTGGCTGTTCAAGTGAGAGTTTGAGCAGTTCTTCCGTAAACACGGAAATCTGTCCCTGGTTAAGCGGATAGGTATCCACCTGCGATGCCAGTCTTTTGTCTGCACTGTCATGGGATACACGCAGAGCCGTCAGCATACCGATGATCATGTACAATTCACCGGGTGTCAACACCTTTTCCTTGAGCCTTTGGATTCGGCTTCTGTCCGCATCCATGTCACGCTCAAAATTGCGCATCCAGTCATCCACCTTCCCGAACAGTTCCTCGGTAGTCACCTTGTCCTTGCCGTAGTTGGCAACGCTTCGTTCGGGTGAAAGGATACACTGGTTGTGGCAGATACGTACGCAGGGACCTATTGCCGCCTGGATACCGTCCTGATGGTAGGCTACCACGAGTGTGGTTGTCAGTTCGTCGGTATCCCCGTTCAGAATACGGATTGTTGTGAAGATTCTGCGCAGTACATGTGCCTCTACCGCCTTCTCTCCATAGGTCTGTTCCACCTGTGGCAGGATGACCACTCCGGGCTGTGTCCGGTTCTTGTTCTGGGCGGCGAAGATTTCCTCCACCTCGTAGTTCAGGTTGTGACGGCGGCAGATGTCCGTCATGCGCTGGATGACCTGGTAGTGGTAGATTCCCCTGACCGGATTGCCGTAGATGTCGTTCTCCTTGTAAGTACGCTGTAGTGTTTCAAGGTCCATTACTTCGATTCCGTTGTTCTGGAAATCAAACTGTCTCTGATTGTTCAATGTTGCTAAAGCTTCCATAATTATATTTTTAAATGGTTGGTAATTATTTGTCCAATAGGTTGATGATACGGACTGCCTCTTTGAAGCGTCCGATATTTTCCGGAAGAGGATTCCTGTATTCCTCTTCCTTCATGCGTCTTATAGAAGGTATTCCCGTCAAGGGCAGAGCCTGGTTGACTTTCCATCCGTCGGTGAATGCCTTCGGCTGGAGACTGTCATGACAGATCACTTCCCCGACACATCCGTGGACGAGCATGTTGCATACGGTCATCATGCAGCAGGTCCGGCTGATGTCTTCTCCGACCAGGTAGTTTCCCGGATTGTGCGCATGGTATGCCAGCAGGAGTCTTCCGCTTCCGCATGTAGGGTCTCCCATCCTCTGTCCGGTCTCTTTTTTACCTGCCGCGCACATGACCATGAGTTCACAGATATGTGACGGCGTGAAGAACTGTCCGTTTGCCTGCTGTCCCGGTTTTGAGCAGTAAGCCATGTGGAGTTCACCGAAAGCGTCGAACCAGCCCGACCTGCCGATCTGCCTCTGCATGATACGTGTCCATTCGGCTGTCATTTCCATGAACGAGGCGTTTTGCTGACGCTTGTATTTCCAGTTGCTTATTGGCGGTGCTCCAGGAGAGAAGCCGTGGATTATGAAACGCAGCAGGTCGTTGAATACGGTCTGTATTTCATAGCCGCATGATGAGGCAAAGCCTGTGATGAGCCTGTCGAGCGGCCTGATTTCGTTGGAGATTTCATATCGTGCCATATTCCTTAATTTTATAATTGGTTATATACTGTCGTTGATTCTGTATACTGTTACGGTATGGTTTTCATTGTCCGTGTGGATTCTGACGGGACCGTATCCCATAAATTTCATGCGGATTTGTCCGTGCTGTCCCATACCGTTCCACTGCTCACGTGATATTTCCTTAATATCCATGCGGTACCCCCAAAGTACAAGAGAGTCAGGCAGGATTCCCTTGTAGAGTCTGCCTTTCAGGATTGCGGCCAGCTCGTCCAGCTCGCTCCGGCTGTACAGCGTGAATGAATCGCTGCGGAAGGTGTATTCGCCTG
>NZ_JADYTJ010000066.1 GCF_021531075.1 Bacteroides caecigallinarum | reverse complement strand
ATTAACAATGGGGTTTATATCCCTTAATATCACATTTTAAAATTAACTATTCAATAATGTCATGTCTTCATTATACAATTTACTTTTTAAAGTTAACACTAAACATTCAAAAATCTCTGATTGCAAAGGTAATATATTGTATCACATTATATAATTTCAAGTAAACCTAAGAAGTAAACTAAAAAGGATACTACACTGTTGATTTTCAACAATATAGCATCCTTAAGAAGTAAACTTTTTTATAATCTATAATGGTACTTCACTTCTGCATTTTTCCTAATGAACGCACTTTTTCAGCGAACTCCTCCTTAGGTATTATCGCCTTATTGCGTGTTTTCAGACGATTGTTGTAAACGGTCTGTGGAGAACAATGGAGGAACTCAGCTATTTTTACACTATCGCTTATACCCAACCTCACCAAAGCATATATTCTAAGTTCTGTATTAAGCAATTCACCTTCTTTTAAAACTACTCTTTCTTCAGGACGCAGCAGAGCATTGAAGTCTTCTACAAAGTCCGGGTATACATGAAGGAATATAGCATCAAAACTATGATAAAATTCTTTCAATTCGCTTTGAACAATAGTGGTACTGGAAGTAAGTGACTTTATATCGTCTATCTGGCCGGCTTTAAGTTTCCGTCCAATATTTTTACGGTATTCATCAAGTTTACTGATATAACTGGAACATATAGAAAATACATAACCTATATATTCCTCTTTGACATAGTTGGATTCTTGCAACTGATTGTTGCTTACTTTAAGCTTTTCATTAACTTCACTCAATTCTTTATTCACCTCTGCCAACATTTGCTGTGCTTCCGAAAGTTCATCTAAATGCTGACTTAGTAAGCGATTACTTTCATCAAGGCTCTTTCGTGACTTCACAAGTTTTCTATACTGAAAATATATAAACATTATTGCCACTAATAAAACAAACGACATTATGCTTACAGTATAAAGAGATGTTCTTAATTGACTTTCCTGTTCTGCGTTTCTTTTTTGATACGCATGACGCAACTTATCCATTACTGATGATATATTTACCACTCTAACTCTATTAGGATACAGCAAAGCTGATTTCAAACAATACCCGATATATGTATATCCCCTATCAATATCGTTATGATTATATAATATGTCAGAAAGTTCTTCCAATGAAGCAATATCACGATTGCAAATCTTAATATCTGCAATAGCAGAATATATTAAATACTTCATATAATTATATTCATCACCCTCATTTCTATACATAACAGATAATGAATAAGAATTTATTGCATCAGAACGCGATGCCAAAGAGGACTCATCTACAATGCGTTTAAGTTGAATTTTTATACTATCACCTTCTACACCTCGTGGATAGTCTTTATAAAGTGATGCGTAGAAACTATAATATGAAGAGTGATCTGTATTTATATATCTTTGTGCTTCGTATTTAAGCTCCGCTTCTCGTTTATAATAAGAATAAGCCAATTCTTGATTAACCCCAACATACTGCCCCAAATGAGAATATAAGTATATCTTGCTATCATAATACTGGAACATCAGGTCTTTATTCAGATTATTTATATCTATACTCTTTATCTCATCCTCCGCATCGCCAAGCAGTCCGGTGGCAGAAAGAAGAAACACTTTATTCAACAGCCATTCCTGTTCCCAGTCCTTTCTTCCTAATTCGCGCGAGATATTGATATTGTCATTAACATATACCATTGCCGAATCGGCATTGTACACATAGTACTCATCGTAGAACATCTTGTTAAGCCACAACCTTTCTTCCGGTTTCAAGGCTGAAGATTGCCTTTTACGCAATTCTTCTATCTTGGCTTCCTTTTCCGCCACATATTTATCGCTACAGGCAAGAACGGAATCAAGCTTCATCAACAAATGTTCCAATTCGGCATTAATAGAATAGATTTTCCCCGAGATTAACAACAAAATCAACATCAAGATATTTCTCATCACATTAATTAAATCTTAAAAGTTAGCAACATTATATATTTATTAAGCATTTAAGCACTATTTAAACATCATTTAAATGGCATTTAATAGTTCATTTTGCGTTCACATGGCATTCATTTCACGTTCACTGAACGTTCACTGAACAAGGAATGAACACGAAATGAATGCTATTATAATACTAATCCTGCATCAAAGGTTTCAGCACCTTTTCGGCACAGATATATCCTTCTTCGTAAAGTTCCGTAAGTTTCTTTATATCTTTCTCTATACGGTTTACCACGACTTTCTTTTCCGGACGGATTGCTATTATCCGGCCTTCATCCTCCATTTTTTCTATCATCTCCAGTTGTTCGTTATAAACCCGGCAACGGTTACTCAGCAGGACCCGCAAGCGTGGATACCGGCTATAAATGAATGACGGCACCTTAATATCCCTCTCTGTTTTCCTGTAGCCTCTGTTTCGGGTAAGAACCACAACATTCTTGTCATACCCCTGTTCTATCGCTCTCATTACAGGGATGGAATCTATGATTCCTCCATCCAGCATAGGGCGACCATCGACATACACTATCGGACAGACATACGGCAGACTGCTTGATGCCTTGGCTATGCGCAACAGGCGTTCCTTGTCATGCTTCTCCTCAAGATAGCAGGCTCTTCCCGTCACACAGTTGGTTGTCACCATCTCAAAGCGGTTTGGATTCTTCATATATGCATCGTAATCATACGGAAGGATTTCCTCGGGAAACAGCTCATACAGAAGTTTCTGGTCTAAAATACTCCGTTGATGAAAAAGATGTTTGAAGCTTATATAGTCATACTTTTCAAGCAAGTCTATGTTGCTGTATTTGGCACGACCTCGCTGATGCGACATATACGAAAGTCCGTTACACGCTCCGGCAGACACTCCTACCCCGTAAGGAAATTCTATATTATTATCCATCATAAAATCAAGCACGCCACAGGTAAAGACACCACGCATGCCACCGCCTTCAAGCACTAAGCCCATTTTACTAAAATCTACTTTCATAACATTTTTCTTTTAAAACAGACACGCCAAATGCAAATATATGTTTTTTCAAGACACTCGAATAGAAAATAAGACATTTTTTTCTTACTTTTGCGACTCAAATATCACAATATATAAACTTCTGTATAATATTACTGCTATGTTTGAAACCTTAACATATCAAAAAAGACGCCAGGCCTTAAGAGAAAGGATGAGCAACGGACTTATTCTAATCCTTGGAAACAACGAGGCTCCGGCAAACTACCCTGACAATACATACAAGTTCAGACAGGACAGTTCATTCCTATACTTTTTCGGACATTCTCACCCTGGTTATGCCGGAGTGATAGATATCGACAACAACGAAGAGTATTTCTTCGGCAACGATGTTGATATGGACGACATAATCTGGATGGGACCTCAGCCAAGCATTAAAGAATTGGCTGAAAGAGTTGGTGTAAGCAAGAGTTTTCCGTTTGACAAACTGAAAGATGTAATCGGTAAGGCTCTCTCGCAGAGAAGAAAGGTTCATTTCCTTCCGCCATATCGTTATGACAACATGATGCTCCTGGAAGACCTGACAGGCATTAAGGCATCAATGGTAAAGACTCATGCTTCGGTGGAGCTGATTAAAGCCGTTGTTTCATTAAGAGCGGTTAAGGAACAATGCGAAATCGATGAAATAGACAAGGCCTGCAACATAGGTTACGAGATGCATACCACTGCCATGCGACTCTGCAAACCGGGAGTATCAGAACAATACATCGCAGGTATCTTGGAAGGTATTGCCGCATCACATGGCAGCATGACTTCGTTCGCTACCATCCTTACCCAGAACGGTCAGACTCTCCATAATCACGACCACAGCCACATATTGCAGGAAGGCAGACTTATGCTTACAGATGCCGGTGCCGAGAACATAAACAACTACTGCTCTGACCACACCCGTACAGTACCTGTGGGAGGAAAATTCACCCAGCGTCAGAAAGATATCTACAATATAGTTTATTCTTGTCATCAGAAGGCTCTTGAGCTGGCTAAACCTGGAATAACATACAAGTCCGTACATTTAGATGTATGCAAGGTTCTGGCTCAGGGACTCAAAGACCTCGGACTGATGAAAGGTAATATAGACGAAGCAGTAGCAGCAGGTGCACACGCCCTGTTTATGCCTCACGGATTAGGACACATGATGGGACTCGACGTTCACGATATGGAGGACCTTGGACAGATTTATGTGGGATATGACGATGAAGTCCGTCCATCCGACCAGTTCGGACTGGCTTCTCTGCGTATGGGACGCCGTCTGCAACCGGGATTTGTCATGACCGATGAACCTGGATGCTACTTCATTCCGGCACTGATAGACAAATGGAGAGCTGAAGGTATGCATACTGACTTCCTTAATTACGACGTAATAGAGAAATATAAGGATTTTGGCGGTATCCGTCTGGAGGATGATATTCTAATTACTCCTGAAGGCTCAAGATTTACGGGAGAAAAACGTATTCCTATCAAGGTAGAAGATGTAGAAGAAATAATGAAGGATTAAAAAGGCAACAAGGCTTCAGTTACAAGTTGACAAGGTTTCCATCCGGATGGAGAACCTTGTCAACTTGTCAACTCGTCAACATGTAACTAAAAAACTTAAAACTTAAAAACTCAAAATAGCATGAACAAATTTATCACATTAGCTGCACTTGGACTTTGTTTCAGCAGCATCAACGCTCAGGAAGCGAAAGAGGAGAAAAAAGCCGAAGAAGGCTTTGTGTTTACAACTATCAAGGAAAATCCTATCACATCTATCAAGAACCAGAACCGTTCCAGCACTTGCTGGTCGTTCTCATCTGTAGCATTCTTTGAATCAGAATTGCTTCGTCAAGGTAAAGGAGAATTCGACCTTTCAGAGATGTTTATCGTACATCACACTATGGAAGAACGTGCCGTTAACTACGTACGCTATCATGGGGATGCTTCATTCTCTCCTGGTGGTAGTTTCGAAGATATAGTAGCTTGCTACAGACAGCATGGTCTTGTTCCACAGGATGCTATGCCGGGTATCATGTATGGCGATTCACTACCTGTACATAACGAATTAGACGCCGTAGCTGAAGCATATGTTCAAGCTATCGGTAAAGGTAAATTCTCAAAACTTACTCCAGTATGGAAAGAAGGTTTGCGTTCTATCTATGACACTTATCTGGGCGAATGTCCTAAAGAATTTACTTATAAAGGCAAGACATACACTCCGAGAACATTTGCCGATGAAGTTCTGAAACTAAATATGGACGACTATATCTCATTGACTTCTTATACTCACCATCCTTTCTACACTCAGTTCAACGTAGAAGTACAGGACAACTGGCGTAACGCACTTTCTTACAACCTACCTATAGAAGAACTGATGGAAGTAATGGATAACGCTGTGAGAAAAGGATATACATTCGCATGGGGCTCTGACGTAAGCGAACAAGGATTCACTCGCGACGGTATAGCTGTATTCCCTGATGCATCTAAGGGTGCAGAACTTACAGGTTCAGACATGGCACACTGGTTGGGGCTTAGCGCAGCCGACAAGCGCAAAGAACTTACAAGCAAACCTCTTCCTGAAGTTACCGTAACACAGGAAATGCGTCAGACAGCTTTTGACAATTGGGAAACTACAGACGACCACGGAATGCTTATCTACGGTTTGGCAAAGGACCAGAACGGAAAAGAATACTTCATGGTGAAAAATTCTTGGGGTGAAGCAGGTAAATACAAAGGTATATGGTATGCATCTAAGGCATTCGTTGCCTACAAAACTATGAACATCCTTGTGCACAAGGATGCAATTCCTTCAAAGATTGCCCAAAAATTAGGCCTGAAATAATCGTAATATAGACTGATTACAAATAAATATGATGCCGGTTTAGTTAATTTTTATACTAAACCGGCTTTTTTATTCTTTCTTTTTCCTAACTTTACAGAATGAAACTTGACCGGATAATTTACAGTCCGGCAAATTCGGGAACAAAGTTCCTAAAACATCCACTTAAGAAAAAGAAAAAAACTATATAAATGAAATACAAATGGAATTATCAACCTCCTACTCTAGAGCAAAGAGAAGAAGCCAGAGCTTTGGCCAAGGAAATAGGGATTAGTCCCATTCTTTGCCACTTATTGCAACAGAGGGGCATAAAAACGGCCGATGCGGTAAAGAAGTTTTTCCGACCGCAACTGCATGACTTGCACGACCCGTTCCTTATGAACGACATGGAAGCGGCTGTGGAAAGGCTCAACAAGGCAATGGGCAGGAAAGAACGTATCCTGATATATGGCGACTATGACGTGGACGGCACTACTGCCGTGGCACTGGTTTATAAGTTTCTGCAGCAATTCTACTCAAACATAGACTATTATATTCCTGACAGATACAACGAAGGATATGGAGTGACTATAAAGGGAGTGGACTATGCCTATGAAACCGATGTCAAACTTGTCATTGTTCTGGACTGCGGAATAAAGGCAGTGGAGGAAATAGCTTATGCTAAAGAAAAAGGAATAGACTTCATTATCTGCGACCATCATGTACCGGACGATGTACTGCCTGATGCTGTCGCTATCCTCAATCCCAAAAGAGCAGATTCTACCTACCCATATGAACATCTATCCGGATGTGGTGTGGGATTCAAGTTCATGCAGGCATTTGCATTGAACAACGGTATCGAATTTCACCAACTGACCCCTCTGCTTGATCTGGTAGCCGTAAGTATAGCTTCGGACATTGTTCCTATAATGGGAGAAAACAGAATTCTGGCATACCACGGACTGAGACAGCTTAATGCAAATCCATGTATGGGACTCAAAGCCATAATCGATGTGTGCGGACTTACCGAAAAGGAAATAAACATGAGCGACATCGTGTTCAAGATAGGGCCTAGAATAAATGCTTCCGGAAGAATCCAGAAGGGTAAAGAGGCTGTGGACCTGCTGATAGAAAAAGACTTCAAGCAAGCCCATGAAAAAGGGAACCTTATCAACGGATACAACGAACTCCGCAAAGATCTGGACAAGAGTATGACCGAAGAGGCAAACAAGATTGTAGATTCACTTGAAAACCTTTCGGAAAGAAGGAGTATAGTGATATACAATGAGGAGTGGCACAAAGGTGTGATAGGTATAGTTGCTTCACGACTCACTGAGATCTACTACCGCCCGGCAGTGGTACTAACCCGTACTGAGGGCCTTGCCACAGGTTCGGCACGTTCGGTTTCCGGTTTCGATGTCTACAGTGCAATAGAGCATTGCCGTGACCTTCTGGAGAACTTCGGCGGACACACATACGCTGCCGGACTATCTATGAAAGTGGAGAATGTAGAAGAATTTACAAGACGTTTCGAGGAATATGTAACAAATCACATATTACCGGAACAGACCAGTGCAACAATAGATATTGACGCACAACTAGACTTCCGGGATATCACTCCGAAATTCTTTTTCGACCTGAAAAAGTTCAACCCATTCGGGCCTGGAAACCACAAACCGGTGTTTGCTACACTGAATGTGTACGACTATGGCACAAGTAAGGTTGTGGGACGCGAACAGGAGCATATCAAGATGGAGCTGGTGGACAACAAATCGAACAACGTTATGAATGGAATCGCTTTCGGGCAAAGCTCGCAAGTGAGATACATCAAGACAAAGCAATCGTTCAACATCTGCTACACGATAGAGGAAAATTCACACAAGCGCGGTGACATTCAGTTACAGATAGAAGACATTAAGCCAAGCGGATTTTAAATGATAGAGGAATACCGTAAAATACTTAAGGACTATTGGGGATATGACAACTTCCGCGGAATACAGGAAGATATTATCCTAAGCATAGGAAGCGGACGCGACACACTTGGACTAATGCCTACAGGAGGTGGAAAATCCATAACATTCCAAGTTCCTGCCCTGGCAAAAGACGGATTGTGCATTGTCATAACTCCACTGATAGCCTTAATGAAAGACCAGGTGAGAAACCTTCGCGAGCGCGGTATCAAGGCCATTGCCATTTATTCCGGCATGACCCGCGAAGAAATAATAATAGCACTTGAAAACTGTATTTTCGGTAATTACAAATTTCTGTATATCTCGCCTGAAAGACTTGACACGGAAATTTTCCGAATCAAACTCCGCAGTATGAAAGTCAGCATGATAACTGTTGACGAATCGCACTGCATATCACAATGGGGCTACGATTTCCGCCCCGCATATCTCAAGATTTCAGAAATAAGAAACTTGTTGCCGGACATTCCTGTTCTGGCACTTACAGCCACAGCCACTCCCGAAGTGGTGAAGGACATTCAGCAACGCCTTGCCTTCAAGGAAGAGAATGTGTTCCGCATGAGTTTCGAACGCAAGAACCTTGCATATATTGTCCGTAAAACAGAGAATAAGCAGGAAGAACTTCTTCACATTCTGAAGCATGTACAAGGTTCAGCAATAGTATATGCCCACAACCGCAAGCGTACGAAAGAATACTCACAAATGCTGAATGAAAACGGCATAACGGCTACATTCTATCATGCCGGACTCAATAACGACACGAAGGATCAGCGCCAAAAATCGTGGGTGAAAGGCGAAACACGTGTAATGGTTGCCACCAACGCATTCGGTATGGGAATAGACAAACCGGATGTAAGACTAGTGGTGCACATTGATATACCCGACTCTCCCGAAGCATATTTCCAGGAAGCAGGACGTGGTGGACGCGACGGTGAAAAAGCATATGCAGTATTGCTATATGCCAAAAGTGACAAAGCCACTCTAAAGAAAAGAATAACAGATACATTTCCGGATAAAGAATATATACGTACAGTTTACGAACATCTGAACTATTACTATCAGATGGCAATGGGCGACGGGCTTGGCTGTACTAGAGAGTTCAATATCGACGAGTTCTGCCGAAACTTCAAGCACTTTCCTATCCAGGTGGACAGCGCACTGAAAATACTTACACGTGCGGGATATCTGGAATACACAGACGAGCAGGACAACAATTCGCGCCTGATGTTTACACTGACAAAAGAGGAACTATACCGCATACATGAAACCAGTCCGGAAACAGAGAAACTTATAAATGTGATACTACGCTCATATACAGGACTTTTCACCGAGTATGCCTATATAAACGAAGAAACACTCTCCCTGCGCACAGGAATGACACGCCAGCAGGTATACGACACACTGATTTCACTTACCCGCCGACGCATACTACATTATATTCCGGGCAAGAAGACTCCTTATATTATATATACACGCGAAAGACAGGAAGCCAACCGCCTTGTTTTCTCAAAAGAAGTATACGAAGACAGAAAAGAAAGTTTCATACACCGTATAGAGGCCATGACTGAATATGCAGAGTGCGACGACAAATGCCGTAGCCGCATGCTGTTATTATATTTCGGCGAAAAGAACGAGCATAACTGCGGACAGTGCGACGTATGTCTTTCATCACATTCTTCCGGCATCAAACAGGGAGTGTTCGACGATATATCAAGAGCCATTGAAGAAGCCCTTAAAGAAAATGAAATGACAACATCCGCACTTATAGAAAATTTAGAGGGTTATGACAGAAAAAATGTAACAAAAGTTTTGTCATATCTTTTGGCAGAAGAAATCATACTTCAGAAAAACGGCAAACTTTTGCTGCCAAAATAATCTTATTAAACATATTATAGCTACAAAAAGTAAGAAAAAACCATTGTGTTATAAAATTTTGATTATATTTGCGCTTACAAACATATAAATCAAAACTTATTTCATCATGGATTACACTAATATCATCGGCGAGAAAATCAAATCGCTAAGAAGCATAAAAGAAATCAGTATAGAAGAATTGGCAGAAAGCACTGGCCTGTCTACAGATCAGATTACACGTATTGAAGAAAATGTCGACATTCCGTCGCTTGCTCCGCTTATCAAAATAGCACGTGCACTCGGTGTACGTCTCGGTACATTTCTTGACGACCAGGACAGCGAGTCCGGTCCGGTGGTATGCCGCAGAGGGGAAGCCGACGACACTATCAGTTTCTCAAACAATGCTACCGACTCACGCCAGCACATGCACTATCACTCACTTTCGCGCAGCAAGACTGACCGCCACATGGAGCCTTTCATAATAGATATTGACGAGAATAAGGAAACCGTGTTCAACCAGTCGGCTCACGAGGGAGAAGAATTCATTATGGTGTTGAAAGGTATGGTGGAAATCACTTACGGAAAGAACACTTACATTCTTGAAGAAGGCGATACTATATATTACGACTCTATCGTTCCACACCATGTTCATGCCTACGAAGGTCAGGCAGCACGCATTCTTGCAGTAATCTATACACCAATCTAATAAAAGCCGGAAACCATGTTACAGTTATCAGAAAGAACACTTGGCGACTGGCTCGAACATTGGGCCGAAGTCACCCCCGACAAAGAATATATAGTTTACTCCGACCGCAACTTGCGCTTCACATGGAGCCAGTTCAACAAGCGTGTGGACAATATGGCGAAAGGTCTGCTTGCCATCGGAGTGGAAAAAGGTACCCACGTAGGTATTTGGGCAGGAAATGTGCCTGACTGGCTGACATTCCTGTATGCATGTGCCAAGATTGGTGCAGTGGCAGTCACTGTAAATACCAACTACAAGCAAGCCGAGCTGGAATATCTGTGCCAAAACTCTGATATGCATACTCTCTGTATCGTAAACGGTGAAAAAGACAGCGACTTCGTACAGATGACATATAATATGCTCCCTGAGTTGAAGACTTTCAGCCGTGGTCACATGAAGAGCAAACGTTTCCCATGTATGCGCAACGTAGTCTACATAGGTCAGGAGAAATTCAGAGGAATGTACAACACTCCGGAAATACTTCTTTTGGGAAACAACATAGACGATGAAGTTCTTGAGAACACAAAAAAACAGGTCAGCTGTCACGACACAGTAAATATGCAATACACCTCTGGAACAACAGGTTTCCCTAAGGGAGTTATGTTGAGTCATTACAACATAGCCAACAACGGTTTCCTCACAGGCGAACACATGAAATTCACTTCGGACGATAAGTTGTGCGTATGTGTACCTCTCTTCCACTGCTTCGGTGTAGTGCTAGCCACAATGAACTGCCTAACTCACGGATGTACGCAGGTAATGCTGGAACGTTTCGATCCCCTACTCGTACTTGCATCTGTGCATAAAGAACGCTGTACGGCACTCTACGGTGTACCGACAATGTTTATTGCCGAACTCCACCACCCTATGTTCGAGATGTTCGACCTAAGCAGTCTGCGCACCGGTATCATGGCAGGTTCGCTCTGTCCAGTGGAACTGATGCGCCAGGTTGAAGAAAAGATGTTCATGCGTGTAACCAGTGTTTACGGTTTGACAGAAGCATCTCCGGGAATGACACATACCCGCATAGATGACCCGTTCGAAGTACGCTGTACAACCGTAGGACGTGATTTCGAATTCACAGAAGTGAAAGTTCTCGACCCTGAAACAGGTGAAGAATGTCCGGTAGGGGTTCAGGGAGAAATGTGTAACCGTGGTTACAACACTATGCAGGGTTACTACAAGAATCCACAGGCAACAGCCGAAGTTATAGACAAGAATGGTTTCCTCCACTCTGGCGACCTAGGAGTGAAAGACGAGGATGGCAACTACCGTATAACAGGACGTATCAAGGACATGATAATCCGCGGTGGAGAGAATATCTATCCGCGCGAAATAGAGGAATTCCTCTACCAGATGCCGGGTATAAAGGATGTACAGGTAGCAGGAATACCATCGAAGAAGTACGGCGAGGCAGTAGGTGCATTTATCATTCTGCATGAAGGATGCGAAATGAACGAATTCGATGTGCGCGAGTTCTGCCAGGGCAAGATTGCAAGATACAAGATACCGAAATATATCTTCTTCGTAGACGGTTTCCCTCTGACAGGAAGCGGAAAGATACAGAAATTCAAACTGAAGGACATAGGTCTGGAACTCTGCAAACAGAAAGGTATTGAAATAATCTGACATTAATACCTTATAATAAAAACAACTTAAATACTAAAAAATCAGACTTAAAATAAACCATGTAAAAACATGGGCAAGTTTGAATTTAAACATGAGGGTGTGTCAAAATGCATGCCCTCTTTTTTTTATGACAAAGCCTCGACTTTCCCAAGCCGAGGCTTTGTTATGTCCTAAAGATTTTGTATCTTTAAGCATAATCAAAACTAATATGGCAAAGATA
>NZ_JADYTJ010000065.1 GCF_021531075.1 Bacteroides caecigallinarum | reverse complement strand
GTATTGATGTCCACCTATGATACGTCCATCGTTCGTTTGCATCCAAAAATTCAAGGAATCTATTTTACCTAAAGTAAAATGAGCATCTATTTTCATTTCATTGTTAGAATCATTATATCTAACTCTATAAACACCATGTTTTAAACCTTGTTTATAATTTGTTTCTTCTTGAAATCCATACCAGTCAGCTTTCCAAAGTCCTGTTTTCATATCATCTGCATATTTACCTGAAATAGACTTATTTCCATCCGCTGATTTATATGAAAAATTTCCTTCAAAAATTCTATTTATCCCATTCTCCTTATAAGTATATTTTGCTGAACCATCTTCAAATAATCCATTATATGTTTTTAATTGAGCTGAAACAAGTCCATATTTAAGTAAAATAAAAACAACTAATAATAATCTTTTCATAAAAATGCTCCATTTAAAATCCTAATAAAGCCTATTCACCTAATATTGACAAATATATCAGTTAATATTCAGATTTTCACATTAGAAATGAAATAAAAACCAAATCATTAATATATAAACTTTATCTACATTATTGGGGTCTCAGTTGACAAGTTAACAATGTTTCTTTTTCAGGAAACGGCCTAGTCCACTTGCCAACTGATAATTGTTTACACCAACTTACGGTTATCTATTACTCTCTTTGATTTACCCTGACTGCGGGCTATGCTGTTAGGTTCAACCAGCTTGACATCGGCGCTGATAGATAGTACGCTCTTCAGTTTGTCGGCAAGCGATTTCTTAAGGGCTAGCATAGCTCCAATATCATCGCTGAAGAAGTCGCGACGTACCTCAACCTGTATTTCCAGAGTATCAAGATTGCCTTTACGGTCAACTATCAGCATATACTGAGGTTCGAATTCTTTCATTTCGAGGATAACACTTTCCACCTGCGACGGGAATACGTTAATACCGCGAATGATTAGCATATCATCGCTACGTCCCATGATAGGAGTCATACGCACAGATGTACGTCCGCACGGACATGGAGCATCAATGAGCGATGTAAGGTC
The DNA here is from genome assembly GCF_021531075.1 of Bacteroides caecigallinarum. GTDB lineage: Bacteria > Bacteroidota > Bacteroidia > Bacteroidales > Bacteroidaceae > Phocaeicola > Phocaeicola caecigallinarum_B. The sequence goes on along the minus strand of NZ_JADYTJ010000065.1, from coordinate 12,120 downwards.
CTTAGTACGGTAACGGAGTAATGGCATACCTTCCTTGGTCAGTGTGGTAAAGACAAGTTCACCCTGCTGTCCGTAAGGCAACGGCTGAAGAGTGTTAGGATCTATTATTTCAGGGAAGAAATGATCCTCGTTAATATGCGAGCCGTTCTGTTCCTGACATTCGTAAGACACACCCGGTCCCATGATTTCGCTCAATCCATAGATGTTGTAACCTTTCAGTCCAAGGCGGTCCTGTATCTCCTTACGCATATTTTCTGTCCACGGTTCGGCACCGAATGCACCGATACGGAGTCCGAGGTCATGTTTCGTCAACCCCATCTTCTCCATCACTTCTGCCAGATACATGGCATACGACGGGGTACATGCTATACCTGTAATATTCAAGTCGCGGATAAGACGGATGTGTTTCTCTGTATTACCTGTAGAAGCCGGTATAACCGTTGCTCCAAGGTTTTCCACTCCATAATGTGCTCCAAGACCTCCGGTGAAGAGTCCGTAACCGTAGCTCACGGAGAATGTGTCATCGCGAGTAACTCCATATGCAGTGAGACAGCGTGACATCACTTCTGACCATATGGCAAGGTCCTTACGTGTATATCCCACTATAGTAGGATTACCCGTTGTACCGGAAGATGCGTGTACACGTACTATTTCCGATGCAGGTGCTGCCTGTAGTCCGTACGGATAATTGTCGCGCAAATCCTGTTTGGTAGTGAAAGGAAGTTTCACTATATCGTCTATACTACGGATATCATCAGGAGCCAAGTCCATCTCCTGCATTTTCTTTCTGTAGAACGGGACATTATGATAAACATATGTCACCAGTTTCTGAAGTCTTTTCCCCTGCAGCTCGCGCATCTGTTCGCGAGGCATACATTCCTTATTTTCATTCCAAAACATGGGTATTATCTTTAATGGTTAGATTTATTACTTGTTTTATCGCTGCTTGGTATGAAAAACAAGCAGACATTTCTTGGTGCCGACCATCGTCGACAGCACTGCCGACTATCGTCAGTAATGCTGCCCACCATCGTCAGCAGTGGTACAGACAATGGTCTGCACCAAAATATAACTATATAATTATGCGTTTTTCAGCGGATGATCCTCTCTGAAAGCTTTCATCCTTTCTTCAAGCACAGGATAAAGTTCTTCCCTCATGCGTGATGTGCATGCACGTACTCCCTGTTGGTCGCTTCCTGTAGTGGAGAGAGATATACTGCTGACACCATAGTACATAAGTTCTTCGAGCAATTCTCCTCCTGTCATGCCGGGATAACCTAAAGTGAAGAAGAAACCGTCGCCAACCTTCTGACGAACATCATAATCGTAAACGATACTGAATCCGTTGTCTGTGAATATCTGTTTCATTCTGCGTGCACGACGTTCATACTCGCGTGTATCCTCTACAAAGTCTATCACTCCTTCAACCGATTTGTTCAACATCTCAGCCATAGCATACTGTGTTGTGGCAGTACAGCCAGAAGTTATCATATACATGATGGATGCAATGAATGTAGGTCCGAATATTCCCGAATCCTCGTATCGCTCTGCAAGTGCAGGATACTGTTTGTCGAAAAGCTTGTCGGAGATACATGCCAGTGCAATACGCTGTCCGGCATAGCTGAATATTTTCGAAGCAGAAAGCATAAGGATATAATTGTCGGTATATCTTGCCACAGTAGGCACGTACGGTTCCTGATACGGACGGCCGAACGGGCTGCGGAAGTCCATACAGAAATATGCCTGGTCTTCCATCACTATCGTGTCATACTTGGTGGCAAGCTCACCTATGATTTTCAGCTCATCCTCGTCCAGACAGAACCATGCCGGATTGTTAGGATTGGAATAAACTATTGCTGCCACATCACCGTCCGCCATCATGCTTTCAAGTTTATCGCGGAGTGCTTCACCACGGTAATTATATATGTCAAAGAGTTTCCATTTGATACCGAGGATGCGCAACTGTGATTTCTGAATAGGGAAACCGGGGTCTATAAACAGAACCTTATCCTTTCCAGGAATACGTTGCGTACATGCTATGAATGCTCCAAACGATGCTGCAACGGAACCTGTTGTCGGCAGACACGCACGTGGAGAAATGTCAATATTTATGAATGCCTTGACGAAACGTGATGCAGCCTCCTTAAGTTCCTGTACTCCGGCAGCGGCCGGGTATTGTGCCCCTAACCCTTTGTCAAGAGCAGCCTTTTCGGCTTCAATTCCTATTTTGTTGGCTGGCAGCCCAGGAGAACCCTGGTCCATACGGATGAAAGGTATGCCTGTAAGCTGTTCCAGACGTGATGCTACAAGCAGGACATCGCCTATTGTGGCATTGCGTAGGTCGGCAACCTTCATCTCTTTTACAACCTGCTCTACTAATTCTTTACTGAAGACTTTACTCATAATAGCTTTGAGTTAAAAGACAAAAGAACATAATAACAAAAAAGAATTCAATATATTAAATTAATACCATAAATCCTTATAGAGCAATCTATTTGTACTTATGTTCTTATGTCTAAAAAAATATATATTCTTTTGTCTCAAATTACTCACTTGGAAGCAGCAGCCTCATAACCAATATTAAAGGCACGATGGTTCATTTCCACTACAGCTGCCCCCTTAGAAGAGAAAATCCGTTCTATGCTGCCATATAGAGTTTCTTTATCCAGAATCTTTAAATATGCAGCGGCAGCTCCTAGAAGAATCACATTGCCGCATTTAGGCATATTATTGTCTTTTGCCAATGTGTCTATATCTAGCGAAATCACATTTGGCAGTGAATTAAGTTCCGCCATTACGGCATCAACTTCCGGATAGTTCGGGATGTTCTTGAATGGAGTGGAAGATGTAATTATCCATCCGTCCTTGGCTAGATACGGCAGATATCGAAGAGCTTCCATCGGCTCAAGCGAAAGAATCATATCGGCTCCTCCCAAAGGTATAAGGTCGGAAGCAATAGATTTGTCCGACAGGCGGAGATTTGACTGGACATCACCTCCGCGCTGGCTCATGCCGTGCACTTCAGCCTGTTTCAGATTAAGTCCACTGCGTGTAGCAGCCTCACCTATTATGGTTGCGATGGAGAGAATACCCTGTCCTCCCACACCTGAAAGAATTATATCTGTTTTCATTGTTTTTCGGCTCTTTTCTGTTTCAACTTACGGTTCAGTGTCTGCATACATTCACGGCGTGGGATAATTACCGAAACACCGTTGTATTCTATCTCCTCGCGGATGATGCGGGTTATCTCGTCCATATTCTTTGGCAATGGAACAACCACACGTACATGCTCCAGCTCAACTCCAAGACCCAGACAGATAGCCTCGAACTTGTTTGTTCCGGCTGAATCCTGACCACCGGTCATGGCTGTAGTAAGATTGTCGGAAATTACCACAACGATATTCGACTTGTCGTTCACGGCATCAAGAAGTCCTGTCATACCGGAATGGGTGAAAGTGGAATCGCCTATAATCGCTATTGAAGGGAACTGACCGGCATCGGCAGCACCTTTGGCCATAGTGATGGAAGCACCCATATCAACACAACTGTGCAAAGCCCGGAATGGAGGAAGGGCTCCAAGGGTATAACAACCAATATCACCGAAAATCTTTGTATCGGCATACTCGGCAGCTACTTTATTAAGCGCATCATACACATCGCGGTGTCCACATCCGTTACAAAGTGCAGGCGGACGAGGAACTACGTTTTGTGCCGACGGATAAACTTCTGTTTCAGTCATACCCAATCCTACTTTTACATTGTCCGGATTCAATTCTCCTGTGCGTGGCAATGCCCCGCTCAGTCGTCCTTTAACCACATACTGCGAAGGTAATACTCCACGAAGTTGCTCTTCGACGAAAGGCTGTCCGTCTTCCACCACAAGTATTTCCTTACATGAATTTGCCAAAGCAATTATCTTGTCAGTAGGAAGTGGATATTGCGATACCTTGACAATAGGATAAGGACATCCGTCAGGGTAATTTTCCATTACATAATTATATCCAATACCACAAGCTACGATACCTAAATCAGCCTTTTTGGAAGATATGTTCTCAGCCTTATTAAAAGGAGATTTCTCTGATAGTAAGCGTAATACCGGCTGAAGTTCTATGACTTCCTTATTGCGACGGCGTGCATTTGCCGGCAAAAGAACCCAGTTGGCAGGCGACGAAGTTCTACCTGTAGATGCTATTTCTGAGGCCTCTTCCTTGACGGCAACTGCCGCACGTGAGTGTGCCATACGTGTAGTGATTCTCATAAGGACTGGAGTCCCCTCACGTTCTGACATTTCGAAAGCATACTGCATCATGTCGTATGCCTCCTGCTGTGATGAAGGTTCAAGGATAGGAACCATTGCAAACTTGCCGTAGAATCTTGAATCCTGCTCGTTCTGCGACGAATGCATTGATGGGTCATCGGCAGCTACCACCACTACCCCACCGTTGGCACCGGTCATACCGGAATTGACAAAAGCATCGGCACAGACATTCATTCCCACATGCTTCATACACACCAAAGAACGTTTACCCACATAGCTCACTCCAAGAGCAGCCTCCATAGCCGTCTTTTCATTTGTACACCAACTGCTGTGTAACTTACGTTCTTTTGCAAGAGGATGTTCCTGAATATATTCTGTTATTTCTGTTGAAGGTGTACCCGGATAAGCATATACTCCGGATATACCCGCATGTATGGCTCCTAAGGCAATAGCCTGGTCGCCCAAGAGTAATAATTTCTTAATGTTTTCCATATTTCGAGTTATACTATTTCAAAAGAATCGGCATCATTCAACACCGGGAATTTCTTACGGAATGCTTCAAGTTCCGACATATCAATTTCTACCACAGCCTCGCAAGCCTTGCCGTCTTCGCAAGCCTCGATTACCTTTCCGTATGGGTCAATTACAGCACTTCCGCCTATGTAATCGCAATTTGGGTCCTTGCCTACTCTGTTCACACCCACTACATAACACTGGTTTTCTATGGCTCTTGCCTTTAGAAGCAATTTCCATGCCTCTACACGAGGAGTTGGCCAGCTTGCCACATAGAAAGCAATATCATAATCATTTCTGTTACGGCTCCAAACCGGGAATCGCAAGTCATAACAAACCTGCAGCAGGATTCTCACACCTTTGTAATTGACAATCACACGTCTGGTTCCGGCCGTAAAGCGTTTGTGCTCCCCTCCATAAGTAAAGAGATGCTTCTTGTCGTACCATTCCACAGTTCCCCCCGGGTGTACGAAATAGAATCTGTTATAATACTGACCTTTATCCTCAAGCGCTATACTGCCGGCTAAAGCACATTTCTTTCGCTGCGCAGTTCGTTTCATCCAATCCAAAGTTCCTGAATCGGATTTTTCAGCAATACCTTCAGGATTGGTACAGAAACCGGTAGAAAACATTTCCGGCAAAACGAAAATATCTACATCCTCGTATTTATTGATAATCTCATCTGCTTTTTTGACATTGGCCGAGGGATTGGCCCAAACAATATCTGTTTGTAAAATCACTATTTTCATGCTTTTCACATTTAGAAGAGCCCAAAGGTAACAATTTAATGATAACTCACAAAAAATTACGACATTTTATTTGACAAATGCGGACAATTGAATATTTTTGATAATATGTAGGCGTCAAATATATAATCAAACGACCTAGAAAAAGGATACATATCAAGACATTTGTATTAAAAAAAAGTGACACACATATATTAATATATTCCGAAATGTTTCTTATTTTTGTACCAAAATATAGTTAATATATAAGAAATGAACGTATTAGAACTAAGTGAACAGGAAATTATCAGACGCAACAGTCTGAATGAGATGAGAGCTATGGGCATAGACCCGTATCCTGCAGCAGAGTATGTAACAAACGCATTTTCTACTGATATAAAAGATGAATTCAAAGACGATGAGGCAGAGCCTCGCATGGTTTCTGTAGCCGGACGTATCATGTCACGCCGTGTAATGGGTAAAGCATCTTTTATTGAACTGCAAGACTCAAAAGGCCGTATTCAGGTTTATATCACTCGCGATGACATCTGTCCTGATGAAAATAAGGATTTATACAATGTAGTTTTCAAACGTTTACTTGATTTGGGTGACTTTGTCGGTATAGAAGGTTTCGTATTCCGCACTCAGATGGGTGAAATCTCAATCCACGCAAAGAAACTTACAGTTCTATCTAAATCTATCAAACCGCTTCCTATTGTAAAATATAAAGATGGGGTGGCTTACGACAAGTTCGAAGATCCTGAACTCCGTTACCGTCAGCGTTATGTTGACCTAGTGGTAAACGATGGAGTGAAAGACATATTCCTAAAGCGCAACAAGGTTTACAATTCTATGCGCGAATACTTCAACTCTAAAGGCTATATCGAAGTTGAAACTCCTATCCTTCAAGCTATTGCAGGTGGAGCGGCAGCACGTCCGTTCATCACTCACCACAATGCGCTTGACATTCCTTTGTACATGCGTATCGCCAGCGAATTGTATCTGAAACGTCTTATCGTGGGTGGTTTCGAGGGGGTTTACGAAATCGGCAAGAACTTCCGTAACGAAGGTATGGACCGTACACACAATCCTGAGTTTACTTGTATGGAAATCTATGTGGCATACAAGGACTACAACTGGATGATGGAATTTACAGAAAAGATGATTGAAAAAATCTGTCTTGACGTAAACGGAACTACAGAAGTTAAGGTAGGCGATAATATCATCAACTTCAAGGCTCCTTTCAAGCGTGTAACTATGCTTGATTCTATTAAGGAATTCACAGGTTATGACCTTACAGGTATGAACGAAGACCAGATTCGCGAAGTTTGCAAGAAACTCAATATGGAAATTGACGACACAATGGGTAAAGGCAAGCTTATCGACGAAATCTTCGGCGAATTCTGCGAAGGCAACTACATACAGCCTACATTCATTACAGACTATCCTATCGAAATGTCACCGCTTACTAAACGTCACCGCAACAATCCTGAACTGACAGAACGTTTTGAGCTTATGGTAAACGGTAAGGAATTGTGTAACGCATATTCTGAGCTTAACGATCCAATCGACCAGCTTGAACGTTTCGAAGAACAGATGAGACTTAGCGAGAAGGGTGATGACGAAGCTATGATTATTGACAAGGACTTCGTTCGCGCACTTGAATACGGTATGCCTCCTACATCAGGTATGGGTATCGGTATGGACCGTCTGGTTATGCTTATGACAGGCCAGAGCACAATCCAGGAAGTATTGTTCTTCCCACAGATGAGACCTGAAAAGGTTATTCCGAAGGATGCTCCTGCAAAATTCATGGAAATAGGTGTTCCTGAAGAATGGGTAGCACTGATCCAGAAAGCCGGATATAACATGGTAGCAGACATGAAGGACGTAAACCCTCAGAAACTACACATGGATATCTGCGGAGTAAATAAGAAATATAAACTTGAACTTAAGAATCCTACAGTTGACGAAGTCAGCAACTGGATACAGAATATAAAATAATTTCAGTTGACTAGGTTTAAGTTAACAAGTTGACCAGGTTTTAGCTTCGCTGACCGTTGGTTCCATCATGATGGCAACCTAGTCAACTTGTTAGCTTGTCAACTTGTTACCTACAAGTTGAACTTAAGAACTTAAAAACCAATAAAACAATTACCAAAGTGAAATTCCCTGGTAAAATAGCTATTATGGGAGGAGGTAGCTGGGCCACAGCTATAGCAAAGATTATTCTTACCCAAGCCGAATCAATAAACTGGTATATGCGTAGGGACGACAGAATAGAAGATTTCAAACGTCTCGGACATAATCCGGCTTATCTTACTAGTGTACGCTTCAACGTAAAGAATATCAACTTTTCATCAGATATAAATAAGGTGGTAAGAGAATCGGATACTCTGATTTTCGTTACCCCATCACCCTACCTTAAAAGTCATCTAAAGAAACTGAAAACCAAAATCAAGGACAAATTCATAGTAACTGCCATAAAAGGTATCGTTCCTGACGAAAACCTTATTGTTTCTGACTATTTTAATAAGGTATATGGTGTTCCGGAAGAAAACATTGCCGTACTGGCTGGTCCGTGTCATGCCGAAGAAGTGGCACTTGAACGTCTCTCCTATCTAACTGTTGGTTGTAAAGATATTGAAAAGGCAAAAATCTTTGCGCAACAATTGGCAGGCCATTACATCAAAACGTCTGTAAACACCGATGTAGCTGGTATAGAATATGCTTCAGTATTGAAAAATGTTTATGCTATTGCAGCAGGTATTTGCAGTGGTCTGAAATATGGAGACAATTTTCAGGCTGTACTTATCTCAAACGCAATACAGGAGATGAACCGTTTCCTTAACACCGTTCATCCTGTTGACAGATGCACCAACGAATCCGCCTACCTTGGAGATTTGCTGGTAACAAGCTATTCTAACTTTAGCCGTAACCGCGTTTTCGGTACGATGATAGGTAAAGGCTACTCCGTGAAAAGTGCGCAGATAGAAATGGAAATGATAGCCGAAGGATACTACGGCACCAAATGTATCAAGGAACTGAACAAGCATCTTCATGTGAATATGCCTATTGTAGATGCTGTGTACAATATTCTGTATGAGCGCATAACCCCTATGATAGAAATAAAGCTTTTAACAGATTCATTCAGATAAATTTTTGAATATGGAAAATATTAAATTAAACATCGAAAACTCTGTCAGCTTCATGGCTGAAGGAAAACTGGCTGCTTACGAGCCATTGGTTAAGACTTACATGGAAACTCTTGAAAAAGGTACAGGACTTGGAAACGACTTCTTGGGCTGGCTTCATCTTCCATCTTCTATAACAAAAGAACATATTGAAGACATCAAAGCTACAGCAGCTGTTCTTCGTGAGAACTGCGAAGTAGTAGTTGTTGCAGGTATCGGCGGTAGCTATCTTGGCGCACGTGCCGTTATAGAGGCAATGTCTGACAGCTTCCAATGGTTGAAAGAAAAGAAAGCAGGCGAACCTACTATCGTTTTTGCTGGCCACAACATAGGCGAAGACTATCTTTATGAACTGACCAACTTCTTGAAAGACAAGAAATTCGGTGTAATCAACATATCAAAATCAGGTACTACTACAGAAACAGCTCTCGCATTCCGTCTTTTGAAGAAACAGTGCGAAGACCAGCGTGGTAAAGAAATGGCACGCAAGGTTATCGTAGCCGTTACAGACGCTAAGAAAGGTGCTGCACGTGTAACTGCCGACAATGAAGGTTACAAATCATTTATCATTCCTGACAACGTAGGTGGACGTTTCTCTGTACTTACTCCAGTAGGTTTACTCCCTATTGCAGTGGCAGGTATCGACATAGAGAAACTTGTTGAAGGTGCACGTAAGATGGAAGAAGTTTGTGCTAACGAAAATATGTACGAAAACCCTGCAGCACTTTATGCAGCAACACGTAACGAACTTTATCGTAACGGCAAGAAGATAGAAATTCTGGTTAACTACCAGCCAAAACTTCACTACTTCAACGAATGGTGGAAACAGCTTTACGGCGAATCAGAAGGTAAGGACGGCAAAGGTATCTATCCAAGCTCAGTAGACTTCTCTACAGACCTTCATTCAATGGGCCAGTGGATTCAGGAAGGCGAACGTACAATCTACGAAACAGTTATCTCTATCGAAAATCCTAATCACGAGCTCCGTGTCCCTACAGACGAACAGAACCTTGACGGACTGAACTTCCTTGCAGGCAAGAGAGTAGACGAAGTAAACAAGATGGCAGAACTTGGAACTCAGCTTGCACACGTTGACGGCGGTGTTCCAAACATGAGAGTTTCTGTTCCAGCATTGAACGAATACTACATCGGACAGTTGATTTACTTCTTCGAAAAAGCTTGCGGTATCAGCGGTTATATCCTCGAAGTAAATCCATTCAACCAGCCTGGAGTTGAAGCATACAAGAAGAATATGTTTGCTCTGCTAAACAAGCCTGGTTACGAAAAAGAATCAGAAGCTATTCAGGCTCGTCTGAAAAAATAAAACACCTATAAAATTATAGAAATTCACAAGGCACGTACTACAGCACAGCTGTAATACGTGCCTTTAAATAATTTAAAAGTACAAGTAATGTTTGAACAAGCAATACAAAACTATTTAAACGAAAAAGGATATAATAATATTAATCTTAAAGCAGTTCTGTTCGATATGGACGGAGTTCTGTTTGACTCAATGAAAAACCATGCAAAAGCATGGAACAAAGCTATGGCAATGTACGGTATGAACCTTAGTGAAGAAGAGGCATATATGCACGAAGGACGTACCGGAGCAAGCACCATCAACATAGTGTGTATGCGCGAAAGGGGATGCAATGCCAACGAAGAAGAAATAAAGAAAATATATCAGACCAAAAGTGATATATTCAACAGCCTTCCAAAAGCAGAAGCAATGCCAGGTGCGTACACATTGCTACGTAACATCAAAGATTCAGGACTTCAACCTGTACTGGTAACAGGGTCAGGACAATTATCTCTAATAGACAATCTTAATCATCATTTTCCCGGTATTTTCCAGAAAGAATTCATGGTTACAGCATTTGATGTAAAATACGGTAAGCCAAACCCGGAACCATATCTTATGGGACTAAAAAAAGCCGGAATAAATCCTAATGAAGCAGTAGTGGTAGAGAATGCCCCGCTTGGAGTAAAGGCTGGAGTAGCTGCAGGCATTTTTACCATTGCAGTCAACACCGGACCTTTGCCAGATTCTGCACTATTAGACGAAGGTGCAAACATATTGTTCAATTCCATGCAAGAACTTTCAGACAATTGGAATTGCTTAAGAAACGAAATTGACAGATAATAATAAAGGAACTGTTTCTCACCAACCGATGAATGAAACAGTTCCTTTATTCATTATAAAAATGTATCTAGAATCAGATAACAAAAAGATTACTTCTTGCCAGCAATGCTGCACCCACAACATTTGCCTTATCTTTCAGTTCTGACAAGACAATATCAGAATCGCGATACATCATATTCAGAGTATGTTTTCTGATTGCAGAAATAACCGGATGCAGAAGATAATCTCCCACTTTCGACATATCACCACCTATTATAACCTGCTCCGGATTAAATATATTTATCAATCCACCGATATGTTTGCCTAACTCATGACCGATTTCCTCTACCAATTCTATAGCAAGAACATCCTCTCTATCAACAGCATCGAAGATATCATCCAACTGAATATCATCAATAGATTTCTCCTTCAATACTATAGAGCTTTCTCCATTCTTGATTCTTTCAATAAATTTACGGTATAAAGCAGAACATGACACTTCCGTTTCAATACATCCCTTCTTGCCACAATGACATATCTGCTGATTCTCATATCCAAAGTTATGTCCAAATTCACCGGCAAAACCTGACATCCCGTTATAGAGTTTACCATCTATAATGATACCCATACCTAATCCCCAACTAACGTTTATGAATATCACATTTTTAGGGCATTTTACAGAACGCATCATGTATTCCCCATAAGCGGTAGTCCTACTGTCATTGTCTACACAAGTATTTATACCTATTCTATCGGTTAGCATTTCGCTAATTGGTGTCTGAGCAAAATTAAAGGTCCCAAAGCTACAACCTGTTGCCGGATTTACTCGTCCATGCAATGCAACACAGACATTTAGGTATTTTTCTTTCTTATACGGTAAGGAATTCACATAAGACAAAATTTCATCACACATTTTGTCCAGACATTCCACTGTATTTTCACGTTCAAAAGGAATCTTAGTCTTAAAATCTACAATTTCGCCTTTAAAATTAACTACACAAAAACTCAAATACTTTTGAGCGACCTCTACCCCCAAGAAATAGCAAGCATCAGGATTCAAGCCATACAGATTAGGATGTCTTCCTCCATTTGTTTCCAACTTTCCATTATCATCTACATAACCATCTTCACACATTTCGTCTACTAATTTTGTAATAGTAGGAATACTTAAATCCATATCTTTAGATAGGTCAGTAATCGTAGCATAACCATTATAAATAAAATGTGTAATAATACGACGTTTCATCGTAGCACTTTTAGTGCCTTTCTTAATTTCATCCAATAGCCTCTGTCCCATATTTATAGTTT
>NZ_JADYTJ010000064.1 GCF_021531075.1 Bacteroides caecigallinarum | reverse complement strand
CAATAACACCAATCAATTCAGTTCAAAAAACAAAAAGAAAGTTTTTGATAGCGATGAAGGAGAATATATTGATTTCGAAGAAATACCAAACTAAATATCAAGGCATTACATTTACATCTTTACGATATAACAAATAAGGGATTGACAAAAAAGTATTATTTTACCTCAAAATATTTGGAAATTACAAATTAAACCCATACCTTTGCACTCGCAAAAAGGAAATAACATCGCGGAGTGGAGCAGTTGGTAGCTCGTTGGGCTCATAACCCAAAGGTCGTCTGTTCGAGTCAGGCCTCCGCAACTACTTCAAATATACTAACATCGCGGAGTGGAGCAGTTGGTAGCTCGTTGGGCTCATAACCCAAAGGTCGTCTGTTCGAGTCAGGCCTCCGCAACCATTTAAGAAGATACCGCCTCAAGTCTATTTGAGACGGTATCTTTTTTATTTCAGATTAAGTTCTTGAGTTTTTAGGTTCAACGTAAAAACCTGAGGGGTTAATTCTATAAAATATTATCTTTGCCGACAAGAATAAAAAAGAAAAGACAATATAATGGAAACAAACGGTTATCGTCTCCTTCTCCCTGAAGGAACCCTTGATTATTTCAACATATCAGATGTAAAGGAAAACAGTACTGAAATATTAATTTATCTTGAAGAGAAGAATGAAGTTCCCCAAGAATATTCCAAGAGTAAAGTTGAGAGTAAGGGCTTTTATGATCCGATAGTAGTACAAGACTTTCCTATCCGTGGAAAGAAGGTATTCCTTAACATACGTCGTCGTAGATGGGTTTTAAATGATGAGAACCGTTACATAAGCCGTAACTGGAAACTGGTTGCGCAAGGCAGCCGTATGACGCATGAATTTGCGTCTTTTTTAAAAGAATTATATTGATACACTTCCTATAAGCTGTAAGCTTATGGGGACTTTGTTCGGTATTGATGGTGATCTTCTTGAAAGACAATACCGTAACCATCTGAGCGGTTATTTGAAATGGAGTCAGCTGCCACATGCGGAAGAATGGCTTCTGTTCGAGAAAAACATCGGGGCCTATGTAGGAATAGATGAAGTGCGCCTTTCACGTGGTGAGCTATATACAATCCTTATAAACAAAGAAAAAAGAGGGCACACGGGAAGTATTATAGCCATAATAAAAGGTACTGATGTAAAGACTGTTACATCAGTTCTGCTAAAACTCTCCAGACGCAGACGCTTCCAGGCAAGGGAGATAACACTTGACATGGCTCCCAACATGGAGCAGATAGCCCGCATATGCTTTCCTGCCGCACGACGTGTGACAGACCGTTTTCATGTTCAGAAACTGGCTTATGAAGCTGTTCAGGAAATGAGGGTCAAGGCGCGTTGGGAAGCACTGGATGAAGAGTCTATACAGATAGCACATGCAAAAGCGTGTGGAAAGACATACCATGCTCCGGTATTTGAGAACGGAGATACAAGAAAACAGCTACTGGCAAGAAGTATATACCTGCTGTATAAGAAAGAGTCTTTATGGACGGAGTCGCAGCGTGTACGTGCCGGTATTCTCTTCAGAGAGTATCCATATATAAAGAAAGCATACTATTTTTCCATGAGATTAGGATTGATTTATCACCAGTACAGACATAAGGACGTAGCATTGACAAGACTTGCAAGATGGTATGATGAGGTAGACAAATCAGGATTCCTTACCTTTGGAAGAGTGGCAAGATCAATACAGACGCATTATATGGAAATCATTAACTTCTTTGACAGACGTTCAACAAACGCTGCTTCTGAATCCTTTAATGCTAAAATAAAGAATTTCCGCTCACAATTCAGGGGAGTGAAGGATAAGGCTTTCTTCCTGTTTAGACTCGCTAATATCTATGCATAATTTGGCAATCCCTCAGATTTTTACGTTGATCCAAAATCTGTGCAAGGAGCTATATAAACAAAAAAGACATCTAAGAAATACACCTTCTTAAATGTCTGATAACTAATTTATTATGTTTGGTAGCGGGAACCGGGATTGAACCGGTGACCTCATGATTATGAATCATGCGCTCTAACCAGCTGAGCTATCCCGCCATAGTCTTTTATAAAAACCGCCAGGCGTGGAAGCCACCCAACGGTAAAATCGTTATTTCGTAGCGGGAACCGGGATTGAACCGGTGACCTCATGATTATGAATCATGCGCTCTAACCAGCTGAGCTATCCCGCCATTATTTCTCGATTGCGGGTGCAAAGGTATAGCTTTTTTTTTAGAATGCAAATTTTTTCCATCTTTTTTATCTATAAAAAACACAAAATATAAAATGACAGTATTTTTCACTATGTAATTATCAATGAATATTCGTTTATTTCATTCATTGATAGTATATCTATGTTTTATAATATAAAAAAAATATCTTGATAATCAAATAAAATACTTTAATTTGCGAACAATTCTAAAATATTAAATAAAAACACTAAACACAAGAATGAAAAGAAAAGTAAAAATCGAATATCCGCTTAACCCAACATCCGGCATAATTATTTGGAATGCAATTAGTACACCTGCCGGTTTAGAAAGATGGTTTGCAGACAAAGTTACCAGAAATGGTAAAACATTCACATTTCAATGGGGAAAAACAGAAAAAAGGGAAGCCGAAATAACAAATACACGTTCTGAAATATTCGTCAGGTTCCACTGGAAGGATGATGAAGAATCAAAATCGTATTTTGAACTAAAAATACTATATAATGAACTAACATCTGATCATATTTTGGAAGTGACAGATTTCACAACCCCAGAAGACGAAGAAGATACCATAAATTTATGGAACTCGCAGATAGAAGTTTTAAGACGTGTATTTGGAGTATGAATAGCATATGATAAAAATATGAAAAACATTATCCCCCTATCCATATTTTATGCTATTTTTGCAACATAAAATTACAAGATGGGAATATTACATATAAAAAAACTAGATATATTCGTTCTAAAGAGTTTTATTTTACTCTTTTCCGGAACATTTTTCATATGCTTATTCATCTTCATGATGCAATTCTTATGGAGATATGTAGATGAATTGGTAGGTAAAGGACTTGAATTTGACATATTAGCACAGTTCTTTATCCTTTCTGCACTTACACTAATCCCTATATCACTTCCTCTTGCCATATTATTGGCTGCATTGATGACATTTGGTAATTTTGGTGAGAGGTATGAATTATTATCCATGAAGGCAGCAGGTATCCCATTACTTCGAATAATGAAACCTATTGCTTTATTATCCGTTATACTCGCTTTTACATCATTCTATTTTCAAAATGTAGTAGGTCCAAAAGCTCAAAAACAACTTTGGACACTATTGGTTTCATTAAAACAAAAATCACCTGAAGTTGATATTCCTGAAAAGGTATTTTATTCTGACATTGAAGGATATAACATATATGTAAACAAAAAAGACAGAGATACAGGTATCTTACAAGATTTGTTGATATACAACTTCTCCGATGGATTCGAAAACGCACGTATCATATGGGCCAACGAAGGGAAATTGGAACTAACAGCAGACAAAAAACATCTATATCTACATCTATATAATGGAGAACTCTTCGAGAACTTAAAATCACAAAATATAGATTCAAAAAACGTTCCATATAGAAGGGAAACATTTAGCGAAAAGCATACGCTCATTGACTTCGATGCCGAATTCAACATGGTAGATGGAAGTTTTCTTGACAGACGTTCTGATATAAAAAACATGTTTGAAATTTCAGAAGCCATAGACTCGCTTACTATTTATACAGACAGCGTAGGTAGAGCAATGCACAAAGAAATAATGACATCAACTTATAAAAAAGAAGAACTAAGCAAATCCGATTCTATAAAAATAAATAAAGAACATCTCGTTTTTATAAATACGGACAGTATATTCCGTTCAATGAGTTCAGACGATAAGCTCAAGACGTTATCCAATACCGAAAGAAGACTATCATCATTAAGCTCAGATTGGAGTATGAAATCGTTTGTTACCCAAGACAACGACAAGAGCATCCGTACACACAGGTCAGACTGGCATAAGAAAATAACATTGTCTTTTGCGTGTATATTCTTCTTCTTTATTGGAGCCCCGCTTGGAGCTATAATCAGAAAAGGAGGATTGGGTATGCCTGTTGTTATATCCGTAATTATATTTATATTATATTATATCATAGACTCAGGTGCCACCCGCGTTGCAAAAAGCGGTGAAATGAACATCATTCTGGGAACATGGATGAGTAGTATAGTATTGGCGCCAATGGGAATATTCCTTACTTACAAATCCAACAAAGACTCTGTAGTATTCAATATAGATCTTTATAAAGCATTCTTTAGAAAAATATTTGGTTTAAGACAATCGAGACATATATTCAGGAAAGAAGTGATAATTTATAACCCAGACTACAAAAAAGCATGCGAAACTCTTGATATAATATGCAAAGAATGTGAGAGCTATGCCAATACTCACAAGTTATTAGGCCCACCTAACTACTTTAAGGTATTTACCAATCATACACACGATGATCATGTAAAAGAAATAAGCCAGCAAATAGAAGGTGTGATAGAAGACCTCTCAAATTCAAAAGATGCAATAATATTAAACAATTTGAATAACTATCCGTTTTTATTTGTAAAAGCCCACAAAAGTGTTTCTGATAACATTTGGTTAAATATAATCCTGGGAATTATTTTACCTATAGGAATTATAATCTGGTTAAACATCTGGAGACACAGAGTAACACTCGACAAAGACTTAAAGAATATAATCAAAACAAGCAAAGACATACAGGAAAGAATTAGAACAAACATATTACAATAGCAATAAACATTATGGACAAAATCAAACTGAACACAATTGAAGAAGCAATAGAAGATTTTCGCAAGGGAGAAATAGTCATTGTCGTAGACGATGAAGACCGCGAAAACGAAGGCGATATGATAGTTGCAGCTGAACTTATCACACCTGAAAAAGTAAACTTCATGCTGAAACACGCCAGAGGTGTGCTTTGTGCTCCTATAACCATATCAAGATGCGATGAATTAGACTTGCCAAGACAAGTTTCAAACAATACTTCAATACTCGGCACTCCTTTCACTGTTACAATAGACAAACTTGAAGGTTGTACAACCGGAGTTTCTGCAGCAGATAGAGCTGCAACAATAAAAGCCCTTGCCGATCCGACTTCAAGACCAGAAACATTTGGACGTCCAGGACATGTAAACCCATTATACGCACAGGACAAAGGTGTACTTCGCAGAGCAGGACACACAGAAGCTTCGATAGATTTGGCACGTTTAGCCGGATTATATCCTGCTGCTGCTCTTATGGAAGTTATGAACGAAGACGGAACAATGGCGCGCCTGCCAGAACTAAGGAAAATGGCAGATGAGTTCGGTTTCAAGCTTATTTCCATAGCAGATTTGATTGCCTATCGCTTAAAACAAGAGTCATTAGTTGAAAAAGGTGTAGAAGTAGATATGCCAACAGAACATGGACATTTCAGACTAATCCCTTTCCGTCAGAAAAGCAATGGCCTTGAACATGTAGCGCTTATAAAAGGAAATTTCGCTCCAGACGAGCCCGTATTAGTAAGAGTTCACTCCTCTTGTGCTACAGGAGACATTTTCGGTTCTATGAGATGCGATTGTGGCGAACAGCTTCATAAGGCAATGGAACTAATCGACAAGGAAGGTAAAGGTGCAGTAATATATCTTAATCAGGAAGGAAGAGGTATAGGACTTATGGAAAAAATGAAAGCCTACAAACTTCAGGAAGAAGGAATGGACACAGTAGATGCAAACATATGTTTAGGCCATCAAGCCGATGAACGCGACTACGGTGTAGGGGCTCAAATTTTAAGAGAAATCGGAATCACTAAAATGCGCTTATTAACCAACAATCCTGTAAAAAGAGTTGGTCTGGAAGCATACGGACTTGAAATCGTAGAAAATGTATCTATAGAAGTAACCCCAAACAAATTCAACGAAAAGTATTTGCATACTAAGAAAGAACGTATGGGACACACACTTCATTTCAGCAAATAAACTAATCTTAAAAAGAATATGAATATACTAGAAAGCAAGAATCTCGTAAAGGATTCATACAGTTCAAAAGTTGCACAAAACGCATTAATGCGCAGTGTCTACACGTGGATGACCCTGGCACTTGCCATTACAGGCCTTACAGCCATGTATATGGCCAAATCTATGACTATCCTGAACATGTTGCAGCAAAATTCAATGATGTTTTGGGGTATACTCATAGCAGAAGTTGTATTAGTAATGTATATGACTGCCAGAATAAATAAAATAAGCTTTACTACAGCCACTTTATTATTCATAGCCTATTCCATACTAAACGGAATGACATTGTCTATTCTATTTTTAGTATATACAATGAGTTCCATAGCAACAACCTTCTTCGTCACTGCAGGAACATTCGGAGCAATGGCAATATTCGGCTATGTAACCAAGAAAGACCTTACACGTATCGGAAACCTATGTATAATGGGTGTTATTGGCATTATCATTGCATCTGTAGTAAACATGTTCTTACACAATTCTATGATGGACATGATTATCTCATATGTAGGAGTTTTGCTTTTTGTGGGACTTACGGCATATGATGCACAAAAAATCAAACATCTACTTAGCGGTGATGATATAGAAGTAAACGAGTCTACACAAAAAATTGCGCTGTTAGGTGCACTTACATTATATCTGGACTTCATAAATCTATTCATTTATCTGCTTAGAATATTAGGAGACAGAAAGTAAATAAAATGCCGCTATATGCGGCATTTTTTCATTTTCAAGAATATTTCTTTTGCGTATGTCATCAGAAATAGCTTATTTTGCAAGATAATTCAACATTTAAACAAGGACTATACAATGAACCAACTTTCAGATCGTTTGAACAGCCTGTCGCCATCGGCTACATTGGCTATGTCGCAAAAGAGCAGCGAATTAAAAGCTCAAGGTATTGACGTAATCAATCTTAGTGTAGGTGAACCTGACTTCAATACACCTGACCACATCAAGGAAGCAGCTAAAAAGGCTATTGATGACAACTTCTCACGTTATTCACCTGTTCCGGGCTATCCGGCTCTTCGTAATGCTATCGTTGAAAAATTGAAAAAAGAAAACGGACTTGAATACACAGCAGCACAAATCAGCTGTGCAAATGGTGCCAAACAGTCTGTTTGCAACGTAATCATGGCTCTTATCAACAAAGGCGATGAGGTTATTGTTCCTGCTCCATATTGGGTAAGCTACCCTGAAATGGTAAAATTGGCAGAAGGTACTCCTGTGATTGTTAGCGCAGGTATAGAACAAGACTTCAAGATTACTCCTGAACAGCTTGAAGCTACAATTACTCCAAACACACGTGCCCTTATCCTCTGTTCTCCTTCAAACCCTACCGGTTCAGTTTATACTAAGGAAGAATTAGCAGGATTGGCAGCAGTACTTGCTAAACACGAGCGTGTAATTGTTATAGCAGACGAAATCTACGAACACATCAACTATATCGGAAAGCATGAAAGTATCGCACAGTTTGCAGAAATCAAAGATCGTGTTGTTATAGTAAACGGTGTATCTAAAGCATATGCAATGACAGGATGGCGTATTGGTTTCATTGCAGGTCCGGAATGGATTGTAAAAGGCGTAAACAAACTTCAGGGACAATATACTTCTGGTCCATGCTCAGTGTCTCAGAAAGCAGCAGAAGCAGCATATACCGGAACACAGGAGCCTGTTGAAGAAATGCGTAAAGCATTCGAACGCCGTCGTGATCTTATCGTTAAATTAGCAAAAGAAATACCAGGATTCGAAGTAAACACTCCACAAGGAGCATTCTATCTGTTCCCAAAATGCGATTCTTTCTTCGGCAAGAAAGATGGTGACAGAGTAATAAATAATTCTGACGATTTGGCTATGTATCTTCTTGAAGTAGGTCACGTTGCATGCGTTGGTGGAACTTCATTTGGTGCACCTGAATGTATTCGTATGAGCTATGCTACTTCAGACGAAAACATCGTAGAATCAATGCGTAGAATAAAAGAAACATTGGCTCGTTTGAAATAATAATTTGAAATTATAATCTTGCAAATAATGGAAGCTGTCTCGCAAGTAAAAGAGATGGCTTCCTTTTTTTATGCTCCTGCAGACTTTCACCAACAAAACAAAAAAAGGCTACCCCATAATTGGAGCAGCCTAAATTCGTTGTCATAAATTGACGACTGGATATTATCCCTGATGAATAGCTTCAGAAGGACAAACATCAGCGCAAGTACCACATTCTGTACAAGCATCTGGATTGATAGAATATTTGTCACCTTCAGAAATTGCACCTACTGGGCATTCATCGATACAAGTACCGCAAGCGATACAATCGTCACTAATTACGTAAGCCATTGTTGTAAAAAAATTAAGTTATTATTAGTACTAATTGTTTATGCAAAGTTAGTATTTTTGCCCATATTTGTAACATCCACTTTGCAGAAAGTAGGTAATTTGTACATTGTCTAAATAAAATCACTTCATTATTGCCTGATATATTGTCTGTTGTATTGCAGGACGTATTTTCAGTTTCATCAAGTTTTTCCTTTCACATGGATTAGGGTAAATCCTGTTGCATAGAAAAACAAAAACCAAATCATTATCCGGATCTGCCCACGCACAAGTCCCTGTAAATCCCGTATGTCCGAAAACTGACGCCGGTGTTTCAGGTGCACAGTAACCGTTTTCCGGATCATCGGCATCAGGCTTGTCAAATCCCAATCCTCTTCTGCTGTTCTTCGATTTCATTGTAATGAAAAGTTCACAAGTAGCACGCGTAAGATACCTTCTGTCTCCCACAACACCTTTGTCGAGAAGCATCTGATAAATGGTCGCAACTTCTCTTGCTGTAGAAAACAAACCGGCATTGCCTGAAACGCCGCCAAGCATAGCAGCAGCCTCATCATGAACATATCCATGCACAGAACCTTTCCTCAAGAAATCCTCCTTCACCGTAGGTACTATCTCATCTTTGTCATATCTCTGCAGAGGATTATAAAGTGTATGTACCAGCCCCATAGGTTTATAAAAATTCTCTTCAAGGAACTTATCCATAGGCATTCCTGTAATATTCTCTACAGCCTCCTTTAAAAGCATAAAATTCAAACAACTGTATCTGTATGAACGTCCTTTCAGGTTCGCTTCAGCTATTTCCTGCAGAATCACATTCTTGAATTCAGGCTTTACATAAATATTATCCGCTACTTTTAATGTATACCCTGCCGTGTCTTTATCTGATATCCACTCAGGAAGGAATTCATAATTAGTGCATATATATAAAGCATCTCCTACTTTTACTTTATGATTAGCATCTTTGTATTTCTTATACATCCCCCCCTTACAACTCTTCAAGTCTATAGCCTTCTTGTAGAATGGCAGATAAGCAGGTAACCCCGACTCATGATACAACAACTGCTGTATAGTAATATTCTGTTTGTCTGTTGACTTCAAAACAGGAACATAATCAGATATTTTATCTGTGAGACTGATTTTACCTTCATCATAAAGTTTCATTACCGCCAGCAAAGTGGCTGTAGTCTTCGTTAGTGAAGCCAAATCATATAGATCGTTCTCTCTCACTTCTCTTTTCGATTCATAAGTATGCGTTCCAAAACATTTGTTATAAATCTGATATCCGTTTTTCCATACCAATATATGACATCCAGGATATGCTCCCTGTTCAATACCATATTTTGCAATACTGTCAATACGTGACAGAATGCCGGAATCCATTCCAAATTCTTCAGGTTTATACCTTCTTGGTCTGTCAGGATCAATATCTACACCAGAACCCTCCTTATATTCATCATTTAAATCTACAGACAGACGTCCGTCAGCTTTTTGATTTCCAAGTAATACTTCAGCAACAAACTCCTGAGTATATTTTTCATCTGAATGTGCCAATACTACAGCAGACGATTGTGCTACCACGTCTTCAAGTTTCTGAAGAACCTTATGCGAATTGAAACAAACCAATATTGTAGGCTTTCCTTTAGCCAATTCAGCAAGAATTGTTCTATATTTTTCCACTTTTGAAGTATAAACAGCAACGACTACCCTCTGTGCGGGAATAATCTTCTTTCTCAAATAATCAAGCGAATCAAGATTGGCATGCAGCCATGTCACTGGATAAGTATTGTTTATCTTATTAAAAAACGGATATGTTTCAGCCAAAGTAGCAGAAACATTCAGCACCACTGTTCCTGAAAGAGACAAGTCAAGCGGAAGCATTTCATCCGAATCCTTCACTACTGTTACCGCAGATTTCTTTACTCGTTTCATCAAATCATCGGTATACGCCCTGTTAATACGAGACATTATTCCGCTTTTTTCTATTGAAGGACGTTTATATAATCCAAAAGCATATTTATATGTCAATACCTTACGGCACTTTTCATCAATATCTTCTTCCGTAATTTTACCATCTTTTACAGCCTTCAGAACTCCATCAAGTTCACGCTTAAGATTTCTTGGCGCAAGTACCATATCATTCCCCGCCTCCAAAGCTTGTGCCGAAACATACGGATTATTCGATATTCCTTTCATTTCCAGGGCATCAGTAAATACCAACCCTTTAAATCCCAATTCTTTTTTAAGCAAATCTGTTACTATGGCATGCGAAATGGAAGCAGCCTTATCATCCAGTGCAGGAATATTAAGATGGCCAACCATTACACCTCCTACTCCATCTTCAATTGCTTTTCTAAATGGATATAGCTCAACACTATCCAGTCGTGCCCTGTTAAATGGTAATACCGGCAATGATTTATGTGAATCTACTTCCGTATCACCATGTCCCGGAAAATGTTTACATACAGCCAAAACGCCTCCATCTTCCAATCCTCTAGAATAAGCCATAACCTTTCTGGCAACCAACTCTCGGTCGCTACCAAAAGACCTCGTATTTATCACCGGATTCTTCGGATTATTATCTATATCCGCAACAGGAGCGAAATTCACGTGTACACCAATTTCTTTCAATTGTCTTGCCACTTCTTTTCCGTATTCGTATATCAAAGTATCATTCTGTATACATCCCAATACTCGGTTCCTAGGGAAAGAAGGAGTACCTTTCAGCCTCATGGCAAGCCCCCATTCACCATCGAATGTAATCATCAATGGTATATCAGCCATACTTTGGGCATAATTAGTCAGTTCGACCTGCTTTACTACCTCTCCACCAGAAAACAACAATCCTCCTACTCCGTATTCTTTCACCGCATCTGCTATGTTTTGCTTGTTCTGCTGTGTGGTATAAGGTGCAACAGTATGTATAAAAAGTTGGCCTATTTTTTGTTTCAGGGTCATCGACTGCATCTTCGAATTCACCCAATTACGGCATTCGGCCTCATTTTTCACATTGTCATATATAAAATTCGATTGCGCTTTTGCAAAAATCGTCAATGATACCAGCATCCATGCCAATAAAATCTTCTTCATAATTGTACCTTTTGTGACTATAAATGTTAATGCGAAATTAAATAAAAAACCTCAACCATACAAGAAAAGGGACAAAGTATGAAAAAAAAGGGACAAAGAGTTTGCAAAGTGCTAGAAAAGAAGTACCTTTGCACCGCTTTCGCGCAATCGCTGTCATGAAGAGTTACTTGATATGTTGCGTTGTAACGATAAACAATTTAATTTATAAAAAACAATGGATTTAATTAAAATTGCAGAAGAAGCATTTGCTACTGGCAAACAGCATCCTTCATTCAAAGCTGGTGACACAATCACAGTAGCATACCGTATCGTTGAAGGTAGCAAGGAACGCGTTCAGTTGTATCGCGGTGTTGTTATCAAAATTTCTGGTCATGGTGAAAAGAAACGTTTCACTGTACGTAAAATGTCAGGTACAGTTGGTGTAGAACGTATTTTCCCATTGGAATCTCCAGCTATCGACAGCATCACTGTCAACAAAATCGGTAAAGTACGTCGTGCTAAATTGTACTACTTGCGTGCTCTTACTGGTAAGAAGGCTAGAATTCAGGAAAAACGCGTTAACGCATAATCTTGAAAACTATTTTCCTTACATAAAAAAAGGTCTGCATTTGCAGGCCTTTTTTTATGCGAATAACACTCACACTATAAAATAAAAAAACAGGGCAGTTTCTACCATGAAACCACCCTTAAACATATAATTATCATG
Source organism: Bacteroides caecigallinarum (assembly GCF_021531075.1). Classification (GTDB taxonomy): domain Bacteria; phylum Bacteroidota; class Bacteroidia; order Bacteroidales; family Bacteroidaceae; genus Phocaeicola; species Phocaeicola caecigallinarum_B. The sequence goes on along the minus strand of NZ_JADYTJ010000064.1, from coordinate 1,293 downwards.
AAACTATTTCATAACATTCCAAGTACACCCGTTATCTGAAGTCTTTAAGTTCCTCCTGAAGTTTCTGTCTGGTGAAGAATATTCTGCTTTTCACCGTTCCCAAAGGCAAATTAAGCTTCTCAGCTATTTCGCGATATTTAAACCCTGCAACAAACATAGAGAAAGGAACTCTATATTCGCTTGGCAAAGAATTTACTATACGCCTCATTTCCTTCAGGTCGTAAGCCCCTTCAGTAGAATCGCCTTCCAGATCAAATCCTTTATTTATGAAATAAGAATTATCAGTCTGGTCTACATAAGTCTGGTCACGTAAAGTCTTTCTATAATTGTTTATAAAAATATTACGCATTATCGTGTAAACCCATCCTTTGAAATTTGTTTCTTCTGTATATTTCTCCTCATTATCAAGTGCCTTTAGAGAAGTTTCCTGAAGCAAATCATTTGCATCCTCATAATCGGAAGTGAGTTTATACGCGAAATTTAAAAGATCAGACTGTACATTAAGCAGGTTCTGAGTGAAAGTTGCTGTTTTCATATTCTTGTTGGTTAATTTGTTTCTATAACTGTTTGATTTTCACAATACAAAATTATACATAACAAACCACCATTACCCCCTCAATTCAGACATTCAATGGGGTGAAAACAGTTTTTACCCCTTTATTTGATAGTTTTCAGGTACTATTTCCATTGTTTGAACGGACATCTCATAAGAAAAGAATTGTAGTATTTCACCTGTCCGGTTACCTCTTCTCCCAGGAATGGAGGAATTTCATACTCTTCGTCCACACTCCCAAGTTCCACTTCAGCCACAACAAGTCCTTCATTTTCTCCATAGAACTCATCTACTTCAAAAGTATGCTTGCCAAACTCCACCAGATATCTTGTTTTATCTATCATGCCTGGCAAACAAAGTTTCATAAGTTCCTGTGCTTCTGCCAGCGGTATCTCATGCTCCCACTCATATCTGCTCAATCCATTATCGGCAGATGGCCCCTTTATGGTGAGAAAACCTTTTTCATTTCTTATTCTTACCCTGACAGTTCTCCCCCTGTCACTACATATATATCCTTGAACAATTCTCGATGATGAAACAGCCATATCCTTATACGATAAATCCTTCACCAAGAATTTTCTTTCTATTTCCTGCGACATATCAATTATTTTTTTATTATTACTGTCCGCTAAAAGTTCATACATCATTATAATGATAGGGCCGTCCTCCGATTTTGGAAGTCAGCCCTATTTTGGTTATCTTTGAGTCACCACACTAAAAGTTTAACCATGAGCAAAAGT
>NZ_JADYTJ010000063.1 GCF_021531075.1 Bacteroides caecigallinarum | reverse complement strand
TATATATACAATAAATATACAAATTTTATAAATGCCTTAAAGTTAAAGATATTGGTTCCCAATAAAATAAATAATGCCACAAATACGAACACACAAAAAGAGTTATTACTCACTCAGCAGACTTTACACGCATGAATAAATAATAACTCCATTTATAAATAAAACAACTTCTTGCAGGAAGTTATATCCTAAACTTTATAGCTTTCAATTTCTAGATTTTCTGCAGGACCGAACTACGACAAAAACAACTCCTATAGCAAGCAATATAATAGCTACATAAGCAATGGTTTCCGTCGTATGAAGTGATTTAGGATCGAATTTAAACTCTATAATATGTTTTCCTGCAGGAACATTCATAGCACGCAAAATATAGTCTGCACGTCCGTGTTCCACCTCCTCACCATCTATTGTTGAAATCCATCCCGGGTAATAAATCTCCGAGAATACCACTACCCCACCGTTCTTTGAATCAACCTCATATTTCAAGGCATTAGGCTGATACTCTTTCAACACTATGGAACTGAGCGAATCAGGCGCAACAGACATTTTGACCTGTTCTGCAAAACGTTTGTCGACCACTGCTGTGTGGAGCGGATTTATCTTATGAAGAGCATCAATCTCTTCATTCGCGTTATTCACATATTCCACATTGCTTACAAACCAGGCATTTCCGCAAGCATACGGATTAAACACCGGAGCTGTCTTTCCATCCTGAAGCGGGAGTATAAAATACCTTGTATTCAGCATGTTCAGAACTGGAAATGCATTTGCATCCACCTTAGTCATATCACCTCCTGCTTCCGAAAGTTTAGAGAAAATTCCATTCATCTCGCCATGAATATGCTCCTCTATCATTTCCTGATAACGGCGTAGTTTGGCTGCATGATAACCTCCAATGCTTTTATGCCAGTAGGCTGTATTATTTTCGTTAAATGTATTTACAGCCAGATTCAATACTCTGTAATCCAACGATTTGTCCTTCAGAATTTCCTTGTCTGTTTCCGACGGCTCCAGATATGGTTTCATCTCTGTACCTTTCGCCACGAACTGCTCGTCGTACAAATATCGTTTGTTCACAGTCCACATATCCACCAGACACAGCAGAGCTACAAACACTACAGTAACCTTCGGTTTCAGTTTTCCAATAGAATAAGCATATACCAAAGCTACACCTATAATAATGATTACAAAACTACGCCAAGCATCGGAAGTGAATATCGAAACACGTACTTCTTCAAGATTTGCCAATATAGGAACAAGCTGATCTTGAGGAATAGCATTCTGAAGAGCTGACATTTCCATTGTAGAGATATACGAAGGGAAGAACACATGAGGAGCCAAAGCAAACAGAAGCGACAAACCTCCTGTCAGTGCCAGACTGGTATAAAACCCTTTTGCATTCTCCTTTATGATGGAAGGGCGTTCCATTATCTCCTTCAATGCCATTATGGCAAGCAGAGGAATAGTGAATTCCGCAATAACCAGAATGGACGATACGGCACGGAACTTATTGTACATAGGAACATAATCGATAAAGAAATCGGTCACTCCCATGAAGTTCTTTCCCCACGACAGCACAATAGAGAAGACAGTTCCCACTACAAGTGCCCATTTCATAGGACCTTTCACAATGAAACATCCCAGAATGAAGAGGAACATCACAAACGCACCCACATAAACCGGGCCCGAGGTACCAGGCTGTTCACCCCAGTACTGTCCCAACTGTGAGTACAGTCCTCGATACATAGGATTTGCCTTCTTCATTGCATCTTCGTTTGCAGCCAGAGGTACAGAAGCTCCACCCTTAACATTAGGGACAAGCAGCGAGAATGTTTCACCTATACCATAACTCCACTGTGTGATATAATCACGTTCAAGTCCGCTTCCTGTCTGGTTGGCAGAATTTTCCTTCACGAGTTCACTTTTGCCTCGCATACTCTCCTTGCTGTACTGATATGTGTGATACAGATTAGAAAGATTTATACAGACACCTATCACACCTGCCACCACAAGCACTCCCGTTGCCTTAAAAAAATCCTTCAGTTTATTGTCCCTGTAAGCCATCACACCATAAGCTATGGCCATAAACAGCATAACGAACAGGAAGTAATAACTCATCTGCGGATGGTTTGCCACTATCTGCAGCGCAACGAACAATGCCGTGAGCAATCCTCCGGCAAGATATTTTCCACGATAAACCAACACCATACCGGCTATCGTAGGCGGAATGTAAGCCAGAGTGACAAACTTCCATATGTGTCCTGCTGCAATGATAATGAAGAAATAGGATGAAAAAGCCCATATTATCGCGCCAAGAGCAGAAAGCCATACCTTGAAGTTGAATGCACGAAGCAGTATATAAAAACCGAGGAGCATTACAAATACATACCACACGTATGTAGGCAGAAACAGATGATACACTTTCTGAATAAACGACAACACCTCTGTGGAATCATAACTTGGCGACATCTGATAGGTAGGCATACCACCGAAAATTGAGTTGGTCCAACGGGTACGTTCGCCCGTCTTTTCCATATACTCCTTTTGTTCCTGTCCAGAGCCGATACCCGCTACTGCATCATGCTGCGCCAATATTCGTCCTTCGGTGACTGCCGGAAAGAAATATGCAAACGATATTACAGCAAATAATACCACAGCCACAATGTCCGGAATAAGTTTCTTGAATAAATTCATACTATATCAAAGAATTGAAAAATTAAATAAACTATTAGTATTCAGTCGGCAAAGATAACATAATACTGCTTGAAATGTTGTAAATTTGCCACCGAAAATCAAAATTAGAACAAAATTACCGAATGAAAATAGGAATTATCACAGCCATGTCTTCCGAACAGAAGCAACTGGCAAACCAACTCACAGAGATAAAAGAGTCAAGTAAAGGTCCTTTCAGCTACATTGAAGGAAAAATCAACAGCAACGAAATCGTACTTATGCAGTGCGGTATAGGAAAGGTAAATGCCGCTGCCGGAACAGTGGAAATGATAAACAATTTTCAGCCTGACTGCATCATCAGCACCGGTGTGGCAGGCGGTATAGACACTTGCCTGAAAGTGATGGACGTAGTGGTGAGCCGCAACATTGTGTATCACGATGTATGGTGTGGCGATGGCAATGCCTACGGACAGATTCAGGGATTGCCTACTTTCTTCGAGGGTAACGAAACTCTCTACAATACAGCTATGTCGCTCGATACAGAAACGGCCATCCACGGAGGTCTCATCTGCACTGGCGACAAATTCATCACCGACCGCAAAGAGCTGGACGAAATAAAATCAAACTTCCACGAAGGTCTTGCTGTAGATATGGAATCTGCTTCAATAGCACAGGTATGTTATCTTTACAAGGTTCCGTTCATCAGTTTCAGAATCATAAGCGACACTCCGGGAGCAGAAAACCACTTCGACCAATATCTGAACTTCTGGGGAGAAATGGCTAACCGCTCATTCAAGGTAACGGAAACATTCCTGAAGGCGTTGCCAAATAGAATTGGATAATTTTTAATTATTAATTTTTTAATTCTTCACTCAATGGAAAAGATACCAAGCTTTACAATAGACCATATACGTCTGCTACGCGGAATATATGTGTCAAGACAAGATCAGGTAGGAACAGAAACTGTGACTACGTTCGATGTCCGCATGAAGGAACCTAACCGCGAACCGGCATTAAGCCCTTCGGCTATCCACACAATAGAGCATCTGGCTGCAACATTCCTTCGCAACCATCCTGTATGGGCTGACAAGATTATATACTGGGGTCCGATGGGCTGCCTCACTGGTAACTATCTTGTAGTAAAAGGTGACTTGAAATCGGCAGACATTCTTCCGCTGATGATAGAGACTTTCCGTTTCATTGCCGATTATGAAGGTGAAGTTCCCGGAGCATCAGCAAAAGACTGCGGAAACTACCTGATGATGAATCTTCCTATGGCAAAATGGGAAGCCAGGAAGTATCTTGAAGAGGTCTTGGAAAAGGCTACTGAAGAGAATCTGAATTACCCTGCATAAATAAGATTAGCCGTTCAGTGAACGTTCACTAAACGTTCACTGAACGACTTTAATTTAAAATACTGCTACAGATTTACGTATATTATCCAAAATGGCAGACAACTTGCTATCATGTCTGGCCATCTGCATATTATATGCAGACTGCATATTAATCCAAATATAAGCAGGAATATCTGTTGCTGCTTCTATCTTAAGAGCCGTATCAGTAGTTATAGGTCTTTTGCAATTTATAATCTCATTAAATGCAGTATATGCCATACCTATAATAGCAGCAAATTTACGCTGCGAAATACCACGTGCCTCAAGTTCATCTTTAAGCATCTCTCCGGGATGTATCGGTATAGATGGAACCAATTCGTATGGGGCATAAATTTTCTTTGATGTATCCATATTTACTTATTTATAATGGTTACTTATATCCAATAATCGACATACAGTTATTATCTGCTCGCCCATTTCTTCTCTTACAGTAAATTCCAGTCGATACTTACGGTTTACTCTAACTGACGAAATTCCTTCCTTATCTCCATGCAATGCTTCATAGTTTAAAGCATTGAAACGGAATAAATCGGTTATGGTATTAGCTGAAATAATAGTAAACACAGCTTTCTGGTATCCTCTTATGACCTCTGGCTGATAACGGTGTTTTCTATCATTCGTATGACCATTTTCAAACAGCTCACGCAGATATTCTTTATCAAACTCAATATACATTAATTTTTATATTATTGTCTGACACAAAGATAGTAATTTTATTTGTATTCACAAAATAAGTGAACATGCAATCGTGACAATTATTTTCTACAACCATTTTACAAACTTCCTGATATACCAGTTCTTTATCAGTTGAGTAAGAACACAGTAGGACAACAATATTCCAAAAAGCCACGGGAAATAGCTCAAAGGCAAAGGTTGCAGACCTATAGCACTACCGAAACTGCTGAAAGGTATGAACAGACCAATGGCAACAATTATAACTGTAAGGCATCCTACCTGCCAGGAAGAACGACTCTGAATGAAAGGTATCTTGCGGGTTCTTATCATGTGGACAATAAGAGTCTGCGACAACAATCCTTCCACAAACCATCCGGACTGGAACAATGCCTGATGTTCCACAGAATTACATCCGAAAACATACCACATCACTACATACGTCAATATATCGAATATGGAACTAATAGGTCCTATGTACATCATGAAACGACTCAAATCTGATGCATCCCAACGGCGTGGTTTTCTGAGATACTCCGCATCCATCCTGTCAAAAGGGATTGTGGTCTGCGACACATCATACAGCAGATTCTGTATCAGCAGATGAATAGGCATCATAGGCAGGAAAGGCAGGAAGGCACTGGCAGCCATCACACTGAACATATTTCCAAAGTTGGAACTTGCAGTCATCTTTATATACTTTGTAATATTCCCGAAAGTCTTCCTGCCTTCAAGAACTCCGTCTTCAAGCACCATAAGGTCTTTTTCCAACAGAATAATATCTGCACTCTCCTTCGCGATATCAACAGCAGAATCAACAGATATACCTATATCCGACTGACGCAACGCTGCAGCATCATTTATTCCATCACCCAAGAAACCCACAGTATTATCCTGTTCTTGAAGAAGAGTTATGATGCGTGTCTTCTGCATCGGTGTAAGTTTTGAGAATACAGTAGCCTTGGCTACGGCTGTTCTCTGTCCTTCTTCCGACATTGATTCGAATTCCGGTCCGGTAACAGAATTTGCAGTGTCAATACCTACCTGACGGGCAATGGTACACACCACGGCATCATTATCTCCGGAAAGGACTTTCACCTCTACACCATGTTCATGCAACTGGCGTATGGCATTAGCTGCCGATGGCTTCGGTGGGTCAAGGAAAGCAAGGTATCCTATTAGGACCATATCGTTTTCATCGTCAATGCAGAAATCTGATTCCTTATCAAGAAAACTTTTCTGAGCCACTGCAATAACCCTCATGCCCTGACGGTTCATCCTCTCACTTATATCGCGTGCCTTATCTTTCAATTCTACAGTCAGTGGATGCACGTCACCTGCAAATTCGGCATGCGAACATATTTCCAGCATCTCTTCTACTGCTCCCTTGGTTATAATCTGACGTTTTCCTTGGGCATCTTCCACCACTACCGACATGCGGCGACGTGTAAAGTCGAAAGGTATTTCATCTACTTTGCGATAATTGTCTTTCAGATATTCAAGCGAAAGTTCTTTCACGTGCGAAAGAATAGCCTTGTCCATAAGGTTTTTCAGTCCGGTCTGGAAGAAACTGTTAAAATAGGCATGACGAAGGATACGCTTGTTCTCGTCGTTACTGCCATCGGCATTGATATATTTCTCAAGGACTATCTGGTCGCATGTCAATGTACCGGTCTTGTCCGTACACAGAATATTCATAGCTCCGAAATTCTGAATGGCATTAAGGTCTTTCACGATGGTTTTCTTTTTCGACATAGCAACGGCTCCTTTAGACAAGTTGGCAGTAACAATCATAGGAAGCATCTCCGGAGTAAGGCCTACAGCCACAGATACTGCAAAGATGAAAGCCTCAAGCCAATCGCCTTTGGTAATACCGTTAACAAGAAAAACAAAAGGAATCATCACAAGCATAAAGCGTATGAGCAGGAAGCTGACCTTACTGATACCCTTGTCGAAGGCTGTAGCGGCACGATGTCCTGCTATACTGCGCGCAATAGTGCCAAGATATGTATTATTTCCTGTAGCAATGACTATACCGACACCGGAACCACTCACTACATTGGAGCCCATGAAGCAGATATTACCCAGTTCCACCACACTGCCACTCTTTGCGCCCTTACAGTCCGGCGTTTTCTCTATAGGGTCAGATTCTCCAGTCAGCGATGCCTGACTTACAAACAGGTCCTTAGCCTCAACAATTCGCACATCGGCAGGAATCATATCTCCGGCAGCTATTCGCACTACATCTCCCGGAACAAGCTCCGTAATGCTTATCTCGTATGTATCATCATCGTCCAGCCTTATTACACTGCAGGTATTGGTTACCATCTTCAGCAAGGCCTCACTAGATACATTTGCTTTCCACTCCTGCCAAAAACGAAGTATAGAACTTGACACAACCATTACAGATATGATTATTATGGCTGTCCAATCCTGTTCACCCGGTACAGCAAGAGCCACATCAAGAACGAACGAAACTATGACCAGTATAGTAAGAACACCTATAAACGGATTTATGAACGCCTTGACAAAAACTGATATAGGATTTTTCTTTTTCTCATGTTCCACCTCGTTCGCTCCAAACTCGGAACGGCGGATTTCCACTTCTTCAGTAGAGAGCCCTCGCGGGTTGGTCTGAAAATAGTTGAATACTGAGCCTACAGGCTGTGAAGCAGCAAGAAATACTTTCTCTGCATTAAAAGCTGAATTTGGTCCGAATTTTTTCTTCCTCAACATTGTTCTTTCTTTTTTCAGCGTTACACATTATGGTTAATTTTCACGCTGCAAAGGTAGTCTGGAGACGTTTAGAACAGTGTTAGAAGACTATTAGAACGGTATTAGAATTCCATTAGAATGATGTTTAAAGATGCTCCATTTCGACCACGAATGTTGTTCCCTTTCCCTCATCGGACAATACGTTTATTTTACCCTGATGAAGATTTATAATCTTCTGGGCCAGAGCCATACCTATGCCATGGCCTGCCGCAACATGTTCCTGCTTACCTCTGTAAAACAGTTTGAACATGTTCTGCCGCTCATCATCAGAAAGTCCAGTTCCATTGTCGGACATGCGGACTACTGTCCATTTGTCCCAAAACGAAATCTGCACAAATGAGGTCCTGTCCGGTGAATACTTGCAATTATTTTCTATCAGATTTGAGAAAGCGATACTGAGAAGATATAAGTTTCCACTGACAGTTACAAAACGGTCATCGTCCGTATCCTGTTCGCCGAAAACCAGTTCAATCCTATATTCCGGGTGCGCCCTGAGAATACATTCGCGCACATCAAGCAGAAGTTCGTCAAGACGTATTTCCTGCATACTTATCTGCTCCTTACCATAATCAGCCTTGGCAAGATTAAGAAGTCCGTCTATCAGACTGTTCATCCTGCGTGCATCGTTCATCACATTGTCAAGCGCTACCCTGTACTGCTGCGGGGTACGCTCTTTCTGAAGCGTTATTCCCAATTCTGCCATCAGAGCGGCAAGCGGAGTACGCAGTTCGTGCGACACATTGCTTACGAACATCTTTTGCGAATTGAAAGACTCTTCAAGCCTTGAAAGTAAATCGTTGAATGCGGTAGCCAGCTCGCCAAGTTCATCTTTTTCGTTCTTGACAGGCAAACGGCGACTGATACTTGTAGCAGTGATATTCTCTGCCTCGGCTACAATGTCACGGATTGGCTTCAAAGCCGCACGCGAAAGATAATATCCGGAAACAAACAATAGACTCAGTCCGACGACAAACAATACTATAAGTACATTAAGAAGAGAGGCTAGATTATCATATCCATATCCGTCGTATGCAGCTGCCGTAACCACATACTTCATTCCTCCATAGTCATAAAGCATACCTATACACTGATAACCGTCCACATAGAACTCCATATCACCATTGGCCACTATGGTATGTATCATGGTGCTGTCCTCCTTTATTATGTCATTCTGCACTGCATCATGATATAGCATACGGAACGAAGTATCATATACAGCCACTTCCACCTCGTTGATAAACTTGCGGTTGTTAAGATATATGGATTGCATTACCTCCGAGTCCACCTGCCCTCCAAGGAAGAGATGAGCCTTGGTCACAGCCTCGCTCTTGAGATCATGAAAAAATGTTTTGCTCCTGATACGGTCACTTGCCACATATACCAATGACAGACACAGTACGAAAACTGCTGCCGTTACAAGTGAATTTTTCAGAGTAAGTGCGGTTCTTATCTTCATAGCAGTTTATCGGTTAATATAAACCCCATTCCGGGTTTGGTGTGTATAAGTTTAGTATCAAAATCCTTGTCTATCTTCTTGCGCAGATAGTTTATATAGACATCGATGAAATTTGTTCCAGTGTCAAAATGCGTATTCCATACCTTTTCTGCTATCTCCATACGGCTTATCACCCTTTCAGAGTTTTCAACCATATAGACAAGCAGGTTATATTCCTTCGGAGAGAGTTTAATCTGCACACCTGCACGAGTTACCTCGCATGTATTAAGATTAATTGATATGTCAGAATATGATATAAAATCCGGCCGTACAATCTGTGGCGACGAATATCTTTTCAAGAGTACCCTGATACGTGCATTAAGTTCCCTGAAATCGAACGGTTTCAACATATAGTCGTCTGCTCCGGCATCAAAACCGTCGAGTTTATCATCAGTAGAGCCAAGAGCCGTAAGCATAAGTACCGGTACATCTGAATTAATTTTCCTTATTTCTTTACAAAGCCCGAACCCGTCAATTCCTGGTAGAACAATATCAGATATAACCAGATGGAACTCGTTAGAGCGAAACAGGCGCAAACCCATTTCTCCATCATATGCCACCATCACACTGTAACCGTTTTCTTCAAGTCCGGCTTTCAGCAGGTCGGCCACACGCTTCTCGTCTTCCACTATCAATATACTCTGCATGACACGATTTTTTATTGTTTCCGGCAAAGATAATATTAATAAAAAAATGAGTTATCACCCGTTTAAAGACAGGAGATAACTCATTTTTAAATTTCCGTGCAGCAAGTAATAATTACTTACGCAAGCCAAGCTCTTTAACGATAGCACGATATCTTTCGATGTCGCGTTCCTTAAGGTAGTTCAATAAAGCACGACGCTTACCTACCAAAGTTGTAAGAGCTCTTTCAGTACTATAATCTTTTCTGTTGAGCTTCATGTGCTCAGTCAGGTGAGAAATACGGTATGAAAACAATGCTATCTGCGATTCAGCTGATCCAGTATCAGTGTTAGACTTTCCGTACTTTTCAAAGATTTCTTGTTTTTTAGCTGCGTCTAAATACATAATTTTGACTGTTTTTAAAATGTATAAATTTGATTTGCGGGTGCAAAGATACTAACAATCTTTATATTAGACAAAATATCATGGACTTTTTTTCCTGTTTTTTTGAATGATTTTCAATGAAAAATAGTAAATTTGCAGCCAATAATATATAGGTATATAGTATGCAAGACATTAGAAACATTGCCATCATTGCCCACGTAGACCACGGTAAAACAACATTAGTGGACAAGATGATGCTGGCGGGACACCTGTTCCGCGGAGACCAGACAAACGGTGAACTGGTATTGGATAACAACGATCTGGAACGTGAAAGAGGTATAACAATCCTTTCAAAAAACGTATCAATCAACTACAAAGGTACTAAAATCAACATCATAGATACTCCGGGGCACGCCGACTTCGGTGGTGAGGTGGAACGCGTATTGAACATGGCAGACGGATGTATTCTGCTGGTAGATGCATTCGAAGGTCCTATGCCACAGACTCGTTTCGTGCTTCAGAAAGCTCTTCAGATAGGACTGAAACCAATAGTAGTAGTAAACAAGGTGGACAAACCTAACTGCCGTCCTGAAGAGGTTCACGAAATGGTATTCGACCTGATGTTCAGCCTTAACGCAACAGAAGACCAGCTTGATTTCCCAGTAATCTATGGCTCAGCCAAGAACAACTGGATGGGCGAAGACTGGAAGACTCCTACAGGAACCATCACTCCGCTGTTGGATGCTATCATCAAATATATCCCTGCTCCGGAAATTCTCGAGGGTACTCCTCAGATGCTTATCACATCACTGGACTATTCTTCATACACAGGACGTATCGCAGTGGGACGCGTACACAGAGGTACACTGAAAGAGGGAATGAACATCACTCTTGCCAAACGCGACGGTTCGTTAGTAAAATCAAAAATAAAGGAATTACATACTTTCGAAGGTCTTGGACGTAAGAAAGTGGAATCAGTATCATCTGGTGATATCTGTGCCGTAGTAGGTGTGGAAGGTTTCGAAATAGGTGATACAATCTGTGATTACGAAAATCCGGAACCACTTGCTCCTATCGCTATCGACGAGCCTACAATGAGTATGCTCTTCACTATAAATGACTCTCCTTTCTTCGGTAAAGAAGGTAAGTTTGTGACATCACGCCACATTCATGACCGTCTGATGAAAGAACTTGACAAGAACCTTGCCCTTCGTGTGAGAAAAACTGAAAACGAGGACGGCAAATGGATTGTTTCCGGACGTGGTGTGCTACACCTTTCTGTACTTATCGAAACAATGCGTCGCGAAGGCTACGAACTTCAGGTAGGTCAGCCACAGGTTATCTTCAAGGAAATAGACGGTGTGAAGTGCGAACCTATCGAGGAACTTACAATCAGCGTACCTGAAGAATTCTCAAGCAAGATGATTGATATGGTGACTCGCCGTAAAGGTGAACTTACATCAATGGAAACTCAGGGCGACCGTGTAAACATTGAGTTCAACATGCCATCACGCGGTATCATCGGTTTGCGTACAAACGTTCTTACAGCATCGCAGGGAGAAGCTATCATGGCACACCGTTTCAAGGAATACCAGCCATATAAAGGCGAAATAGACCGCCGTACAAACGGTTCCATGATTGCCATGGAAGCAGGAACAGCATTTGCCTACGCTATAGACAAGCTTCAGGACAGAGGTAAATTCTTTATCTATCCTCAAGACGAAGTTTATGCAGGACAGGTGGTAGGCGAACACGTACACGAGAATGACCTCGTAATCAACGTTACGAAATCTAAGAAGCTTACCAATATGCGTGCTTCAGGTTCGGACGACAAGGCACGAATCATTCCTCCTGTAATATTCTCACTTGAAGAGGCTTTGGAATACATAAAGGAAGATGAATATGTGGAAGTTACTCCTAAGAGCATGCGTATGCGTAAAATTATTCTTGATGAGACTGAAAGAAAACGTGCTAATAAAAATTAATTGAATTGTTTCTTAAATATACTGTAAGAAGAGAGGATGTCTGGCATTCTCTCTTCTTTTATTTAAGTCAAATATATACTCTTTTGTTTAAGATATTACTGCAAAAGAACTATCTTTGTGAAACCAGAATATGAAAACCTAAATACACCCCCAAAGAATGAATATGAACCTTAATACATCCAGACAACAAGTCATCGTATCACTGACCTCATTTCCTGCAGCAATACCATATGCATTCAAGGCTATCCAATCAATATTAAATGGTTCTGTACTCCCTGATAAGATTATATTATATCTTACCTTTGCACAATTTGGTGAGAACGGGATACCACAAGAACTTCTGGAACTTTCAAAACAAAATCATATATTTGAGATACGCAACTATAATAGGGATATTCGCTCGTATCGTAAACTTATTCCTGCATTAAAAGACTTTCCTGATGCAGTTATTATAACTATAGACGATGATGTGGAATATCACAAGAATATGCTGTCAGATTTATTAAAACTACATACCAGACATCCTAATGCCATATTGGCCCATAGAGCAAAGCTAATGAAGCCAGGGGAACCGTATCGCAAATGGAGAAAATACAGGTGGTATCACTTCTTAACCCAAAGAATACATTCTGATTTAAGAAATATTCAGACAGGTGTGGGAGGTGTTTTATATCCCCCACACTCTTTAAAAGAGGAAATGCTTGATATAGAGCTTTTCACACAAATTGCTCCAACTACAGATGATATATGGTTTTGGGCTGCAGCTGTTGCTAATGACATTCCTGTCATACCTGTACCATTCGGACATAATAAACCCAAAGGAGTAGGAAAGCCAAAAGAACTTTCATTAAAAACTACAAACTTCAAGTCTGGAACGGACAGAAATGCTGCTGCATTAAAAGCTATAGTTGAGAAATATCCTGAAATAGGTGAAAAAGTAGGTTACAAGTATAAATAATAAAAGTCAAGAGATTATGAATAATGAACAAAAAATAATAGTATCGTTGACATCATTTCCTGCAGCTATCCCATATGTTGTTCAATCTATACGCTCAATATTAAACGGGTCATTTATCCCTGATAAAATAGTACTATATCTTGACACACAAAAGTTTCCTAATGGAATTATACCTACAGAACTTGAAGCACTGAAGGCTGAAAATAACATACTAGAGGTTAGATTCGATCCACGAGATATACGTTCATATAAAAAACTGATACCTGCATTAGAAGACTTTCCTAATGACATCATAATTACCGTAGATGACGATATAAATTACCATAAGGACTTATTAAGCGATTTGATAAGGGTACATAAACAGCTACCGGATTGTATAATAGCTCATCGAGTAAGAAAAATTAAAGTAAATAAGCCATATAGCAAATGGAGAAAATACAAATGGTATAATTTTATTTTCAAAAGATATCACTTTGATCATTTAGCAATGCAAACTGGAGTAGGTGGAGTTTTGTATCCACCCAACTCTCTAGACGAGGACATGCTAGATCCAGAGCTATTTATGAAACTTGCACCAACAAATGATGATATATGGTTTTGGGCAGCAGCTGTATCAAAAGGAACCTATGTTGTACCTATTCCAAATGGCAGAAATATAGTTAAGGAAGTTGGTAAACCTGATAATTTAGCTTTAAAAACAATTAATTTAAAATCTGGAGATGATCGTAACAGAGAGGCTCTTGATAAAATTCTTAATTATTATCCTTTAATAAGAAAAAAATTAGAGAACAATAAATAATAAGCATAACAAAACTAGTATCTATTGATTATTAGATAATATCTCACTAGGCAATTTATCATATATAGAAATACTAGATATTATGGCCAAGAAAGAATCGGACTTCCTTACATTTTTAATTAATACATAATGTAAATATCAATACTAAAAATAATAGAATTATTATCTATATGCCTCGTTTAAAGAAAATAGTAATAGACTCATATCCAATAACTACTCCATACGTTGGAGTTGGTGAATTTTGTAGACAAATAGGTAAACGATTAAGTAAGCGTGCTTTTGAACTGCGTTCACAATATGGTATAGAGTTATACTTTATTCTTCCTCCCAAATTCAAAGGTCACTTCGGAAAAAATGTACACTATTTATGCATACCAGCCCTACTACGTGGTATCACTCCGTTT
>NZ_JADYTJ010000062.1 GCF_021531075.1 Bacteroides caecigallinarum | reverse complement strand
ATCAGAACTTGAATCTATATATGCTCGTATACGATGAGGAAGAGTAATTATACCATCACCGTAAGGATAGAAAGCACTTTCATATATTTTTTGTTTCCCAATAAGATAGTTCATGTTATTTCTTTTATGTTTAAAGTAGACAAAATATAAATATCTCTAAGTAAAATCAATCTTTCAGATACAAAAGTAATATAAAGTCATAATAATCTGCCTAATAAATATGATTATTAAGGCTTTTCCTGAATTATAGTTTTTTACTCTGTTGTTCCTGTTTCGGTAATCCCAATGCTTTCATAAACTCGTATTTCTTGCGTCTGAACCAACTTACATGTGAAACGCCATCTATTTTGAGGTCAAATTTTCCATCTGAGGTTTCTATAAGTGAACAAACTGAGCCATCAGTCTTAAAGTGCTGTCGGAACTCTGTAGAATAGAGTTCGCCTTTAATGGTGACATCCTTGAACATGCACAGCTTTTTGATTAGCCCATCGCCAAAATTCAGAGTATCACGCAAAAACTTGATAGTAGGCATCAGCTTTTCCACATAAGGGAAGTAGCGTTTGACAAAATCCGTAAATTCCGACAATTTGCGGTATTGTCGTTCGTAAGCATTCTTCATTTCCTGTATCTGCTTACTATGTTGTTCCTCTCGTTGTATGGCTTCTTCTTCAAGTTCCTGTATGCGTTTTTGCAAATCTTCATTTCTATGTTCAAACTCTTTCAACTTACCACCACCGAAAAGAGAACCGACCTTTGCCACGAATGCGGCTTTCGCTTCTGTCTTGGCTACTTCCAGTTTCTCCGACTTGACTTCCTGCCTTACCTCGTCAAGCTGTTGCTCTGCCTGTTGTTGCTCGGTCTGTAACTGCCGCATGTTGGCTTCAAGTTCACCCGTCTTCCGTTTCAAATCACGGTAGTATTGGGCGGTTGTCGTATGGCGTGCTTCCGAGCCACGCACACCACGTTGCAAGCCATATTTCTCCATTGCTTTTGCATAACTGTCGTGATATGTTACCAGCTTCTCACGTGTCAGCACATCATCGGCACACAGACGCACGGTATTGGCTTTCTTGCGGTAGGAGCGTTTACCTTCCGTCTGCTTTTTCTTGGCTTTCCTGCGCTCTCCTGTTACTATCGGTACGACCGTGGCATGAATGTGCGGTGTGTGCTCATCCATGTGCAGGACTGCCGAAACTGTATTTTCCTTGCCGAAGGTATAGTGCAGCCATTGCAGGTTGTCATCACACCATTCGTCAAGTCTGCCCTCGTCCTGTATTTTCATCATATCCTCGTGCGTACCCGAAAGCACGATTCTAATTGCCCGCACTTGGTCGGGGGTTATCTTACGTTTGATGCCTGCCGTACGGATACGGTGGCTTATCGCTTCGGTACGGTCGGACACTCCATCAGGGAACTCCACCAGTTCACGGTTGAGATGTGTACGTGTAGGGTCTGCGTTCTTGGGTATGGTCTTACGTTCTATGTGGTCGGATGCGCCCGTGTCAGCCGAGCCTTTCGCTTTGTTGATTTGAATGCTTATATATCCCATGCTTGTTTTTTGTTTTCAGGTTTGACAATTTGGTTTGTTGGTTTCCGTCTGCTGCGGTCATGCTGCATGGCAAACGGGGGTGTCCAGAGGGGTGTAACCCCGTTGGCTCATTGGGGCATTTTTAGCGGTGCCTGCACTGCGTAAAGAAAATGCCCTAATGAGCTATGGCTTTTCTGTTCTCAAAAGCCTGTGAGAGTACCAGCGGATAGGCAGACCTTTTCTTTTCATTGATATGATACACCTTTCCTTGTCGGCTGGTCGGACAGCAGGCAGGTCGGATGTCCGACCGACCTGTCTGCAGATAGTGGCATTTCCTTCCATCCGTTTGTCCCGCAGACTTGTTGGCGGATGAAAATCCGATGAATTGATGAGTTGACAGGATAATAAACTGATAACCAAAATGATATATGTTCATCATCGTTTCATCAAACCACTCGCCCCAAAAAAGTGATGTAGAGTGCGGTGTGTCCTTTCTTTTTTCATCAGCCCGATTCTCTTGTTGAAAGGTTGATGAAGACGTAAGTTGCTGTTTCTCTTTATGTTTATATATACTTTCATCATCTCATCAAAATATCAGAATTTTTCCAGCTGTATTTTGTTTACCGTGTAGTAACGTCCTATTCCTCTCAATCGGCGAATAATGACAATCCCGATTCACAATCTTGTAGAGAATTGTACCTACGCAAATGATTTCTTTTTTTCTTCATGTTTTTGATACAGGTTTTAGTGCTGCCTACATTCTGTCGGCAACGGATTAAACATGGTTGCAAATCTACGGAAGTGTCGGTAAAATCTTGATACGCAAATCTATGCAGAACGGCGCAAAATAGGTCATGCCAAAAGAAAAAGCAGTATAAACGGGTGGCTCTTTCAGATAAAAGGAGATAAAAAAGCCCGAAGTCGTGGAATATGCACTTCTTCGGGGACTGGTTGTTGCAGATAATTACAGATTGACTGATGTACCGATTTACGGATTCAATGACTTCTTGTCGTCACTACGTCAGATTAAACCGTTAATCATCAAATGACTGAACATAAAAAGTTCATTCTAACATTTATTCGGCATTCTGTTATTCACTGACACCAGCAGGACTTGTTTTTCTTTTCGTCGGCACAATCTTTCCAGCAGTGCATTGCGAACCGTTGCGGCACCTGACGTGTCAATGCGAAAAGCGAGTGCCACCACCATCGGCAAGGCATACATGTCCGCATAATAGCCGTTGGGCAGCTTGATACGTTTTTCAGCTTCAAGAGGATTCAAAACTCCACACTTGTACACGGCACGAATGGCGGCACGGAGCGTCGGGGCGATTACCCCAAACAGCTCTACCAGCTCCATTTCATTCATCCATATATTACCTGTATCAGATGGTATGGTAATTCTACCATAGCTGTCCGTTGTGATTATTTCCCGTTTCATATCCCTGCCATTTTCACGTTCCCGAATGATTTGCTCAGCTTGTCGCCCAGCATCGTGAGATCATTATCCAATTTCTGTACGGTTATCTTCGCATAGATTTGCGTGGTCTCAATGTTCGTATGCCCCAAAATACGGCTGACGCTCTCGATTGGCATCCCTTTGCTGAGAGCCAGGGTCGCAAACCCGTGCCTGGAGCAGTGAAAGCTGATTTTCTTGGTAATACCGCATTCCTTTATCATCTTTCCCATACGCTTGCATATTGACCAATAGTTGAGATTGGGAAATACAAGATTGTTTTCCTGAAAAGCCTTGTAACGCTCGATTATCTGCAAGGGAATATCCAGCAGCTTCACCTGAAACGGTACACCCGTCTTGTGTCGTTTGGAAATAATCCATTTCTCACCGTTCACTTCCACAATTTGGTCGTTGCTTAATTCCTTTATATCCACGAATGAGAGGGCGGTAAAACTGGCGAAAACAAAAATATCACGGAGATAGGAGTTCTTGGGGTCTTTGAACTGAAATTCCATCAATGTTTTCAACTCATTCTCCGTCAGATATTCACGCTCTTTTGTGTTCGGGCTTATATGGAACTGGGCAAACGGATTTCTCGGTATATGTCCGTTGAAATGCGCCCGCATCACCACACCTTTCAGCCACATGCAGTTTTCCCATATCGAACCGTTGTGCAGTCCGGCTTCGTTGGAAAGGAACACGGCGAACTCCTTGATGAAGTCGGGCGTAAGTTCAGGCATGGAGATGTCGTTCCGCTTGTAATGTGACCTGATGAATGCCGCCACATGGTTTCTTGCCCGTACCCTTGCCATATAGGTAGCCCTGACCCTGTCTTTTCCGACACGCTTCTTGAACACTTCATTTTCCTTGTCGAAAGCACCGAGCAACGTTTCATACTCACCGCCCAATCCCTGATAGGCATTGCGTACCATTTCTGCCGTTACATACGCTTCACGGTCGGATATACGCTGGTAATGCTTGATGATTTGAGCCTTGATGTTGTCAAGCGCAAGATTGGTTTCCCTCGCTTCCATACTCTTACCCTTTGCCTTGTTCCCTTTGGCATCCCAAAGCTCTTTCGGGATAGCTCGCTTGCAGCTAAACTGTGCTACCGTTCCGTTGATTGTAACTCGTCCCATGATGGGGACAATTCCGTTCTTTTCCTTACTGCCGTTCACGTAGAACAGCACCTTGAATGTGCTTCTTGCCATACTCGTTTCTTTTTGGTTGCAAAACTATAAATCAACGAGTTACCTATTGATAAGCAAAGCTGCGCAGAACGCCGCAAAATGAAATAGGGACTGTTAAATCTGCACTTTCATCGGGTAATGATTAGGAAACCGTTCTTTTGCTTTAATCTGCTTTAAGACGGTTTTCAACTGTCTGCCCAACTTCTGCGTTTTTCCTCTAACTCCCTAATTATCAAATCCTGTTGCGTTAATCTGCTGCAATTCGGCGGATATTCCAGAGATTTTCCGTAAGTTTGCATGTCTCTTTTTAAAGTTAAAAAGAATATGGATAATTGGGAACGTTTAATATTATATAGAAAGAAGCTTGTATTGCCCCGCATTTATCAGGTGGTTGACTGGTTTTCATGGCTAGCATGTTTTGCAGCTATTTTATTCATAGCTTCTATAGTATATCGTTACGGTTTCACGGTTACGGAAAATGTACATTCTGTACTTCATGCTGTTTCAAACTCAGTTTGGATTGTTTTTCTGGTCAATACAGCATTAAGTCATCTGTTTTCAAACGAAGAAGGCAATAAGTTCACAGTGTGGACCTGGTTGCTTGATATAGGTCTTTATCTTACACTGTTGCCTGTTGTTTTTCATCTGCCGGAACCTGGTAATGCGGCATATTGGATATGGATATTCTTCAATAGCAGTTATTACAAGGGAGCTGTTCTTCTGCTTATGTCCTTTACGTTGCTGTCCGGTTTTTTTGTCCGGCTTTTGGGACGAAAAACAAATCCTTCACTTATTCTGGCGTCAAGCTTTTTTATAATAATAATTGTCGGAGCCGGACTTCTGATGCTTCCAAGGGCTACATATAATGGCATATCGTGGATAGATGCGTTGTTTATCTCCACCAGTGCAACGTGTGTAACCGGACTTGTATCTGTCGATGTACCTTCCACATTTACCATGGAAGGTCAGATTATAATAATGCTGCTTATTCAAATAGGTGGTTTGGGAGTGATGACTATAACCAGCTTCTTCGCCATGTTCTTTATGGGGAATACGTCGCTTTACAACCAGTTGGCTGTAGGCGATATGATAAGTACCAATTCATTGAACTCATTATTATCTACATTATTATATATATTGGGATTTACTCTTGCCATTGAGGGAATAGGTATGTTTCTGATATGGATTGACATACACGGAACCCTTGGAATGACGTTTTATGAGGAGCTTTATTTTGCAGCTTTTCATTCCATATCAGCATTCTGTAACGCCGGTTTTTCTACACTTCCTGGTGGAATGGGTAATGACATGGTGATGCATAATCACAATTTTCTTTATATCGTATTGTCATTGCTTATTGTATTTGGCGGTATAGGTTTCCCTATATTGGTGAATATGAAAGACACGATATTCTATTATTTCCGATATTGTTTTTCCCGACTGTTTTTCCGTCGTCGCAGGTTCATCAAGAAAATTCATTTGTACAATCTGAATACCAAGATTGTTTTGTTTATGACAGGAGCACTTTTGTTGCTGGGAACAATTGTCATTCTTCTTTTTGAATGGAATCATGCTTTTGCCGGTATGGATACGGCAGACAAAGTGGTTCACGCCTTCTTCAATTCCGTATGTCCACGAACTGCGGGTTTTGCCAGTGTCGGACTTACCACACTTTCCACACAGACTCTTCTGCTTATGATTATTCTGATGATGATAGGTGGCGGAACACAGTCAACTGCCGGAGGTGTGAAGATAAATGTCTTTGCTGTGATTCTGATAAACCTTTTTGCCGTGCTTAGAGGGGTGGAGAGAACATATATTCTACATCGCGAGATTTCATCCGATTCGGTAAAACGTTCAAATGCGGCTTTGATTCTTTATCTTCTTATTGTTTTCTTTGCAATATTCCTGATGACTGTCATAGAACCGAATGCGTCTGTCATGGCATTAGTCTTTGAATGTGTATCTGCTTTGAGTACGGTAGGCTCCAGCCTTGATCTTACACCGACTTTGAGCAATGCCGGCAAACTTCTGATAATAGTCCTTATGTTTGTTGGTCGTGTTGGAGCTTTTACATTGGTAAGCGGACTTATAAGACAGGAGAAAAAGAAAAACTACAAATATCCAAGTGACAATATTATAATAAACTGATAAAACAATAAAATACATTTGATATGAAATATCTTATTATAGGATTAGGCAATTATGGTGGAGTGTTGGCAGAAGAGCTTACGGCTCTAGGTCACGAAATTGTCGGCGTTGACTCAGAGGAATTTCAGGCGGAACGTTATAAAGACAAGGTTGCCACAACTTATGTCCTCGATGTTACAGATGAGATGGCACTGTCTGTTCTGCCTCTTAACAGTGTGGATATAGTCATTGTGGCCATAGGTGAGAACTTCGGAGCTTCCGTAAGGATTGTATCATTATTGAAGAAACATAACGTAAAGCATATATATGCACGTGCCGTAGATGAAGTACATAAGGCTGTTCTTGACGCATTTTCATTGGATAGAATATTGACTCCGGAAAAAGATGCTGCAAGGCTTCTGGTACAGCTTATGGAGCTTAATGCCGAAGTTGAGCATTTCTCCGTTGATGAAAACAATTATGTGTTTAAATTTTCAATACCTTCCAAACTCATAGGATATAAAATCAATGAGTTAAGCATAGAGGAAGAATTCAAGATACGTATTATATCCGTGATTATGGGAAAACATACTTCAAATATTCTTGGAATATCAAAGGTTGAGAAAGTTTCAGAAGTATCTTATCCTGAGGATTACGAGTTGAAACAGGATGATGGTCTGGTTTGTTATGGTCAGTATGCCGATTTTATCAAGTTTTGGAAATCTGTAAAATAAAGACAGTATAGCTTTATAAAAACATTAGGGATTAGTATTGATGAAATGTCAAGACTAATCCCTCTGTCTATACCGGATGTTTATTTTATGTTTCTTCTGTTCAATGCCTGCTGATACTTTCTTGCGTTTATGTTATGCTCGCTTAGTGTAGAAGCAAAATTGTGAGTTCCTGAGAAATCCTCTTTTGCACACATGTAAATGTAATTATGTTTTGAGTAATTCAAAACACTGTTTATTCCCGCCACTGATGCAATTCTGATTGGTCCGGGAGGTAGTCCGGCATATTTGTAGGTATTATAAGGGCTGTCCGTTTCCAGATGTTTGAACAGTATTCTTCTAAGTCCGAAGTCCTGTAGGCTGAATTTTACTGTAGGGTCGGCCTGGAGAAGCATCCCTCTTTTGAGCCTGTTTATGTAGAGTCCTGCCACAAGAGGCTTTTCTGCGTTGTTGGCAGTTTCTTCATCCACTATTGATGCCAGAGTGCATACTTCGGTAGTGGTCATATTCAGCGCTTCTGCCTTTGCCCTACGTTCTGCGCTCCAGAAATTCTTATTTTCCTTTACCATTCTTTTAATGAAGCTTTCAGCTGTCATATTCCAATAAACCTCATACGTATTAGGTATAAAAAGTGCGGGAATAGTAGCTTTGTCATATCCAAGTGTGGCTATGTAGCTGCTGTCATTCAGCAGTGCAGATATGCTGGCTGAATCAGCCATAATCTGTCTGGCTACTCTTGATGCCAGTTTGTTCATAGTTCTTACACTGGGGATTATCAGTTTCACAGGAGTCTGTCTTCCGGATTCAATCTTTCTGAAGGCTTCAAGAACGGACGATTGCGGGCTTATCCTGTATGCTCCTGTATGTATATTCTCTCCATAACCTTTGATTTTTGCCAGAAACTTTATCCCTGACATACTTTTGGGGTTAAGATTTCTTTCAATTTTGACAAAAACAGAGTCGGAAGAGTCGTCTTCATCTATATAAATAAACGTAGGATTCTTAATGTTGAAAGGTTTGCTAAATAACAATAAGTATGTGCCGACAGCAGCAGACAGAATAATCGCTGAAATCATGGAAAAGGAGATAATTAATGCTTTCTTCTTCATATAAAAAACAGGTTAGGGATACAAAGATATGAAAATAAGTGTATTTTTGGCAATTATTTTTTTGCTAATGTCATATTTATAGTATATTTGTTCCATACTCAAACTATAATCTTATAATTTATTTATTATTTACAAACATGAAAAATACACTATTGGCATTGGCTTTTATGGCAGGAATCCCTGCATTCGCACAGCAGAAAGCAAGTATCGAAATCTATCCTGAGAAAGGAAATCAGATTATCCCGAAAGAAATTTACGGACAGTTTGCAGAACATCTTGGAACATGTATTTATGGTGGTCTGTGGGTAGGCGAGAATTCCTCAATACCTAACGTTGACGGTTACAGAACAGATGTTCTTGAAGCATTGAAGAAACTGAAGGTTCCTGTATTGAGATGGCCGGGAGGTTGTTTTGCCGACGAATATCACTGGATGGACGGAATCGGACCTAAGGAGAACCGTCCGCGTATGGTGAACAACAACTGGGGAGGTACAGTGGAAGACAACAGCTTCGGTACTCATGAATTCCTTAATCTATGTGAGATGCTTGGTTGCGAACCTTATATCAGCGGTAACGTAGGAAGCGGAACCGTAGAGGAAATGGCAAAATGGGTGGAATATATGACAGCCGAACAGGGTAGCCCTATGGCGAAACTGCGTAAGGAAAACGGACGTGAAAAGCCATGGAAGGTTAAATATTTCGGAGTAGGGAACGAAAGCTGGGGATGCGGTGGAAGCATGCGTCCTGAGTATTATTCAGACCTTTATCGCCGTTATTCTACATATTGCAGAAACTATAACGGAAATGTTCTGTTCAAGATTGCCAGCGGTGCAAGCGACTATGATTACGATTGGACTGAAACATTGATGAAGAATATCGGTCACAGAATGGACGGTGTTTCTTTGCATTATTACACCGTTACAGGATGGGAAGGTAGCAAAGGTTCGGCTACGGAATTCACTGACGATGATTACTACTGGACAATGGGTAAGTGTCTTGAAATTGAAGACGTATTGAAACGCCACATCGCCATAATGGATAAATATGATCCTAAGAAACAGATTGCCCTGATGGTTGACGAGTGGGGTACATGGTGGGATCAGGAACCTGGCTCTATTCCTGGACATCTTTATCAGCAGAACACTATGCGTGACGCATTTGTAGCTTCTCTTTCACTTGATGTGTTCCATAAATATACAGACCGTGTGAAGATGACTAACATTGCTCAGATAGCAAACGTTCTTCAGTCAATGATTCTTACAAAAGAAGACAAGATGGTGCTTACTCCTACATATCATGTGTTCGAAATGTATAATGTTCATCAGGATGCCACATACCTTCCTCTGAACCTTGAATGCAATTACAAGATTGTGAGAGACGACCGTGAAGTACCGATGGTCAGCGCTACAGCTTCACGCAAGGATGGTTTGACACATATATCACTGTCGAACGTAAGCCTTGACGAGGAACAGGAAATAACCATTAAACTTGACGGCGAAACACTCAAGTCAGTGTCAGGAAGAATATTGACATCTGAAAATATAGATGACTACAATACCTTTGAAAAGCCAAACGTAGTTTGCCCGAAAGAATTCAAGGGAGCAAAGATTTCGAAGAATGTCTTGAATGTGAAACTTCCTGCCAAATCTATCGTAACTTTGGAGTTGAAATAATATTTGAATAATACAAAAAAATAGAGCGGCGCTTTAAGAAAAGTACCGCTCTATTTTTATATATGTATCAATCAGTCGAAAAGACTTCTGAATTTCTTGAAGATTTTTTCCTTCAGACTGGTGTTAGGCTTGAAACTTTCGGATTCCTGCCATTTTTCGAGTGCCTGACGTTCTTCTTTTGTAAGAGTTTCAGGGATATATACACTTACGTTTACCAGCAAGTCACCTGTTCCGGTGCTGTAGCCGTAGCTGTTGATGTTAGGCAGACCTTTGCCTCTCAGACGGAGAACCTTACCAGGCTGTGTTCCCGGTTCAATCTTGATTTTAGCCTTGCCGTCTATTGTAGGGATTTCCACTGTACCACCAAGCGCTGCCTGAGGAACACTAAGAAGCAGATTATAAATAAGGTCGCTTTCGTCTCTTATCAGTTCAGGATGCTTTTCTTCTTCTATAAGAACAAGCAGGTCGCCTGCCACACCGTTGTGCTTTCCGGCATTACCCTTACCGTTGATGGTAACCTGCATACCTTCTGCCACTCCGGCAGGTATTTTTACTGTAACTACTTCTTCACCGTAAACTACGCCTTCGCCGTTACATTCCTTACACTTGTTCTTGATGATTTTTCCTTCACCGTTACACTGAGGACATACAGACTGAGTCTGCATCATTCCGAAGATACTCTGCTGAGTACGTGTCACGCTACCTGTTCCGTGACATGTAGGACAAGTCTCTGTTCCGCTGTTTCCTTCGGCACCTGTTCCGTGACAGTGTGAACAAGGAACATATTTCTTTACCTTGAATTTCTTTTCTGTTCCTTCAGCAATTTCCTTCAGCGTAAGTTTAGCCTTTACCCTAAGGTCTGCACCGCGGAATTTGCGTTGTCTTGGCTGGCCTCCGCCACCTCCGAAACCGCCGAATCCTCCGAAACCGCTGTGTCCGCCAAAGATGTCACCAAACATAGAGAATATATCATCCATAGACATACCCTGTCCGCCGAAACCTCCGTATCCGCCTCCTGCAGCACCGTCTACGCCTGCATGACCGAACTGGTCGTAGCGTGAACGCTTGTCAGGATTGCTCAATACTTCGTATGCTTCTGCGGCTTCCTTGAATTTCTCTTCAGCTTCCTTATCTCCCGGATTTTTGTCAGGGTGATACTGTATTGCTTTCTTACGGTATGCTTTCTTTATTTCGTCTGCTGTGGCTGTCTTCTCCACGCCAAGCACTTCGTAGTAATCTCTTTTAGTAGCCATATTTGCGATGTGGTTTTATTGTATTATTGAGCAACTACCACTTTGGCGTGGCGTATAACTTTGTCATTCAGTTTGTAACCAGTCTGTACACAGTCCAAAATCTTGCCTTTCTGTGCTTCCTCCTGAGCAGGAACAAGAGCTATTGCCTCGTGGAAATCAGTATCGAATGCTTCTCCCACAGGATTCATCTTTTCAAGCCCTTCGTGACCAAGGTTTTTCAGGAACTTCTGATGTATCAGGTCAATACCTTCGTACATAGCCTTAACATCGTCTGCCTTCTGCATGTTCTGCAAAGCACGTTCCAAGTCGTCAAGGATAGGCAGAATAGCCGAGATAGCCTTTTCGCCACCGTTTTTGATAAGTTCGGCTTTTTCCTTCATTGTACGTTTGCGGTAATTGTCAAATTCAGCCGAAAGACGCAGATATTTGTCTTTATAGTCCTCAAGAGCCTGTTTTGTCTCTTCAAGTTCTTTTGCTGCTTTTTCCTCTTCTGAAAGTTCGGCTTCCTTCTCTTCGCCTGCATTTTCGGCAGAGTTTGTTTCTTCAGTCTGAGTTTCAGTTTCCTGCTGCTGGTTTTCAGCTTCCTCGTTCTTCAATATTTCTTCTTCCGGATTTTGATTCTGATTTTTATTCATGTCTTTATGTTGTTATTTTATTATTAATCTGTGATTTAAGTGCCGGACTTGCATACGGCTGTTGGCTGTACTACAAAAACCGTGCCTGTAATGCTCTGTATGCATAAACAGCCGCAAAATTACTAAAAAACTGACATACTGACACAAAAAAAAACTTATAAAAAGCCGTGTTCTGGGAGTGATATGCCTTTCACTGCATTGTAAATTAGCGGGATATTTAGTACCTTTGCACGCAAATTTCAGAATAACAGTATAATTTAGGTATATACATACAAACAAACTTATAAAATGATTACAGTTTCAAATGTAGCCGTTCAATTCGGTAAGAGAGTATTGTACAACGATGTGAACATGAAGTTCACCAACGGTAATATTTACGGTGTGATAGGTGCCAACGGTGCAGGTAAGTCAACATTTCTTAAGGTAATTTCCGGTGAACTTGACCCTACTAAGGGAAGCGTTACGCTGGGACCGGGCGAACGTCTTTCAGTTCTTAGCCAGGACCACTTCAAGTTCGACGAACATACTGTACTTGATACAGTCCTTATGGGACACACTGTGCTTTGGGACATCATGAAGCAGCGCGAAGCACTGTACGCCAAAGAAGATTTTACCGATGAAGACGGAATTAAGGCTGCAGAACTTGAAGAAAAATTTGCAGAACTTGAAGGATGGAACGCAGAAAGCGATGCTGCTATTCTTCTTAGCGGACTTGGTATAAAGGAAGACAAGCACTATATGCTGATGGGTGACCTCAGCGGTAAGGAAAAGGTGCGTGTCATGCTTGCACAGGCATTGTTCGGTAATCCTGACAACCTGCTTCTGGACGAGCCTACCAACGACCTCGACATGGAAACTGTGACATGGCTGGAAGAATATCTTTCAAATTTCGAACATACAGTACTTGTAGTGAGCCACGACCGTCACTTCCTCGACTCTGTATGTACCCACACAGTGGATATCGACTTCGGTAAGGTTAACCTTTTTGCCGGTAACTATAGCTTCTGGTACGAATCAAGCCAGCTTGCACTCCGTCAGCAGCAGAACCAGAAGGCTAAAGCTGAAGAAAAACGTAAGGAACTTGAAGAATTTATCCGTCGTTTCTCTGCCAACGTGGCAAAATCAAAACAGACTACTAGCCGTAAGAAGATGCTTGAGAAACTTAATGTGGATGAAATTAAGCCTTCATCTCGTAAATATCCAGGTATCATCTTCACTATGGACCGTGAGCCGGGTAACCAGATTCTTGAGGTTTCAGGACTTCGTGCCGAGACAGAGGACGGAGTTGTTCTATTCAACGATGTAAACTTCAACGTAGAGAAGGGCGACAAGATAGTATTCCTGAGCCGTGACCCACGTGCCATGACTGCATTCTTCGAGATTATCAACGAACGCCGTAAGCCACAAGCAGGTCACTTCAACTGGGGTGTGACTATCACTACAGCATATCTTCCACTTGACAATACCGATTTCTTCAATTGCGACCTCAATCTGGTTGACTGGTTGAGCCAGTACGGACAGGGCAATGAAGTGGAAATGAAGGGATACCTCGGACGTATGCTGTTCTCTGGCGAGGAAGTGCTGAAGAAGGTGAACGTACTTTCGGGAGGTGAAAAGATGCGATGCATGATTGCACGTATGCAGTTGAGAAATGCCAACTGTCTGATTCTTGACACTCCTACAAACCACCTCGACCTGGAGTCTATTCAGGCATTCAACAACAATCTGAAGCAATACAAAGGTAACGTGCTGTTCGCATCACACGACCACGAATTCATTCAGACTGTTGCCAACCGTATCATCGAACTTACACCTAACGGTATAATCGACAAGATGATGGAATACGATGAATACATCACATCAGACCATATCAAGGAAATGCGTGCACGTATGTACGGCGATAAATAATCATTCCATTGATTCAATACCAAACGACAGGGGGAGCAAATCTTTTGTTCCCCTTGTTTCGTATATATAGGCTGTGCCGTACATCAGCATACGTATTGGGTGGTGGTAACGCTGTTCGGCTTCCAGCATTACCTGTCTGCACGCTCCGCACGGAGTGACAGGCTGCACAGTGAAACCTTCGCTGTTTGATGCCGCAATGGCAAGTGTGGTTACAGCCTTGTCTGGATATTCAGAAGCGGCATGAAACAGGGTAGTACGTTCGGCACAAAGTCCGGAAGGGTAGGCGGCATTCTCCTGGTTCGAACCGGTCACTATAGTATCGTCATCAAGCATGGCTGCTGCTCCTACATTGAAATGCGAGTATGGTGCATAGCTTCTTTTTGTAGCTTCCTTGGCTGCCTCTATCAGTCGTTTGTCGGAGTCAGTAAGTTCCTCGAACTGGTATTTTCTTATTATGACCTGTTGCTTAAGTTCTTTCATAGTGTGAAGTTTTTAGGTATTGTTTAAATAGCGTTTAAACACTGATTAAACAGTATTTAAATGGTGTTTATGACGTATGTATGATTGTATATGCAACGTTGAAGTTTCCTATGGCTTCGACAACGGCGAGGTATCTCGAAATTATTTGATAATGATGTCATTTTCAGTAAGTTGAATATTTTTTTTTCTAGTCACAGTCTGGACAAATTTTTTATCACATGCCATCAATTGTGCAGATTCTGTCTGCACAATTGCATTTTTTCCAGTTACACTCCTTTTCTGTTAATTGTGTAGTTTTTGGCTTCACAATTTCATTGGAAAAGAATTGTTGTATGGTGTTCCTGTACACTCCATGCCGTGAGCAACATTTCTTCATTTACTGCCCTTGAAGCGCGGCTACGATGCTGAAGTATTATATCAACTACATCACCAAACTGATGTTCCTGTGAATGTATAATGTTCTTGCTTTCCATAAACTTCTCTTTCCGTTTGTTCTTAATCCTTTATGCTGACTTCTTCCTGCTGAAATATGGTCTTCTTTATTATATCCATATAGTTATTGCTATATATATTCTCATTATACCTGGCAATTTATGCATTCAAAGATAAACAATTATTTGGAATGATGTTTTCAGGTATTAGA
>NZ_JADYTJ010000061.1 GCF_021531075.1 Bacteroides caecigallinarum | reverse complement strand
CCGATTATACTACTTGAAAGCATGGAGATAGGGATAATACGGAAATATAGAAATCATACTCTATGAAAAATGAGAAACCGATGATTATATAACGAAAAGAGGATGCATCATTTTGACACACCCTCTTTTTTGTTATATAAACCATTATACCTTTTTAACAGATTCATATGCACGATATTCCATAATAATGCATTTAACGAATAAACAAACATTCAAAGTTAACACGTTAAAGATTAAATTATTATGAGACTACATTCAATTTTAAGACATGCACTGGTAGCTTCGGTTGCCATATTCTCACTGCAGTCGTGTAATAACGACGATGACAGCTATGATTATTCCCTTCTTTATCCTAATACACTGGTAACTGTAAAGACTGACGCCAACGATACTTTCTTCCTCCAGCTTGACGATGAAACTACATTGCGTCCTGTAAATGTAACTAAATCACCATTCGGAGAAAAGGAAGTAAGAGCATTAGTTAACTTCGACGAAACTGAAGATCCGGCAAACGGTTTCAGCAAAGCTGTACATATCAACTGGATAGACAGTATTCTCACTAAGCCTATAGCTGAAAATCTTGGTGACGAAGAGAATGATAAAGTTTATGGAAACGACCCGGTAGAAATCCTTAACAACTGGATGACAGTTTCGGAAGACGGTTATCTGACGCTACGTTTCAGCACTGCGTGGGGAAATACAGGAACAAAGCACTTTGTAAACCTCATTTCAACTAACAATCCTGAAAACTTATACGAGGTTGAATTCCGCCATAATGCATTTGGCGATATTTACGGACATCAGGCAGATGCACTTGTAGCCTTCAAACTGGACGGAATATTGCCAGACACAGAAGGAGAAACTGTAAAACTGAAACTTATCTGGAATTCATACAGCGGACAAAAGAGTCATGAGTTTGACTACTGCACACGCCAGTCAACTCCGGCTAATCCGGAAATGACAAGCGTGAGAGCAAAGAATTTCATCAATTAAGAATTTTCTTTATTTCATTTAATTTGTTCAAAGCTTCAACAGGGGTGAGATTATTGATATCCAAATTGATAATTTCATCCCTTATTTGGCTTAATACGGGGTCATCGAGCTGGAAGAAATTCAGTTGAATACCGTCGGATGACGATGATGCCTCTTTTTTCTTCTTTATTTCAGAAGTAATCTCCTTTTCCTTTCCGGATATAGAACCCTGACGGTTTTCCTTCTCAAGGAGTGCCAGAATCTCGTCAGCACGCTTAACTATGGACTTAGGCATACCAGCCATCTTCGCTACATGGATACCGAACGAATGTTCGCTGCCACCTCGCTCTAATTTACGAAGGAAAATCACCTTATTGTCTACTTCCTTGACAGATACATTATAGTTCTTTATACGGCTGTATGTACGTTCCATCTCGTTCAACTCATGATAGTGGGTTGCAAACAGAGTACGTGCCTTAGCCTTAGGATTTTCATGTATATGTTCCACTATAGCCCATGCTATGGATATACCGTCGTATGTAGATGTTCCACGTCCAAGTTCATCGAACAGGACCAGACTGCGCTGTGAAAGATTGTTCAGAATATCAGCAGCCTCGTTCATCTCAACCATAAACGTTGATTCTCCCACAGAAATATTATCACTCGCCCCCACACGTGTGAATATCTTATCAACGATACCTATGTGTGCACTCTCGGCCGGCACAAAACAACCTATCTGCGCCATAAGAGTAATAAGGGCAGTCTGTCTTAACAATGCAGACTTACCGGCCATGTTAGGACCCGTAATGATGATAATCTGCTGTTTCTCCGTATCGAGATAAACATCATTTGCTATATATTTCTCGTCAAGAGGAAGTTGTTTTTCTATCACAGGGTGTCTTCCCTGGCGGATGTCCAGAACCTCATCCTCTGATATTACCGGACGGATATAACCATTAGCCTTCGCAGCCGATGCAAACGAAAGCAGACAGTCAAGAACTGCTATCTGAGTAGCATTTATCTGTATAGCAGGAATAAACTCAGCCAACGACATTACCAGCTCGTTATAAATACGTGTCTCAAGTGTAAGAATCTTGTCCTCGGCACCAAGGATTTTTTCTTCGTATTCCTTCAGTTCCTGAGTAATATATCTTTCGGCATTCACAAGAGTCTGTTTTCTTATCCACTCGGCAGGCACCTTATCTTTATGTGCATTACGCACCTCGATATAATAACCGAATACATTGTTATAAGCAATCTTCAGACTTGGAATACCAGTAAGTTCGCTCTCTCTCTGCTGAATCTGAAGAAGATAATCTTTTCCTGAATATGATATACGTCTAAGTTCGTCCAATTCTTCGGACACACCATCGGCTATCACACCACCTTTATTGACCAACAACGGAGGGTCATTGTTTATTTCCTTTGCTATCTTGTCGCGGATAGACACACATAGATTAAGTTGTTCGCCTATCCTGCGAAGGCTCTCGTTATCAGCCTCCAGACAAGCCATCTTGATAGGTTCAATAGCCTGCAGAGCCACTTTTAACTGTACAACCTCGCGTGGAGAGATTCTTCCTACAGCAGCCTTCGAAACTATACGTTCCAAATCTCCTATTCTGTGAAGGCAATCTTCAATTTCTTCCTTAAATTCCGGATGACGGAAAAAATATTCCACTACATCTAGCCTTCTGTTAATAGGCTGAACATCTTTTAGTGGGAATATAACCCAGCGTTTCAGCATACGTGCACCCATCGGACTTATGGTATGGTCTATAACATCCAGCAGACTAGTTCCACCATCATTCATACTTCCCATAAGTTCAAGGCTACGAGCCGTAAACTTGTCTATACGTACGTATTTTTCCTCTTCTATACGCGAAAGCGATGTGATATGCCCAACATGCTCGTGCTGAGTCATTTCAAGATACTGAAGAATAGCTCCTGAAGCTATTACACCATTCTTCAGATGTTCCACACCGAAACCTTTAAGATTCTTAGTCTCGAAATGTTTAAGCAGTTTCTTCACAGCAGATGTCTCGGTGAAAACCCAGTCATCAAGTTCGAAAGTAAAGAATTTGGTTCCGAAATTGCCTTCGAACATAGGTTTCTTTCCACGTTCGAAAAGCACTTCCTTAGGAGCAAAATTATTGAGAAGTTTGTCGATATAATCAAGTTTTCCTTCGGCAGTCATAAACTCACCGGTAGAAATATCCAAAAAGGCCACTCCACAGGCAGTCTTTCCGAAATGAACGGCAGCAAGGAAATTGTTCTCCTTATAAGAAAGAATATTGTCACCAATGGCCACACCCGGTGTAACAAGCTCTGTTATACCGCGTTTAACCAGTTTCTTAGTGGTTTTAGGGTCTTCCAGCTGATCGCAGATAGCCACACGTCGTCCGGCTCTGATAAGCTTTGGCAGATATGTATCAAGTGCATGGTGAGGAAATCCCGCCATCTCAATAGACTTGTTCTGTCCGTTGGCCCTTTTTGTAAGGGTAATGCCCAAAATCTCGGATGCTGCCACTGCATCTTCCGAATATGTTTCATAAAAGTCTCCGCATCTGAAAAGCATAATAGCATCAGGATGCTTCGCCTTCAGGTCGAAAAACTGCTTCATCATGGGGGTCATTACTACTTCGCTGTCTTTTGCCACGGTAAAATCCTTTCTTTTATATAGTTTGATATAAATTTATTGTCATGCAAAGATACTCCAAAATCCACGAATATCATTTATGCCTACTAGTTATTTTCTTCATTCCACTGCACCGACTCCTTCACCACCTTCTTCCGGATGATGAAAATGCAGACTATCGTAAGAATCATTCCTACCACTGCCAAAGATATAGCCCCATCATCACCAAGAGATGAAATCATGGTAGCATCAGGATCACCCGACAAGAAATAAAGCAACACAGAACTGCCATTATTGATAAAGTGCATCAACATTCCAGGAATAAGGCTTCCAGTTAGATAATACATCCATCCAAGAGCCATTCCCACGACGAATGCAAAAGGAATCTGAGCCGGATTACCATGCACCACACCGAATATCAGCGACGATACCACAATGCCAAGATAAGGCATTTTCCACTTTCGCATGAGATGTCCCTGTATGGCACCGCGAAACAGAAGTTCTTCCACAAGTGGAGCCATCACTACAATGGATATTACTCCAAGCGGATTGTTCATCATCTGCTCGAACACATCCTTCATATTGTCCGGCAGTCCGGCGAGCTCGCTGAAATAGTTAGTCCACAAACCCATTGCCACGATAAATATAGACGAGACTAATAATACTGCCCATTTATTAGATGTTCTCAATTTAAAAACATCAACAGATACATATTTCCCCAGAACTACATGAAGACCTATAGCCAAAGTGGAAAGAAACTGTGCCCACATAATTACAGACATATATCCACTGCCTGACATATCCGGCATTTCCATGACACCGTTTTTCAGCATAAACACTCCGGTAAGCACTCCGAAAAACGCCAACTGATAAGCAAAATAGAGTAAAAGTAATTTTATTGTACGTCCCATAAAAAATCTGATTTATTACACCACAAAATTATACAGTTTGACGTAATAAACCAAGTATCATGAGAAGTTAGGAAAATTCATAATCACAAAAACACAAACATCTTTTGGTGCTGACTATAGTCGGCAATGCGTCCTACTATAGTCGACAATGCTGCTGACAATAGTAAGCAGTTCTGCCCACAATAGTCGGCACCAAGAGATAATACTGCAAATTTTTACTCTTTACAGAAATATCCACAGCCGGTTTTTCTTATTTTACATTTGTCTTTCCGCCAGTCTTTAGCTATTTTTGCCAAACACTAATATAAATATAGAAAATGAAAGAAATAAACGTATCACAATTGGCAGACAATATGATTGAAGCCATCGGGAAAGAATGGATGCTTGTAACCGCAGGTTCACAGGAAAAATTCAACACCATGACAGCCTCTTGGGGTGGCACCGGGGTGTTATGGGGAAAAACAGTCGCATTTATTTTCATACGCCCGGAACGCTACACATACGAGTTTATTGAAAAATGTGACACTCTCACATTGTCATTCCTTGGCGAAGAAAATAAAGCCATCCATAAAGTGTGCGGTTCAAAGTCCGGACGCGATACAGACAAAATAGCTGAAACAGGCCTTATTCCGGTTATGACAGAAAATGGTAATATCACATTTTCACAAGCACGTCTTACACTGGAATGCAGAAAACTTTACGAAGACGATATAAAGCCAGAAAAATTCATCGACAAATCTCTTGACGGTAAATGGTACGGCGAAGGACACGGAAACTACCACAAGATGATTATACTGGAAATAGAACATATCTGGAAAAAATAATATTATCATATGAGAACCGTAAAACTTATAACATGTAACGAATCCTTTCAGGCAAGACTGATAAAGGGTGCATTGGAGAATGAAGGAATAGCAGTAGCAATACACAATGAAAACACTTCAAGTGTACTGCGTGGAATGCCTGTCAGCATCACAGGGATAGACTTATTTGTGTATGAAGACGACTACGAAAGAGCAATGTCTATTCTTGAAAACAATCAGATGATTCCTGAAAGACTGATTTACTGCCCGTATTGCGGTTCGAAAAACATTAAATTCATATTGAGAAAGAGACACAGGCTACGTGCCATTTTTTCAACTGTAATTGCTATGCTTGCAGCTGCTCCTCCGGGAACAGAACATTGGGAATATATTTGTAATGACTGTGGAAAAGTATTCGACAAGCCTGTAGGAAAAAACAATGTCACTCCTGAGAATGACGAAACGTAAGTATATAATAACAGCTGTTTAAACAGTGTTTGAATGGTATTTGAACATTGTTTAAACAGCTGTTGATTTATCCGATAATTATTCCTTTATAATATTTACATCAGCCACTCCCACACGGTCGTCGTTAAGCAATATTCTAAGGTCGCTGGCTGTTGTTCCCTTAAATTTATAGGTTATTGGCTTACCGTATTCAGTTACTGTACCACTATACACAGTCAGAAACTGTCCGCCACCGCCTGAAAGCTGTATCTCGAAAGTAGAAGGAAGACTATTCTCACGCACAAAAGTTATTGACACTTCATCCACCTTAGGATTTTCCTTCATTGCAAATGTCAGATAGTCACCCTTGTTTCCCTGCCAGTAAGTAGCATTATCATCATCAAGCACTTTCATCACATCTTCCGGATTAGTGCTTGCCGATACAGACTTTTCCGGTTTCTCGGCTTCCAGACGTGCATTGCGTGTATGATAGTCTTCTACGTTAAGCACCACAGTCTGTCGGATATCCTCGGACGATGCTCCTGCCATCACCACAAACTCTCCAGATTCTACCACCCACTTCATATCGGCATCAAGGAGTTCAAGATGCTTTCTGTCGATAGTAAACTTCACTTCTTTTGTTTCTCCCGGCTGCAAGTTAACACGTTCAAATCCGGCAAGATTCTTTTCATATGTAGTGACACTGCTCAATACATCGCGTGTATATAGCTGTACTATTTCGTCACCAGCCACATTTCCTGTATTTTTTACTTTCAGAGTAACTGTAGCTTTCTCATTAGGAGTGATGACTTTTGGACTTATCTGTATGTCTGAATACTCAAAAGTGGTATAGCTCAAACCATAACCAAACGGATAAAGAGCACCGTTGATGCGCGACATATTACCGTCAGGACCGGGATTCTTTCCTCCATCAACCTGTGAAGCTGGCTTGGCTGGGAAATTGAAAGGTATCTGTCCCACAGTCTTAGGGAATGTAACGGTGAGTTTTCCCCCCGGATTATAGTCGCCAAACAATACATCTGCAACTGCAGTTCCTCCTTTTGAACCAGGATACCATGCTTCAAGGATTGCAGGAACAAACTTATCGGCCCAATTGACAGACAGCGGACGTCCATTTATCAACACAAGAATAACAGGTTTTCCTGTAGCCTGGACAGCCTGTAGCAACTGCAACTGACGGCCCGGAAGTTCCAGACTTGTACGCGATTTGTTCTCTCCACATGTACGCTGCCCTCCTCCCAAAACAACTATAGCAACGTCTGATTTAAGTGCGTTTTCAACAGCCGTGTCAATTTCCTTTTTCTCGTCTGACGTAAGCGGATAATCTATAATTTCACTTTCCGGCCAGTTTGCATCAACAAGGTCACACCCTTTGATATAAAGGACTTCTGCCTTTCCTGCCACCTTATCCTTTATCCCTTCAAGAACTGTAGTAACTTCCACTGCAAGAGGTCCATAGTGTGTAAGTGCATAGCCTTCTTCATAGGCATTAGGACCACACACTGATATTGTCTTCACTTTATTGATATCTAAAGGAAGAATATTATTGTCGTTCTTCAGAAGTACGATACTTTCACGTGATGCCTGAAGAGCAACCGCCTCGTGTTCCGGGTTTTCAACAACCTTGTCAGCTTCTGCCAACTTCATCTGATATGGAGAATCAAACAATCCGATAAGGAACTTCACTCTCAATATATCGCGTACTCTGCTGTTGATAGTCTCCTCGCTAATACCACCTTCCTTAACAAGCTCTCTCAACGGTTCAACATACGATTCCGGCGACCGAAAAGTACATCTTACGTTCAGCCCAGCCTCAACACTCTGACGTACGGCTTCTTTCATATCCTTTGCCGTTCCATGCTTGGTATAGAGATATTCCACTGCATCACTGTCAGAAACTACATATCCACGGAATCCCATTTCTCCACGCAGACGCTCAGTAAGCCAATAGTAACTTCCCTGGACAGGAATACCGTCATAATCATTATACGAACTCATTACTCCACGCAAGCCTGTTTCCTGAATCACTCTCTTGAAAGGATATACATGTATCATCTCAACTTCGCGAGGTGACATCTGAGGGTCAACCCGTGCCATACCTTCGCGTGCTCCCTTGTTATTACTGTAAGCTACAAAATGTTTTGCGGTAGCTGCCACTTGATAATCTTTTTGCATTCCCTTAACCATCTCTATACCGAGTTCGGCTACAAGGTAAGGCGATTCACCATATACTTCTTCATATCTTCCCCAACGCTGGTCACGACCTACATCAAGAATAGGTGCATAAACATTGGTATATCCTAACATACGAGCCTCATATCCGGTTATTTCTCCTATACGGCGCACCAGATTTCTGTTCCATGTATGACCTATACCAAGCTGGGTAGGGAAGTTAGTAGCACGATAGCTCTCCACACCACGAATACCTTCGTTAGTGAAATCAACAGGAATACCTAGCCTGGTTTCTTCTACAAAAAATCTCTGAACTTCGTTCAAAGCCCATGCATGACGTGATGCCGGCCACACGTTAGGATTGTCCGATGGAGGAAGCCCCCACTGTTGAAAACCGTTAAGATGTTCATCTATGGCACCTATACCGTCTTTCCACAACGAAGTTTTCCATTCCGGAGTGGGAAGATCGTCTTTCAATACACGTTTATAACCATAAAGGGTTACCATCTGACATGTTTTTTCTTCCATAGTCATCTGGCTTAACAAGTCTTCTATACGACTATCAATAGATGCAGAAGGATCTTCGTAAACATCCTTAACACCATTTTTATTGAAATCTATCCATCCTTTATGGTATATTTCCTTTTTAACAGGCTTATAAACAGAAGGGATTTTTTGAGCAGAGACACAAGTTCCACCAATGACAAAAAGTGATAATGCGATTAATATTTTCATATATAAGTAGTTATGAATAAGGTTTGTACAAAGATAATCAATTATAGTTCACATACCAATATTGCAAAGCTTATTCATAAAAAAAGTGCTTCGTAAATCAATACGAAGCACTTGCCTTTATTCCTGCATCTTCAAGCAGATGTAATATTCTGTCCAATTCTTCATGAGTGGCTTTCTGCAGATGAGTATCCGGTGTCTCTCTGTCAATAGTGTAAATCATCACCTGACGGGGAGCTATTTGCTTAACAGTTTCAAGCCACGGGAGTACATAATCATCGTGAGTATTGTCTACATCCACCCCCTCATCAGTAGTTCCTTTTAGGAACATTGTCTGAATTATTAACTGACCGTTAAATGCTTTCATACAGTCAATTACACGATTCAAATCATAGTTTCCAACAGGTTTATCAACAGTATTTATATAGTCAATATTCACCGTATCAAGCTTCAGAATATTATTGTCAACTTTCATCAAAGCATCGAATACATCCTGTTTATGAATGAAAGTTGAATTACTCAACACACTTACCTTTGCCTGTGGAAAATACTTGTTTCTAAGTTCTATAGTATCATCAATAATTCCGGCAAAATGAGGATGGGCAGTAGGTTCACCATTTCCGGCAAATGTCAATACATCCGGAAATGGTCCGTTTGCTTTCATGTCTACAAGCTTAGCTTCGAGAGCCGCCTTTACTTCTTCGCGGGTTGGAAGTTTTTGTTTCGGACGGTGTTCTTTATTATAACCGCACTCGCAATATATACAGTCGAAAGAACAGAATTTACCGTCTGCCGGCAAAAGGTTGATTCCCAATGAAACTCCAAGACGACGGCTGTGTATTGGTCCGAAAATTGGAGATGGATATATTATTGTTGACATGGTTTTGTAGTTTTATAGTTGTTAGTTGTGTAGTTATTAGTTGTAGTCAAATGCAAAAGTAAGGAAAATATCAGTATGTTATCAACAGGTAGTTACCATTTTATTCTTAACTGGAATTGTATATCTGCCTTATTATTCCCCTGTATTTCTTCTGTATCAGAACTGATAGTATTTCTGTCTGTATAGTGCGTCCACCCGAATTTAGCCTGAAACATAAGGAATTTCCTGTAGTTATATTGTAATTTCAAAGCAGTTCTTGTTCCTTTACCATAGAATGAAGACATGGAAAACGCATAAAGCAAACCTGGTTCATATAGATATACACGTGCGTTATAATCCTCTGTTGAAAACCATGCACCACTTACGGAAGCTCTTACGGGAAACGATTCATGACTTAAATTAGCAGTAGCGGAAACAAGAAAACCGTTTGTAGTTCCCTGTCCCCAATACCCTGTATTGGTATAATCAGCCAGAAATTTAACAGAGTTATTATCATTCAGTGAATAATTCACCTGATATCTTGCCCTATGACGGATATAAGGCAAAACATACTTCTCATCATCTATAGAATAGTTCTGAGCCTTGTTTTTTATGCTGTACTTTATCAACATAGATAGTGAATTGCTATGTGAATAACTTAACTGACATACTCCCTCTATTCCTGATGTACCTGCCATATCTACACGATATCTTTTCCACGAAAAATAAAAGTAATCAACATAACATAATAACTTTGTATTCTGTATAGCACTGGTTTCCAGACCTAAATAAATACCTGCCTCATTTTGTGTTCTTGAATTTTCACCAAAAGAACTGGCATAGATACTCTGATATTTCTTGTCGTAATACCTGTTGATAAGTGTTATATCAGTATCAACAGTCGGTGAATAACATAATGAATTAATTGTTGCAATTGTTCCACCTTTATCAACTGCAGTCTCTCCTGAAATCATAAGCTTATCAAAGAAGAATTTATAGAATACTCCTGTATTGAAGAAATCCTTTCCACGAGGATAATAATGATTGTAAGGCTGATAGTCAGGATTCAACACTTTATCAAAACAATTATAAACAGCTGTTAATCCATATTCAACATTCTTTCCATTATATGTTAAGTTACTGCCAATCACGTGATTATATATTGTATTTTTCTTTTCCATATCCTTATACAGCCTATGATATCCATCAGTTTTCAACGACCTTATGAACTGGTTTTCAACACGTGCATCCATGTTTCTAAACGAATAGAAAAGCGTTGCATCCCATCTTTTCGACAACTTATAAGTAGCAGCTATTCCCTGTAGATAATTATACTCACCCGTAGAAGTGTACTTGGTTATTCCCTGCCCAGTACGCCTTAGTGATGAAGAAGAAGTGTATTTTCCCATACTGAAACCCATGTTCATAACAAGACCGTATCCAAACGATGCCTTATAATTACCTAAAGCCACAGACTTGAACCGACCAACATTCTGCAAATAAAGGTAAGCCGAATAAAAGTCATATCCTTTTTTATTATAAAGACTGAAGAAAGGCTCTCCAGGATCTTTATCCGCTGTCAGTCCGAAATATACCTGTTTGTTATACTCAAACCTGTATCGAAAATTATTATAAAACGAACTGCCATAATATTTCTTGTTAGGACTGTCAACTAGTACATTTTCAGGATAATCCGCATATCCGGCTTTCTGATTTAACGGGATATCAACACGTGTTGTCAATTCCTGCCTGTTGTATTTCATCATACGTTTGAAACTGAAATGTTCTTCCTCATTTGCCGGACCTACATAAATGAAATGTTCAAGAAACTTCCTTGTCTGCCAGTCCATTCCTTCAACTCCAAGCAACTCATTCTTACTCACCACAGGACCATACTTATAAACATAATAAAGTATGTTTTCTATAATCTTATCCGAGAGAAAGGGCAACTGCTCAAGCTGTTCCTTAGTTACAGTATTAAAATTGAACGGATT
Source organism: Bacteroides caecigallinarum (assembly GCF_021531075.1). Lineage (GTDB taxonomy): Bacteria > Bacteroidota > Bacteroidia > Bacteroidales > Bacteroidaceae > Phocaeicola > Phocaeicola caecigallinarum_B. The sequence continues at coordinate 3,492 of NZ_JADYTJ010000061.1, read as the reverse complement.
CTCGGCTATTTCTGCAAGTTCTTCATACTGTTCAAACAACATAGCCATATTCTCATCATCGACTGACATCTCCTGCCATTCAATAACATCAGACTGAGAATATAAACAAGTTATAAAAATATAACTCATTGAAATATAAATAATTAATCTATTTATCCACATAATGTTGATAAGATTATAAACAATAAAAAAATAACACTTTTATCGACCATATAATTGTTTTTATTCCTATTTTTGTGCCAATGAGTAAATATATGATATACATATTAACAATAGTGTGCTTTTTAACAATTCCAGAATTGAAAGCACAAGATATTCCTCAGCACAAAGGATATATGGTAAAAGTTTGTGTCTATAAAGGAGACACTATACCATATATAACTCTGAGAAACGTATATGTATACCCTAAAATTAAGTTTAAAAATAAAAAACAGGAAAAATATTACTATAAACTGGTAAGAGACGTAAAGAAAACACTTCCCATAGCTAAGGAAATAAGAAACATAATAATAGAGACATACGAATATCTGGAGACACTTCCTGACGAAAAGGCTAAAGAAAAACATATAAAGGCTGTAGAAAAAGGACTGAAGGAACAGTACACCCCAAGAATGAAGAAATTGACATTTTCACAGGGTAAACTGTTGATAAAGTTAGTAAACCGTGAATGTAACCAATCATCGTATCAACTGGTAAAAGCTTTTATGGGACCATTTAAAGCAGGATTCTATCAAACATTTGCCACACTGTTTGGTGCCAGCCTCAAAAAAGAATATAGACCGGAAGACGAAGACGAAATGGTGGAACGTGTTATTACCCTTGTTGAAAACGGACAGCTATAAAACATTTATCCACACTGTAAATACATTGAAATCAAGTATTTATAGTGTGGATAATTACTTTATCAATAATGTTATTAACAGTTATTTCTGAACTCCATCAATTTGTTTGCGAACTCCCATAACACAATTCCTGCCGTAACAGATACATTCAAAGAATGTTTAGTGCCATACTGAGGTATCTCTATACATCCATCACACATATCAACCACTTCCTGTTTTACTCCTTTAACCTCATTTCCCATGACTATTGCATATTTCTTATTCTTATCCAGAACCATATCACCAAGCATGGTACTACCCTCACACTGTTCAATTGACAGGACTGTATATCCAGCCTCATGCAGTTCATTTACAGCATCTTGAGTATTCTGACAATACTTCCAGTCAACAGTATTTTCAGCTCCCAAAGCCGTCTTGTGCATCTCTGCATTAGGAGGAGTAGCAGTAATTCCACAAAGATATATCCTATTCACAAGAAAAGCATCCGAAGTACGGAATACAGCACCAATGTTATGCAAACTTCTCACTTCATCAAGTACCACTACCAGAGGAAGCTTATCTGCCTCCTTGAATTCTTCCACCGTCAGACGGTTCATTTCCGTTATTTTCAGCTTTCTTATTTCAGACATATCTATATATTTACAATTACTGTCCGCAAAGATAGAAACAATATTAATAACCCTGTTGAAATCTGTTGAAAAGGTGTATAAATAGTGTAGAAAAGATGAGAATAGATTTTTAAAACTATTTCTTGCATTTCCGAAACAAACATTTATAAGTCTCTATAAACCAACAATCCAAAAAACTAACCTAAAAGTTTCCGAAACAATTTGAACACAATTTTAATAAGAAATGAATAGCTGATAAACGGAAAGTTTTTAACTTTGCACAATATCAACAAAATGTTAATATACCAATTAAGTACTGAATTATCAGCACTTAACGCTGTTGAATCGTTATTAATACATACAGCACTTATATTAATAACTTAAAAAGCAAGAAATACGGTATTATTTTTGCCAACATAATCAACAGCCTATTAATAGCATCATAGGATTTCTTTTAAAAAGAAGAAAAAATAAAATATTTATAGTTATGAAAGAAGAATGGTTGAAAAAGGGTTATGTGGATGAACCCGTGGACAAGACAATAGACTTGAAAACCGAAATAGACAAACTCCGCAAGGAAAAGAATGCAGTGATATTGGGACACTTCTACCAGGCGGACGAAATACAGGAAATAGCCGACTTCATTGGAGACAGTCTTGCGCTTGCTCAGTGGGCAGCAAAGACCGATGTCGAAATAATAGTGATGTGCGGTGTCCACTTCATGGGAGAGACAGCAAAGATACTTTGTCTTGACAAAAAAGTTCTAATTCCGGATTTCAATGCAGGATGTTCGTTAGCCGACAGTTGTCCTGCTGACAAATTTGCAGAGTTCGTGAAGCAGCACCCTGATCACACAGTAATTTCTTATGTAAACACAAGTGCTGCTGTGAAGGCAGTGACAGACGTAGTGGTTACATCTACCAATGCCAAGCAGATAGTGGAAAGTTTTCCTGCAGAACAGCCTATCATCTTCGGTCCTGACAAGAACCTTGGAAACTATATAAACTCTGTTACTGGCCGAAATATGCTCCTTTGGGACGGTGCATGTCATGTGCATGAAAAATTCTCTGTAGAGAAGATTATAGAGCTTAAAAAGCAATATCCTGATGCAGATGTGCTGGTTCATCCGGAATGTAAGGGAGCTGTGGCCAAACTGGCAGATAAGATAGGGTCTACAGCCGGATTATTGAAACATGCAATGAACAGTGAAAAGAAAGACTTTATTGTAGCTACTGAAAGTGGTATATTGTTCGAAATGCGACGCAAATGCCCTGAGAAGAATTTCATTCCTGCGCCACCGGAAGATAGCACTTGTGCTTGCAATGAATGCAACTTCATGCGTCTTAACACTCTGGAAAAACTTTACAATACATTGAAATACGAATGGCCTGAAGTTGTGGTGGACGAAGCAATAGCAAAAGAAGCTATAAAGCCTATAAAGCGTATGCTTGATATATCCGCAAAACTTGGATTGTAAAAAAAGAATACTAATGTTGTGGTAATTACTTATTTACCACAACATTTTTGTTTTATTACATCACAGTTATATTGAAATCTAAAGTGTAAATACAAAATTTGTTTTAGTCTGAGTATGAAGAAATTATCCTTATCCATAACAGTAAATTATATTATCCTCCTATTAGTATCTTTATATCTTACAATAATAACCAACCGTTATTATGTCAAATGAGTAGAAGAAAAGTCTTTTTTTTCGATGGCAAAGTATTTCTTTTATGATAATAAAAATACTTCTGGAGGGTTACTTTCGTATTTGGGATTATTTTTTACTCAGTTCTATTATTATCCGTTTCTGGGTTCAATAATATTTATATTATTGTTATCAACAATACCATTATTGCTTAAAAAAGCATTCCCTAATATATGCGGCAGTATAAATTCATTAATGTTTGTTCCGTCGTATATGCTTTTGCTTTCAAACATTATTTTAGGTTATGAACTAATAGTGTTGAAATCTTCAGGATACATGTTTACCAATACAATTGGTATAATAATATCCTTATTACTATACATAGTTTATAGAC
>NZ_JADYTJ010000060.1 GCF_021531075.1 Bacteroides caecigallinarum | reverse complement strand
ATATTGTCAAGAGGGCTTCGCACCAAACAATTACTCGTAAAGCACGCCTCTTTAGGCTACTGTTGACGGAACAACAGGTTCAGACATCATGCTGAACAATTACTTGTACGACTTCTTGTCGCACCGTTTTTGCAAATATAATGTTTCTATTTTGAATATTATCACCTCTATAATAGTATCAGGCTATTCTCATTGTGAGTGCTTGTACTCATTCGGTGTTATTCCTGTCATCTTTTTGAATAGTAGACTGAAATATTGTACGTTGGGATAGCCCAATTGTCGTGCTACGACGGCTGGGGTATTTCCTGATTTTAACAACAATCTTTTAGCTGCTTCAAACTGTTTCAGCTTGAAATATTCCTCCAATGTTTTGCCAATCTCGAATTTCAGCAAGTCTTTGAAATAAGAAACGGAAAGACCGAGGTTCTCGGCACAGTATTCTGGTGTGGGAAGAACGGCATTACATAACTTACCGGAATTGATATAACCGTCAAGCAGCTTTTCCATCTTTTCTAAAATTATTTTATTCTTGTCCTCTCTTGTGATAAACTGACGCTCGTAATAACGGGTACAGTAATCCAATAATAATTCGATATGCCGTGAAAGAATGGTACTGCTGTGTACATCAATGGGATGATGAAGTTCTTCTTCGATATTCCACAGGCAACAAGTAATTTTTTCTGTTTCACGTTTAGACAGATGTAAGGCTTCTTCCTTGCGATAACGAAAGAAAGTGTAATTTTTGATATGGTTTTTCAAGCTAGTCCGAAAAAGCAGGTCAGGGTGGAATATTAATAAATAACCTTTATCCGGCAAGGTATTATTCTTACTCATTTGGAAAATATCTCCGGGCTTTAAAAATACCATTGTAGCATTTGAGTAGTCATAATATTTACGTCCACAACAACCGTCAGTACATTCTTCAGTGAGCAGCACGGCATAGAACTCAAATTTTACGTTTTCTTGTTCTAAATCAGGGCGTTCCAGATTGATGATACTTGCCTGAGGGTGCAATGTCTTACACCCTAAACGACGGTTACATTCGCATACACTTTTTATGTCTAATGTCTCTTTCATTTGTTCTTTCAGTTATTTATCTGTGTCCGATATTCATTCGGCGTGCATCCGACCCGCTTTTTGAAAAGGCGGCAGAGGTGTTGTGGATATTGGAATCCGAGAGAATAAGCAATCTGGCTTACAGTATCTTCAGTACCAGACATTCGATCCTTCGCTATTTCGATGACTTTCTCCTGAATATATTCCTTCGGAGTCTTACCGGTTTCTTTTTTGATCATGTCTCCGAAATAGTTGGGAGACAGACATAATCTGTCAGCGAAGTATTTCACGGAAGGAAGCCCGTCACGTTCGGCAGTATCCCCCTCAAAGTATTCATCCAGCAGATATTCGAAACGGGTCAGTGCATCCCGATTGCTTTTGCTGCGTGTGAGAAACTGACGTTCGTAGAACCGCGTACAGTAACCAAGTAACAATTCGATATAGGTGGCAATAAGTTTTTTGCTGTGCTTGTCTATATTATGTTCCAGCTCTTTCCGGATTATATTCAAACAGTCTAATATAATTGTCTGTTCCTCTTCCGAGACGTGTAACGCTTCATTAACCTCATACGAGAAAAATGTGTAATTCTTTATCGTTTTATTTAAAGACGTACCGCGAAGAAGGTCAGGGTGAAACAGAATTCCATAAGCATTTGTCTGGACCGTTGCTATTGTGGAAGTAGTTTCGGCCTTTTGTCCTGGAGCGAAACAGACAATGGTCCCTTCCTCGTAGTCATATTTCTGTCGACCGTATTTGATGTCGCAGGACTTTTCCAATTTTAAGAATATGGCATACACACCGTAATTCAAACGTATGAAATCCACCCCACGTGTCGCTTCATTTAGATTGACCACACTTACTAGCGGGTGCAGGGTTTCAAGGCCATACAGTTGATTGTACTGATCTACATTATCTAAATTAAGTATCTTATCCATATTGTATTTCTTTTTTATACAAAATTAGATGATTATGCAGACTCTATCATAACCTTAATTACTGATATTATAACCTAATATACAGATTTTACATATTCGTCTCGTGAATTATGTAATTGGGGTTATAACATCTGTAATCTATCTACCATGTCTGTAAGTAATCCGATATAAATTTGCGATGTTGAAAGGAAACAAGGAACTGTAATCATTTAAAATGGAATTGGATTTATAAATACTAAAATAGAAATGATATGAACAAATGTATTATCCTGACTTTGCTACTGATAGCTGTCATACCTGTACTGACTGCTTGCAGTCCTGAAGATGAACCTATAACGGAAAATCCTATCCTTCCTTCCGTTCCGAATCCCGAAGAACCGGGAGACAGTGACAATTCGGGGAACAACAATGAAGGTAATGACAATGAAAACAACGGAAATAGTGGAGAAGAAGACCAAATGAACAGAAACATTACAATTCGTGTAGATGACCGTAGTTTTACTGTCACACTTGAGGATAACGCTACAACACGTGCCTTTACCGCTCTGCTACCCATGACGATAACAATGAACGAGTTGAATGGTAATGAGAAATACTATTATCTGTCCGAGAGCCTGCCGACGGATAGTTATCGCCTGGGAACTATCCGGAACGGAGATTTGATGCTTTACGGTTCCAATTGTCTTGTTCTCTTCTATGAAACGTTCTCATCGTCTTACAGCTATACACGTTTAGGACAACTTGAAAATCCGTCAGGATTATCCTCTGCTCTAGGACAAGGCAATGTGACCGTAACTTTTGAAATTAATAATCATTAAGCCAATATCTCATATGAAACTTATTAAAAATACTGAATTCGGGGGTGAACGCCCCTTGTTTGAATCCCATGATCTTCGTCTTGAAAACGTAATTATCCGCGCCGGAGAATCGGCCATCAAGGAATGTAGCAACATTGAAGCTTTTGAATGCAGGTTTGAAGGTAACTATCCATTCTGGCACGTTCATGGCTTCAAAATTGAGCGTTGCTATTTTGATGTAGGAGGACGCTCGGCATTATGGTATTCCGATCATCTGCAGATGAAAGATACCGTGATTGATGCCCCGAAAATGTTCCGCGAGATGAGTGAGATTGATATTGAAAACGTTACAATGAATGATGCCGATGAAGTATTCTGGCGTTGCAACGGCATCCGTGTCAAGAACCTTAAATTGCATGGAGGAACCTATCCTTTCATGTTCAGCAATAACATTTATGTAGACGGCTTGGAAAGCGACAGCAAGTATGTTTTCCAGTATGTGAAGAATGTGGAAATTCACAATGCTAAGATTACCACTAAGGATGCTTTCTGGGAGGTTGAGAATGTGACCATCTACGATTCGGAGCTTAACGGCGAATACCTTGGCTGGCATTCCAAAAATCTCCGTCTGGTGAACTGTCACATTACCGGTGAGCAACCACTTTGCTATGCTCATGACCTTGTATTGGAAAACTGTACGTTCGGTCCGGACTGCGACCGTGCCTTTGAATACAGCACTCTTCAGGCCGATATCCGCGGTGCCATAACCAACATCAAGAATCCGATGTCGGGACGTATTGTTGCAGACGAGTATGGCTCGATAACCATTGATGAAAATATCAAAGCTCCTGCCGACTGTGAGATCCGGCTTAGAGATGAACGTACCTGTTTTACCGACTAAAATGTAAGGACCATGAAATACGACTTTGATACAATTATTCCCCGCCGGGGAACAAATTCCTACAAGTGGGACAGCCTGCCGACAAGTAAGGGTATACTTCCCCTTTGGGTAGCCGATATGGATTTCCGTACGGCTCCTGCAATTACCGAAGCATTGGCCAGGCGTGTAGGGCACGGCATTTTCGGGTATGTGCGTGTTCCCGATGAATACTACACGGCAGTAATCCGCTGGTTTGAAAGGCGTCATCACTGGGCTTTCCGTAAAGAATGGATGATATACACTTCCGGAGTAGTTCCGGCTGTATCTGCTGTCATAAAGGCCTTGACTGAACCGGGCGACGGGGTGGTCGTGCAGACTCCCGTATACAACTGCTTCTTTTCTTCCATCCGTAACAACGGGTGCCGCATTGTTTCCAATCCCTTGATATACGAGGACGGTACCTACCATATCGACTTTGACGATTTGGAACGAAAAGTGAAAGAACCGGGCGTAAAACTGTTGCTTTTGTGTAACCCGCATAATCCCGCAGGACGTGTATGGACCCGTGAGGAGTTATGCCGGATAGGAGAGATTTGCCTGCGGAATAATGTAACCGTTCTATCGGACGAGATACATTGCGAGCTTGTTTTTCCCGGACATACCTATACACCGTATGCATCTGTCAGTGAGGAGCATTTGTGGAATTCTGTCACTTGCGTATCGCCCAGCAAATCCTTTAATATTGCAGGATTGCAGATTGCCAGTATCATAGCCCGCGATGAAGCTATCCGTCAGCGGATAGACCGTGCCATCAACATCAATGAAGTGTGCGATGTCAATCCTTTTGGTATTGAGGCTACCATTGCTGCTTATAATGAAGGGGAGGATTGGCTTCTTGAGTTGCTGAACTATCTGAAGGGCAACTATGACTGTCTGTGTGCATTCTTCCGTACGCATCTGCCTGAAATACCGGTGACGAAGTTGGAAGGAACTTATCTGGTGTGGACTGACTGCAGGGCACTGCATTTGCCGTCCGATACCTTGCAGACCAGTCTGTTGGAAACGACCGGACTCTGGCTCAACAGCGGTACTATGTACGGAGCCGAAGGAGAAGGATTCTTGCGCTGGAACATCGCTTGTCCGCGTTCGGTACTACAGGATGCCTTGTCGCGCTTCAAGGGTTTTGTCGATGCTTTAAAACCGAAGGATTAATAAGATAAATATGGAATGTATCTTACCTGAAATGAAAACAAATGGAATCTCACCCGTGAAATCTACGGAACGTTTTGTCATACTTGACGCATTGCGCGGTTTTGCCCTCTTAGGCATTGTTATGGCTAATTTCCCGGAGTTCTCACTATACACTTTCATGTCGGCCGATGATGCGTCTGCACTGCCGTTTTCTGCAGCTGACAGATGGTTACGTTATTTGCTCTACCTTTTTATCGACGGCAAGTTCTACACCATATTCTCCCTATTGTTTGGCATAGGATTTTCTATTATTCTGGAAAATGTTACCAGGAGAGGTGGGCATGCCATGCCGGTATTCTACCGGAGAATGATGATACTGGCTTTCATAGGGGTAGTTCATCTGCTGTTTATCTGGAGTGGTGACATCCTGCTGCTTTATGCATTGCTTGGGATGATACTTCCACTTTTCAGAAAACTGTCGGATCGTAGTCTGCTTACTTTTGCTGCCGTGCTGTTGTTCATTCCTGTTATCGTTGATATCTTATGCGAAACAACACATACCAGACTTTCAGCGACGGTCATACAGATGCAGCAGATATATTGTTCCCGATTTGGTATTACGAATGAAAATTTTGCCTATTGGTTACGCGATGCTTCAAGTTACAGAGAAGTATTCCAGTTTCTGATTCAAGGAGCCTGGGTGCGCATGCAGGAATTCATCGATGGCAACCGCTATTTCAAGGTGATGGGTTTGTTTATCATTGGCTACTACATCGGAAGGCAGCATCTGTATGCCCGTCTTGAAGAAAGGAAGACATGGCTGAAACAAATAGTTGTAAGGGGAACCCTTGTGGGATTTCCTGTTTCCATCTTCTATGCGTACAGCGCCCTGAATAACCATCCCTGGGGACAGTCGATACACAGTCTGCTTTATTTCTTTGGAGTATATCCACTGGCTTTTGCATACATGGCTGGAATATGTATGCTTTGGCTCAAATATCCACGTTTGTCAGTTTTCCGCTGGTTTGCTTTCCCTGGAAGAATGGCCCTGAGCAATTATATCGGACAGTCTGTTTGGGGCATTCTGATATTCTACGGAATAGGATTGGGACTGGGAGCCGGAATGGGACTTTCTTTGGTGGTTGTTCTGGCAGCCTGCGTTTGGCTTATGCAGGCAATATTCAGTCGTATCTGGTTACATTATTGCCAGTTTGGCCTATTGGAATGGATATGGCGCATGTTGACTTATGGTAAATTATTCAGGCTTATCAGAAACCGGTAATGAAAAATACAAAGGAAAAGAAAACCGACATACTGCTTGACCTTATCCGTGACGCCCGCCCGATGACCTTGCGACAGCAGTTGCGCCTGACCGTAGAACTCAGTGTTCCGGCCATCATTGCACAATTGTCTTCCATCATCATGCAGTATATCGATGCAGCTATGGTGGGACGTATAGGTGCAGAGGCATCAGCTTCAATCGGACTGGTATCGACCACTACATGGCTTTTCTGGGGACTCTGCACGGCTGCCGCCACCGGATTTTCAGTACAGGTGGCCCACAAAGTCGGAGCAGGCGACTTAAAGGGAGCACATATGATTCTGCTGCAGTCACTTGTCGGCACATTAGTTTTCAGTCTATTGCTGGCTGCATTGGGTGCAGGCATCAGCTCTTCGCTGCCGGCATGGTTGGGAGGCGATGTCTCCATCCGTCAGGATGCCTCCATTTATTTTTTCATATTTTCCATTTTCCTGCCTGTCCTGCAAATGATTCTTCTGGCGGGCGGTATGCTACGCTGCAGTGGAAATATGCGCATTCCCAGTCTGCTGGGTGTCATCATGTGCGTATTGGATGTAGTATTCAACTTCTTTCTGATTTTCCCGACACGCGGATGCAGCGTTGCAGGCATGCAGTTCACTATCCCTGGAGCCGGACTTGGTGTGAGCGGTGCTGCATTGGGTACAGCTGCCGCAGAGACAGTGGTAGCCGGTGTGTTACTGTGGTATTTGCTGACACGTTCAGATAAACTGAGATACCACAGCAAGGGAGACAAATTCCAACTGAACGCCGAAACCTTAAGGAAAGCATTCCGTATCGGTTTTCCGATGGGAATAGAACATATTGTCATTTGCGGTGCCCAGATTCTGACGACAGTCATCGTAGCGCCTCTCGGAGTCTTTGCCATTGCAGCCAATTCTTTTGCCATTACGGCCGAGAGCCTTTGCTATATGCCCGGCTACGGAATTGCGGATGCGGCCACCACTCTTGTCGGCCAGAGTATCGGTGCCGGACGGAAGACGCTGACCCGTAGCTTTGCCCATATTACCGTACTGATGGGAATGGCCATAATGGGGGTAATGGGTATCCTTATGTATCTGTTTGCTCCTCAGATTATCGGGATAATGACTCCGGTCGAAGAGATCCGCATGCTGGGTGTGATGGCTTTACGCATCGAAGCCTTTGCCGAACCTATGTTTGCGGCCTCTATTGTTGCATACGGTGTTTTTGTCGGAGCTGCTGATACACTTGTACCATGTCTTATGAATTTCTTTAGCATCTGGGCTGTACGTTTGACCTTAGCTGCCTGGCTCGCTCCAACATTAGGACTGAAAGGCGTATGGATTGCCATGTGTGTAGAATTGTGTTTTCGTGGATTTATCTTCCTTGTACGTTTAAAACGTGGAAAATGGCTGAAATGCTATAAGATACAAAATCGGGTGTAGGGGTATAAACATCGGTAAATTATATACCAACGCCCATTCCTTTTCAGAGTATTTTTGCAAAAGAATCAATGAGTTAAAAGCAAAAAGGAATTAATATGAAAAGGAATTTAGGAAGTGTTCTTGCTCTGTATCCGACTCCGGCCGTGGTTGTCGGTACATTTGTACAAGAGAAGGTCAACTGGGTGTTGGTAGCCCATGTGGGAATCATCGGTCATAACCGTATTCTGGTTTCACTGGCCAAACCGCATTTCACTAATCAGGGGATAAAAACCACGGGACGTCTGTCTGTAAATATCGTGGATGAATCGTTCCTTCCGACTGCTGATTATGTGGGTTGCGTCAGCGGTGCAAAGACAGACAAATCTGGAGTCTTTGCCTTTCATTTGAGCGAGACTGGCGCTCCGATTATTGAAAACTCCCCGTTGGTAATGGACTGCGAGGTGTTGGATAATTACGAGACCGACACATTCGACAATTTTATCTGTAGCATTTCGGCTACATACGCTGAAGAATCCGTGATTGATGAGAACGGTAAAATTGACTACCGTAAATTGAAACCGGTTCTGTTTGAAATGCCTACTTATTCTTATCTGCGTACGGGTGAAATAATCGACAAATGCATGTCTTTGGGAAAATCATTGAAAATAGAAAACAATAAAAATAAGGAGGAGTAATTATGCCATCTATAATCATGGAATTAGTAAAGATGAGCAAAGAGAAAAAGGCTCAGCTCGTAAAAGAAGTTACTGAAGCAACCGCACGTGCCACAGGTATTGCACCACAGGCCATTTTTGTCTTTATAAAGGAAAATGAGCCGGAAAATGTAGGTGTAGGAGGCCTTTTATTACCAGATATGAAAAAGTAACTGAAAATGGAGTCGCTAAAAGTATTGCTGGTCAATGGTAGTCCGCATAAAGAAGGTTGTGTTTATACCGCGTTCTCCGAAATAGCAGTGACATTGAAGGAAGAAGACATACAGTCCGAAATCTTTTGGGTAGGTAATCAACCGGTGGCAGGATGTATAGGTTGCGGGGCATGTATTGGTTAAAGAAGTTGTTTCCGAAAAGATACGGTCAATGATTTCACTGCTTTGATCGACAAGTATGATGGGTTTATCTTTGGAACTCCCGTTCATTATGCAGGAGCCAGCGGTTCTATGACATCTTTTATGGACCGTGTATTTTTTATTGATGAATTCAATGGAGAACATTTTGCCGGCAAACCTGCGGCAGCCATTGCAACCTGCCGCCGTAGCGGTGGTACGGCAACTCTTGACCAGTTGAATAAATATATGGCAGACTGTAACATGCCTATTGTGCCTTCGCAGTATTGGAATGTCGTTCACGGAAATACTCCTGAAGAAATTCGGAATGATGAGGAAGGTTTGCAGACAATGCGTGTCTTGGCAAGAAATATGGCATGGCTGCTGAAATGTATTCAAGCTGGACGGAAAGGCGGAATAACTTTCCCGGAACATGGGCCGCACACCATGACCAATTTTATACGTTAAATTTAATAATGAATATATTATGATGAATAAACCGTCAATTGTATTGGGAACCTGGTCGTGGGGCACAGGCGTAGCCGGGGGGGATCAGGTCTTTGGAAATTATCTTGAAGAAAAGGAATTGCGTCCGGTCTTTGATGAAGCAATGAAAAACGGGTTGAATCTATGGGATTCAGCTGTAGTCTATGGCATGGGAGCGTCAGAAACCGTGCTTTCCGCCTTTACCCGTGAGTATCCGCGTAATGAGGTGCTTGTTTCCACCAAGTTTACGCCTCAGATTGCTAATGAGAAGGCTGAAAATCCAGTAGCAGAGATGTTGGAAGGAAGCCTGAACCGTTTTGGTACCGATTATATCGATATCTACTGGATTCATAATCCGGCTGATGTAGAGCGCTGGACTCCTTATCTGGTGCCGTTGGTGAAAAAAGGGAAAATCCGCCGTGTGGGCGTTTCCAATCATAATCTGGCACAAATCAAGCGTGCGGAAGAAATCCTTTCTGCGGAGGGCGTACATGTGTCTGCCGTACAGAACCATTACAGTCTGCTTTACCGCTCGTCTGAAAAGGCAGGCATTCTGGATTACTGCCGTGAGCATGACATTGACTTTTGGGCCTACATGGTGTTGGAACAGGGAGCTTTAAGCGGGAAGTATGATACGACCCATCCTATGCCTCAGGGAAGTCAGCGTGGCGAAACCTACAATCCGATGTTACCTCAGATAGAGGATTTGGTCAATGTAATGCGCTCAGTCGGTTCCAAACTGGGTGTGTCTCCGGCTTTGGTCGCTATAGCCTGGGCAATAGCCAAAGGCACGACTCCAATTATCGGGGTAACTAAAGTAGGACAGGTCCAGGATATAGTCCGAGCCCTTCAAGTAGTCCTTTCACCGGAGGATATGAGAATGATCGAGTATGCCGCAGAAAATACGGGTGTTGATACACGAGGTTCGTGGGAAATGCCAATGATTTGATGATGGCTATGCGGTATTGTTTCCTGTTTCTTTGCATGATGATGTTTCATGAAATATTACATGCCCAAAGTGTCATAGATATACGTTGTCACAATGTATTGCCTGAATTTCGAGCCCTGCTTGAACAGCATGATGCCGCCTTGGAAGAAACTTTCCCGTTACCAGAGTGGAGTGAGGATGCCCATCTGAAGTTCATGAATGAAGCTGGTATCAGCCAAGCAGTACTTTCCATGCCTGCACCGCAGCCTTGGTTTGGCGATGCGGAAGAGTGCTGTCGGGCAATACGAAGCTATAACGAGTCTTGTGCCCGGTTGAAAACTAAATATCCTGATAGATTCCTTTTTTGCGCCTCACTTCCCTTGCCGGATGTGGATGCGGCTGTCCGGGAAGCCGTCTATGCACTGGATACGCTTGGTGCAGACGGCATCAAGCTGGCGACGAACAGTCGTGGGCAATATGTCGGTGATGCCGAGCTCGATACGCTCATGCAGATTCTGAATGAACGTCAGGCGGTCATCATTCTTCATCCTCACAAGCCATCACCGGTGCATGAGGATATTATTGCCACTACATCGCTGGCTGTTTATGAATATCCGGCAGAGACTACTCGGGCTGTCATCAATATGATTTCCCGGAATGTTCCGGCCCGTTACCCGCAAGTGAAAATTGTTGTACCCCATTGTGGTTCCTTCCTGCCGCTGGCCATACCCCGTATGAAAGCTGTCCATCCGGCCATGGTATCAAAAGGATTCATGCAGGAAATCGACTGGGAAGCCAATCTCCGGAACCTCTATTATGACCTTGCAGGTGCTGCGACTCCCGAGGTGGTGCAAACGTTGTTGACCATAACAACCCCCGACCATTTGCTTTACGGGTCGGATTATCCGTATCAGCCCGATCGGGTATTGATGGCTGGATTGGAACGGATGCGTGCATGGATGTCAGACGATCCGACACTCGCATCTCTATTGCCTGGAATCTTATATGGAAATGCAGCAGCTTTATTTGATAAACCTTGGTAAAATATGGACAGACGAGATTTTTTGAAGTGCTCGGCTTCAGCTGCAGCAACAGTGTTGCTATCCTCAGTAGCAACCGCCGACGAATTGTTTACTAAAAATGAAGATAAAATGAAAATTGTAGTATTGACAGGAAGCCCTAGACGAAACGGCAACACAAACTACCTGGCTGACCGTTTCATTGCAGGAGCTCAGGAAAAGGGACATGAGGTGTTCCGTTTCGATTGTGCCGCCCATAAGGTCAATGGCTGTATGGCTTGTAACCGTTGCGGTATGGACGGTGATTGTGTGCTGAAAGATGATTTCAGTATTGTACGTCCTCATCTGCTGGAGGCAGATATGGTAGTATTTGTAACCCCGATGTATTATTTCGGATTCTCTGCACAGATCAAGAGTGTCATAGACAGGTTCTACGCCATTAACGGGAGAATAAAAGGAGCTCCCAAGAAGACCGCTTTCCTTATGGCATACGCCAATAGTGCGTATAAGGATGCTGAAGCCATGCGAGTTCATTACTCTACTTTGGCAGATTATCTTGGCTGGAGAGATATGGGGTCTGTCATAGCTCCTGGTGTATGGACTGCCGGTTCCATAAGAAATACAACATATGGAGAAGAAGCCTATCAACTTGGCAAAAGTTTGTAACCATTAAAACAATCAGTATGAAACGATTTATAACAGTTTTTGTATTGGGTTGCCTGATTCTCTCCTCTGTGGCGCAGGCACAAAATAAGAATCGAACAGATCTCTGTAAAGAAAATTATACCACATTGTTTGGAGGGGAAGCCCTGACCGGAAAAGGAACAGATCCGGAGTTCATGGCCATCCTTCAGAAGTTTATCTTTGGTGAGGTGTTTGCCGTAGGTGAACTTGACCACAAAACCCGCGAACTGATTACCTGTACGGTGCTTACCACGATGCAGACCCTACCGCAACTGAAATCCCACGCTGCGGCGGCATTGAATGTAGGTGTGACGCCTGTTGAACTACGGGAAGCTGTCTATCAGTGCGCTCCGTTCATCGGTTTTCCGCGGACACTGAATGCCATCGGCGTTATTAACGAGGTTTTCCGTGAAAAAGGTATTCCTTTGCCACTGGATGCCCAGGGTACTACCACAGAAGAGAATCGATATGAAAAAGGATTTGCTATCCAGAATCCACTTTATGGGAACGAGATAGCCGAACGGATGGCGGATGTCCCGGGTGGTATGGGGGCTGATGTGGCCCGTTTCCTGACAGAGTATTGTTTTGGTGATATTTATACCCGCAACGGCCTGGATGTCCAAACCAGGGAATTGCTCATTTACTGCATTCTGACAACGCTGGAGGCCGATTCGCAACTTCAATCCCACACATTGGGAAATATGAAGCTGGGAACAAGTAAGGAAACACTTGTGGCGGCTGTTATTCAGTGTCTTCCCTATGTTGGTTTTCCACCGGCCATGAAAGCGTTGAATGCCATCAAGAATACCGGTCGAGAGACGGTGGATCCGACCAAACAGCTTGTACGTCTTTCAAAAATAGAGGTTGATCCTTTACGTCTGGTAGAGTATAATGCCTATCTGAAGGAGGAAATCGAGGCTTCCATGCGGCTTGAGCCTGGTGTGTTGACACTTTATGCCACAGCTGAGAAAGAGAATCCGAACAAGGTCACCATTTTGGAGATTTATGCTGATGAGGAGGCATATCGCAAACACATCCAAACTCCGCATTTTCAGAAATACAAACAGGGAACGCTCGATATGGTCAAGTCTCTTGAACTGGTGGACTCCACACCGTTGATTCCCGGACTAAAAATAAAGTGATATGAAAAAGAGAATATTAGGAAAAAGCGGACTGGAAGTGTCTGCTATCGGATTAGGCTGTATGGGCTTTACACAGAGTTACCCGCCTTATCCGGAAAAGGGAGAAGCAATTACAACTCTCCGTAAAGCCATAGAAGCCGGTATCACTTTTTTTGATACGGCTGAGGTCTATAGCATGTTTAAAAATGAGGAACTCGTTGGCGAGGCTCTTGAGCCTTTCCGTAATGAAGTGGTCATCGCCACCAAATTCGGATATGATATGGCCAATGTCCATTTTGAAGGGTCGGCACGTCCCGTTGAATTGTCGAGCAAACCGGAAGTCATCCGCCGTGCTGTCGAAGGCTCGTTACGGCGTCTGCGGAGAGACCATATCGACCTCTATTACCAGCACCGTGTTGATCCGAATACGCCGATTGAAGAAGTTGCCGATACACTTTCGTCTTTGATCAAAGAGGGTAAGGTTCTCCATTGGGGATTGTCCGAGGCTTCAGCCGCAACAGTCCGCCGGGCACATGCCGTATGTCCGCTTACGGCAGTCCAAAGCGAGTATTCAATGTGGTACCGCAAGCCCGAAGCGGAGTTGTTGCCGACCTTGGAAGAGCTGGGTGTCGGATTCGTTCCTTTCAGTCCGCTGGGCAAGGCCATGCTGACAGGACGTTTTAACCGGCAGACGACATTCGACCAGTCCGACTTCCGGAGTACCATTCCCCGTTTCAGTCCGGAGAACTTACAACAAAACGTAGCGTTAGCCGAATATGTGGAGCATTTGGCCCAAAAGAAACAAACTTCGTCCGCACGGGTCGCCCTTGCCTGGCTTCTTGCTCAAAAGCCGTGGATCGTTCCGATTCCAGGATCAAAAAGGATTGAACGGATTGTTGAAAATGCTGGTGCCGTCGATGTTACCTTCTCGCATGAGGAATTGGCGGAGATTCGTTCTCGTTTGGATTCTATCCATATCATTGGTGGACGTTATTCGGAGGATCAGGAAAAATTGACGGGATTATAAACTTGAATACAGGAAGCAAAGTTTGGCTTTTAACTGGTTTTACAAATAAACTTATAAATCAACTCAAATAAAAAATACATATGAAGAAGTTATTTTATATCCTGCTGGCAGCAGGGCTATTTTTCGGGTTTACATCTTGTGAAGATGATGAGCCTGTAATTGACCAGCCTCAGACCGAAACTCCGGATAACGGAGGTGATGACAATGACAGTGAAAATGGAAATGATGACCCTGAAAATCCCAATCCTGCCGAGGGAGATATTCTTGTAGTCTATTACAGCTATACGAATAACACGCATACGATTGTAACCGATTTGCTGACACAGATAGAGGCTGATGTTGTCCGTATAGAACCGGCAGAAAAAGGATTGGATTATGCAGCAAACAACTATGCATTGGGAAGTACCTTGATTGCTGCTATCCGTGAGAATCCGAATGACGCCTCTTCCTATCCGGCCATCGACCCTGTAGAAGTTGAACTTGAGAACTACGCTACGGTGATTGTGGCAGCACCCCTCTGGTGGAGCAATATGGCGGCTCCGTTACAGAGTTTCCTGTTTAATCACGGGAATGAGATGGCGGGGAAGAACATCGGTCTGATTGTTTCCAGTGCCAGCAGCGGCATCAGCGGTGTCGAGGCGGATGCCAAACGTCTTATCCCAGATGGTAATTTCCTGACCCCGAGCCTTTGGATACGTTCTTCCCAGACGTCCAATTGTCATGCAATGACAGCAGAATGGCTGGATAACATAGGTTTAATAGAATAGAAAATATATTGTGAGACCCTATATCATTTGCCACATAGTGGCTTCCATTGATGGCAGGATTTACTGTTCGATGGTGGACAAAATCATCGGAGAAGAATATTATGCCGCATTGGAACAACTAGATTGCCCGTCTTTGTTATAAGGACGGGTAATCATGAAACATTATAACGCTGCCCAAGAACCGTTCGTCCCGACATAGTATGAACCTATTGGACACTCTTTCGTATATGTTGCAGAAGAATCGGATGCCTATATGCTTTCTGTTGAAATGTTAGTCCATTTACGATGGAATTCAAACTGCATTGATGATGTACCGTTGGTTTGTATTGTCAGCGGAAAAGCCAACGAAGAATATATTGAAATATTACGGTAAAAAATTTTATTTCCCGATGCAAAGATGTTAGTAATCTGTATATCAGTTAGTTGAGTTGTATTAGAATAGTATTTGAGCCATAATTTTATTATTAAAAATATACACTTAAATCTCTGTTAATCAGCTTGTTGTATATTATGTAAGCATTACTTTCTTTTGCTTTCTTATGTTACTTACCGATGCAACATCGAAGCATGTTTAATTATCAGCGTTTTAGCATTTTAATCGGTACAAATAGATTTTTGACAAAGAATTCATTTTCTATGTACAAGTGTAAACCTTTGTTTTTCAGTCTTTTGTTGATTTTATTTGTACCGTCTTTCTTCATTCAAAATTTGTATATCAAAAATCAAGTATAAAACTTTGATTCTTTGATAGTTTTATCCCATGCGCTACATGATGATGGTACAACAAAGATAGTTCTTTTTTGTGAATTTCTCAGTGTATTAATGGGGAAAATAATAA
>NZ_JADYTJ010000005.1 GCF_021531075.1 Bacteroides caecigallinarum | reverse complement strand
ACAATTAATACTGATTTTAAGGAGAGTAATATCTTTTTTTATATTAAAAAACGTACAGTTAATTGCTGCAAATATAGTAAATATTTTAAAACGCGGATAAAATAGGACACTTTTTGTGAATAAAAATTTAATTCTTTGTTAAATAGTAAAATAGAATACGGTTTTCACCCCCAATTTACAGGTTTCTTTGAATTAAAATTCCAAATAAAAGGCTCTTCATCCGACGTTTCGAGTGAAATGGAAATAGTTCAATAGTCGTTCACTGCGTGTTCACTGAATGGCCGGTGAACGGTAAATGAACACGAAGTGAACATGCGGAACTATCGGCTTTAGTTCTATGTTGTTTGACACGTGTAAAACAACAGGGATTTATACCCGTTTGCAACCCAACTTCCATACACTTGTGAGGATTTATAAAGTCATTGAGAAACTTCCTGTTATCAATGATAGGGATAGTATACGCACCTCAAAAAAACTTGCCCGCGTTTAACCTTAAACGCGCCCGTGTTTAACATCGAATTTGCCCGCGTTTAGATATAACAATAGCGACTGCACTATTAACCTAATAGTTGCAGTCGCTATTGTTTTGTTGAACCTTATGTTTCAGTCAATATATTTCAAGACATAAATATATGTTTATGCAATTCCAAATGGTCATAGGCGACTGAAATCATTTTTTCACTGAAAAGATTATTTTTTCTTTTATTCCATGATTTCACCTTACATATTGTATCTTCTTTATCTATTCCAGGATTTTCTTTCCTAATATAATCTACAGATGCCAATACTTCCAATGCCAATGCAGACTGGAAACCATCAATCAGTTTTATAAGGCTTACGAGTTTTTGCCGCTGAACATCATCCAACGATGTCCTCACATACTCACTCACCTCTTTAGCGTTGTCATACACAAGAGAAATTTCCTCAAAGGGTTTAACCGTCATTTGTTCCAGTCCCCTAATATATTTACCATTCAGTGTATGTAACAAATGATCAACTTGCACAGAATAAGGACCGTATGTATATGCAACAAACTTCAGTTTCATAAAAGATGGCTCGCCCAAACGCTGAAGGAAATATGCAATCTTATTCGCTACAAAAAGACATGATTTCTCGCCTAAAGTCTCGTAATAAAACATTGCATATAGAATCAGTGCTCTTGCAGCGGTCAGTTTTATATCTTTTTTGTTATCCTGCCTTTTTAAAAGTGCCTTTATCTCATTATCCGGTTCATAAATGAATATCTCAACCCTATCTGAAACAGGGTTAAGGTACTTCTCTATCAGGCTCTTTACATTCATCCATCTTAGTCCTCCATTTCCGCAACCTAACGGAGGAATTGCTATACTCCTGATATTATACATGCTGATTATTTCAACCAGGTTTTTAAGTCCATCCTCTATATATGAATATTCTGATTTCCTATACCATTCTACTTTCGTAGGGAAGTTAATTATCAGAATATCATTGCCAAGGTAACAGTCCTTTACCACCAATAATTTTCCGGGATGTATAGACTTTTCCTTGCAGGCTTGCGAATAGACACTGAAATTATGAGGATATCGCTCCTTAAATTGTAGGGCAATACCTTTTCCCATAACTCCCACTGTATTAACCGTATTTACAATGGCGTCTGTATCAGCGGAAAGTAAATCTCCTGTTATATATCTTAGCATTTGTAATAAAAATTATTTTCAACATCAATATGTATCGGGATATTAATATTCAATCTGTTAAGAATACTACGAACTTCCTCTTCCTTTTCAGAGTTCTTCACTATTATACTACTTATATATGGAACAGGTATGAAATATTTAACAAGAAATTCAGCCTGTTTTTTTCTTGTCCTGTCAAAATCGTTCTCATCATTTGTCCATTTGGTTGCCTTTACGGCATTCCAATCAACACGTGATATAAATCTTAAATCATTAAAATATTCTGTAATAGCAGACTTGGCATGTCCATCCGTAAAACACCATTCATTTGTATAGTCAATTATATCATTCACTTTACAACAGATAAAAATTATATCTTCCTGTGGGATTTTGTCTACTCCATAACCCGTTATTATCTTAAGCAACATTGGGGTATGCCCGGCAAAATAAAACGGGATATAGTCACCAAGTACTCCGCCAGGCGGATCCACACGAACTACATAGTTGTCACGTTGGGAAATCAGGCTGGAATCTCCAATATTAATATATCCGGGATCTGCTTTCGGATGCCTGCTACAGCAAATGCCATTCGTCAAAATATATTCAAGATTATCAAAATGAATCATTCTAAAAATATACAATGGATTTGGCGGTATATTATTTGTTCTTTCAGCCATAATAATACTATTTATATCCAAATGCAAATATACGAAAAAAACAATAGGACACAAAGTTATGGAACAGAATGGAACTAGACTTATGATTGTCATCAAAAAAAACATCCGACCTGATGAAACATCAAGCCGGATGACACAAAGATA
The DNA here is from genome assembly GCF_021531075.1 of Bacteroides caecigallinarum. Taxonomy (GTDB): domain Bacteria; phylum Bacteroidota; class Bacteroidia; order Bacteroidales; family Bacteroidaceae; genus Phocaeicola; species Phocaeicola caecigallinarum_B. The sequence continues at coordinate 98,333 of NZ_JADYTJ010000005.1, read as the reverse complement.
TTGTATATGAAAGATGAAAATGATTAGAATCTGCAACCTACGGTAAACAGTACCTGATGACGATTGTGGTCTAGCAAAGCAGAATTGTTTCTCTCTGTAACCGTTACACCGTCATTGGCAAACTTATAGTCGTCGAACATATAGAAATCGGACTTGTAGAAGTCATATTTATATGCTACATCGGCATATACTACCCTACCACTGTAACCGAGTCCCAAAGTGATTGTGTTGCGGGCCTTGATGTTGTGATATTCCGGATCGGTACGTGTCTCGTCAAACCATATATACTTGTCCTGCATTGTATCTACATTTGGCACATATCGCACGGAACCTTCCTTGAATGCCGAAGTGACATAGTTGTATCCGGCACGGAAACTGAAGGAAGGGGTAAGCATGGCTTCCATTCCGAGTTTCAATGTATGCACTCCTTTAAGGTATTTGTCTGTAGCTACATTCGAGCTTGAGAGTTCGTATCCGTTATAATCGCGGTAGTTGATATATGAATAATCGGAATACTCATATTCTGCTCCTACGGCAAGCACACCGCTGAATGTGGTCCCCATGTTTACATTAAACTTCCACGGAGTACGCATACGATAGTCCCACACATAATCCGGATTAAGATAGTCGGTAAGGTTTTCTGTATATGGCTGAGGCATTGCCAATATATCTGTGTTCAGCGTAGAAGTGTATCTGTCTGTCAGCATATACCACACAGGTGTATGTATGGCAAAACCAACTCTGAACGGGGAATATTCAAACGGACGTGCTATAAAACCAAACTTGAGGTCGTAGCCTGTTCCCCGGGTACTAAACCAGTTGTTCAACGTAAAGTTTCCGTTGTCTGCTCCATTATCGTCAAGTAATGTTTCGGAATACGAAGAGTAACGGTTGTAGTTCACATCGTATACTCCAAGCGTTACACCGAAATAATAACGGTCCTGAACATTGAAGGACATATTGAAATCGTACTGGTTTATACCGCCTTCTTCGCGACTGTAGTATTCGCCCATATCACCATTCCACCCCATCATGTAGAAGCCCTGTTCGTCTGTTCCGCCGTCAACGAGTCCGGTTCTTGCTCCCATCGAACCCAGGAATGGAGTGCCGTAAAAGTTTGAAGATGTATATGGATTATCGGCATCAAGAACCATATCGTAGCTTTCCTGCGAACCATATCCCTCTCCTATCATCATATCTGTCATCTGCCAGCTTAGCGACGAACCGTTCAGTGCCCCTTTGGAAGTGAACTGTCTGTTGAAGTTTGCTGCCTTATGGTAGTTGAAACCGAAATTCAGATATCTCAGATTGGTATTGTTTCCTATCTTGTTTGAATAGACAAATCCTATCTGGTCGAATGATGCTTTTGTACGGCTGTCGCTCACCTTTGTTCCATTGAATGAGCTGTTGGTCATACTCTTGTTAAAGCCGAATGAAGTGGATACATTGTGGCTTCGGAAGAGAGCTATACCTGCAGGATTTGTTCCTATTACGGATATGTCGGCTCCCAAAGCTCCCATAGCACCTCCCATACCTACGAAACGTGCTGTTCCGTTCAGTTCTGTTCCGGCGATACGGGCTGCATCATATTGTGTCTGTGCCATCAATGCCGATACCGACATTGTCAATATTGCGAAAATATTTATTCTTTTCATTGTGTGTCGTTTTTTTAGAAAAACAATTCATTACACTATCTGCGTCGGGTGCTTCCACCGCTTGAACGTGACACGGAACCACCTGATGACCTGCTGTAACTGCTGCTGCTCCTGCTGAAGCTGCTACCGGACGTACTTGTGTTGGAACGCTGGTATGTGCTGCTGTTATTGTTGTTATAATAATTTGAGCTGCGTCGGGTACTGCTAGGACGGTTATAGCTGGAACCGGTCCTGTCGACATTAGTGGTGCTCCTGCGGATATATGTTCCTGTACTAGGACGGGTATAAGTGCCGGAGTTTACACGTGTTCCTGTAGAAGTTCCGGTAGTACCTGTACCAACAGTAGTGCCTTGAGTTCTGATTGCAGTTCTGCCCGGACGTACAGACTGTGTGGCCTCGCCACGGGTGTTGCTACCTGTCACTACCCTGCCTATAGAAGAACGTCTGTCGGCCGTATTAGCCCTGTTGTTAGTTATGGCAGATGATGACTGTGTACGTCTGGTATACGATGACCCTGTAGCAATTGTGGAACTTCCTGTTCCAGACAGATATCTACCCGGTCTGTAATCGGAATGTCCTGAGCGATGCCATCCGCTGTTCCATCCATAATATGGATAATGGTGATGCCATCCCGGTCCCCAGTAGCCACCCCAATAGCCACCCCAATAACCTGCGTACCAAGGAGAGTACCATCCGCCGTAATACCAAGGTGAATACCAAGGAGAATACCATGATGAGTACCAAGGGGAGTACCATCCGAAACCAAATCCCCAACCCGGACCATAGAAGCCTGACGACCAGCGCCAGTCCCACCACAGGCGGTTGCTGTAGGTAGGGAAAACATATGCATACATGCCGTCGTCGTATACATTCCAGTCCCATGAAGGATATACTCCGTATACCACATCCCAATATAGCGGACTGCTTATAGGTATGGCATATTTTGGATTGCGGAAACGGACAAGACGCATGGCATACTCATAGTCCATGTCCGAGCCCTGGAATCCGTTTACCCATTCGCCACGTTCGCCATATGGCTTTTCTTCGATATAGAGTGTATCATTCTCATATTTAAAGGTATTATCGCGTGAGGTGTACCTGCGGTTATATTCATCAACATCGCGCACATTTCCTTTCACATCTTTCACCACTATAGCCGTATTGGCTGTCGTTGCGTCCACCGTTTTTTCTGAGACTTCCTTAGGTACCACTTCAACCTTCTGACGAATTTCTGTCTTTTTCTCTTTCTTAGGGACAAAATAAAGGTCGTCAGTACTCTGCGCCATTGCCAACCACGGCAGGAAAGCAAACAGCATAGAAGCCAGTACTTTTCTTCTCATCTTCATATCTTTGTAAGTTTTTAAGTTTGTAAGTTTTTACATCGTACTTTTATTCACTTACAAATATACTATGTGTATATCATACATAGTATAGAAATTCCCTAATATATCATAGGGTTTTCCCTATTTTGCGTATAACTAATAAAAAAAATCGCCTCACCATATCAAAATATATGATAAGACGATATTGAATCTTGAATAGGAAAGTAAGTTAGTAATTTTCTAATTCTGCTATAAACTGCTCCAATCTTAATACAAAAACTTTAGGAAAAGGAATTGTATCCAAAACACGAAAATGAGCATCCTCACTTACTATGTAATCTGCACCTGCCACTATAGCACAATCAACAAATTTATTATCATCAGGGTCTTGTTCTATTAGGCGAAAGTGAAAATGGGGAGTAAAAAAACGAGTATATGGGCTACGTGCTATTGCATTAACAATATTATGAGCTACGACATCATTTGCTACTCTACATATAATTTCCTGATATTCTTCCAATATTTCATTTGTAACGCATAGGATATACTTACCATCTCGAAATGCCTGCCATGCTGGACGATACGGACTATGGATAGACAACATTTGTACCAAACAATTGGTATCCAAAACAATTAACCTGTTCATTGCTTATAAGGCGTACGATAATGAGCGTTACTTAAATCCTTTAATGTCTGTTCATTCCATTGACCAGATTCCCATAATTTTTCCATTTCTTCATCTGCACGCTTAGCATAATACTCAGATATCACATGCTTAAGTTCATCCAACTCCTTTTCCGAACGCACATTTGCCATAATTTCAAGCATCTCAAGTTGAGCTTTATTAAATACAGTTCTTTCCATATATATGACATTTTAACAGTTCATTTATGCGAAGATAAACAATTAATCCGAAATATAGTATATTTAAATTTATTATTTCACAATATCAAGATAAACAAAGGTAAACAACATTATTATGCCATTCATTCTTTTATTATCTTTGCGTCATAAATTAAACAAAAAAATCCACATATGAAATACTTTGAAGTTACATTTTCCGCTAATCCATGTAATGAAACTATTACAGACATCCTTTCCGCACTTACGGCTGAAGCAGGTTTTGAAAGTTTTGTAGAATGCGAAGGAGGCATGCAAGCCTATATACAACAGTCACTTTTCGACGAAGAAGCCCTAAAAAACATAATAGCAGATTTCCCTATTCCCAATACAGAGATAACATACACCATAACAGAACCGGAAGACAAGGATTGGAACGAAGAATGGGAAAAGAACTTCTTCCAACCTATAGTAATAGAAGACAGATGTGTGATACACAGCACATTCCACAAGGATTATCCAAAGGCTGAATATGACATTGTCATTAATCCGCAGATGGCTTTCGGAACAGGACATCACGAAACAACAAGTTCTATCCTTGGCGAACTGCTTGACGCCGACCTGAAAGGCAAATCTGTACTCGACATGGGCTGCGGAACATCAATACTTGCAATCCTGGCAAGCATGAGAGGAGCAGACCCTGTAACAGCCATCGATATAGACGACTGGTGTGTGAACAATTCGCGAGACAATATAGCACTGAACAATATAAACAATATCACAGTGGAACTGGGTGATGCATCGTTACTGGAAGGACGCAAGCCTTTCGATGTGATAATAGCAAACATCAACAGAAATATTCTTCTGAACGACATGGCTGCATATACAGCATGTATGCACAAAGGTTCGGAAATATATATGAGCGGATTCTATGTACAGGATATAGATGCCATCCGCAGCAAAGGTGAAAGTCTGGGACTGAAGTTTGTACATTACCGCGAGAAGAACAATTGGGCTGCAGTGAAACTTGTGATGGAGTGATAAGGTAATAAAAAGTCTTTGCAAAACAAAAGACGCATAATGAATGACCTCAAAAAAAACATTCATTATGCGTCTTTCCTTTTCTTAATATTTACGGTGAATGCTCATCGTTCAGTGACCGTTCACTCAACAAGAAAATTATTTCGCATTCTTTGTTGCCTTGGCATATATAATAAGCGCAATGGCAGAAATGGCACCAATACCGGTAAACCAGTACCAGATGTAATGGGCATTGGCAGCATCGGCTTTCCATGCTTCTACAGAGTCATACAGTGCAGGGTCAGGACAATATGCTGTAAGAAGAATACCGGACAGACCGAAACCTATTACTGAAGCAAGGAATGAATGCAGATGGCTGAATCCTAAATAGAGTCCCTCCTCGCCTTTCGGAGCCTGAAGAGAGAAGAATTCCATATATCGCGGAGAAATGAAACACTCGGCAAGTGCCTGTACGGCAATACCGGCAATCATCATCACTGTGATAGGGTGCATACCGAAAATATCACCTTCAAACATATTTCCAGTAGCCATAATCAATGCAGAAAGAGGGATAAGGAACATACCCACAGTCATAGATGTAAGTGCCTTGCGCTTTGCCATAAGCTGGGTGATTATATTCACGAAGATTACCACCACGAAAGGATTTACATTGGCTATCCATCCCGGCTTTGCTGTCTCACCGGCCATGCGGATAACGTATTTAGGCATTGTGGCATACATCTGATGCTGAATCATCCAGAAACCTGTAACGATAAGTATCAACAGAAGCAGACGGCCGTTTGTGAACACCTTGCCAAGTCCGCGGAACACCTCGGCCATGCTCTTGCCTTCGCCGGATGTATTGGCTGAATGAAAGAAGAAAAATATGGTAAGCAGGGCTAAGAAACACAATGTAGCCGAGAAGAAATTGATGTAGATATAAGCCTCATCGCCAACAACAGAACGTAATGGGTCGACAAAACATTTGCCGGTAAAGGCTCCTATGTTGACCATCATATAGAAGATGGAATATCCGCGTGCACGTGTTTCGGATGTGGTTTCTCTTGCTACAGATGCAGAAATGATGGACTTGATGAACGAACCTCCGATAACAAGTATCACCATTATAGGAACGATGAGCAGACGCAGACTGCTGGTTTCAAGGCCGGTGAAATGAGTCTTTTCGCCATATTCCACTAGTCCTGCAGATTCCAGCATTACAGGTAGCATACCAAGGCCCAGATAACCGATAGTGAGCAGGGTAAAGGCTATCAGAATGGCTTTGCGGTAGCCTATCTTGTCGGCAAATGCTCCGGTGAACATAGGCAGGAAATAGAGACCACCGGAAAAGAGGCCGGAAATAAGACTTGCTTCGATATCGTTGAAGCCTAATGTGTTTGAAAGATAAAGTGTAATTACGATAAAGATGGCATAATAGGCCATACGTTCAAAAAGTTCCGACAGGTTCGCTGTCCAGAACGCACGAGAGAATTTTGTCATCAATAAAAATGTATTAAAGATTAAAAAATAAATAGTCTCACGATATAGTCTTGCCGAACGGTGTAAGGGCAAGTCCTGCCAACTTGAAATGCTGCATTCCGAAAGGTATTCCTATGACGGTGATGCACAGCAATGCTCCGAAAAGCAAGTGAGTAAGCGCAATCCATATCCCTCCCAGAAGAATCCACAGAAGGTTCATGAAAACACTAAGACATCCTCCATTCGACGGTGTGCTTTGTACCTTCACTCCAAAAGGGAAAAGGGCAAGCACTGCCAGTTTGAGTGTCTGGAGTCCAAACGGTATTCCTACAATGGTAACCATAAGGAGAAAGCTGGATACGATATATTCCAGACTGACGAATAATCCGCCAAAGATTATCCAGAGTATATTCAGTAGAATGTTCATGTGATAATTAGTTGTTGGTTTTTAGTTGTTAGTTGTTGGTTGTTAGTTGTTAATTCTTAATTGTTAATTCCAATAAGTCGCTCATGGAGCCGTTGAATACATTGAGGTCCACCTGTTCATTTATTCCCGGCAAGGTGCCGACGTCCGTATGCTGCCAGAACTTCCATTCGCCTTCGTACCGTACGGAATCGACATAATAATGGGCAATCCAATATGGGTATGTATTAAAAACAGAATCGGACAGATATTTGTTCTTGAACTTATACGAAGTATACAATATCGGTTTAACCTTATAATGCTCCTCTACCCTGTCAAGCCACACCAGAAGATCCTTTTTCAGTTTATCTACATCCTTTGGTTTCTTTTCTATGTCGAGTACGGGAGGCAAATCTCCGGCTTTCAGTTTCACATTTTTAATAAAGAAATCCGCCTGTTTCACCGGGTCGGTGTTCGGATTATAAAAATGATATGCTCCACGTACGAAGTGCGTACTGTCGGCCTCGGCAAAATTATAGTCGAAAGCCCTGTCCTTAAAATCGCCTCCTTCGGTAGCCTTAATAAATACGAAACGTACCGGGAACTGTGCATACTGCACAGTCTTTAAGGCCTTCCAGTCTATTTCGTCCTGATGGTGTGAGACGTCTATTCCGTGTACCGCATATCCGTATGGCAGACATACGCCGTACGCCTTCATGCCGTAGCATGGCTTCCACCTGTATGAATAAGGGCGTATGAAGAAATAATAAAATCCAACCACAAATATCAAAGCACCTACTGCCATCAGAGCGTAATGTGCTGCATCCGAGAGTTTACGGGGCTTTGTATGTTTCTTTGGAGTGGAAGATTTAGTCCTTACCGATTTGCGACTTCCGCCATTTGCTGTTTGCTGGGGTTTGCGCCTTGTGGCAGGCTTTTTTGAGACCTTCTTCTCCACAGAAACTTTCGGTTCTTTTATCATGGTTTAAAATATTATTATTCAAGCTACACAAGTTTGAAGATTTGAAAAGCTATTACCTACTTACTTCTATAACTTCTATAACTTCAAATATAGACTACACGCACATTCACAATAGTAAAAAAATCACCACAGGAGCATACATACTCTGTTGCTTGGCTGTGGTGATTCTTGGCAATTATATTATATCAGTCATAAACCGATATTATTTAGCCTGTTCCAACTGAAGAGTCTTAGTTGGCTGGTCGCAAACTTCTGTAGGACCGAAATACTGAATAGGACCCGGATAAACGTATGCAGTTTCCTTAGCCCAAGTTTCACGCTGTGCAGCGAATGCCTTGAAAGGAGCACCGTCAAGTTTAACAAGAGCCTTCTGTATAACAGGTTTCATTTCGCCGTGACGACGTTCCATGTTCATCATCATAGTGATAGGCACACCACCTGCAATCCATTCAGCAGCAGGAGCAGTAGTGTTGCGTACTGATGACATATAACCAGTCTTACCGCTTGCAATAAGCAATGAAGCTGTATAACCAAGTGAGTAGCAGTAGTCTGCATCGAAGTTAGATGGAGCAGCGCAACGTCCTTCGTAACCGAAGAAGTGGTGCTGTGCAGAGAACTTACCTACGAACTTGCCTTCAGCCTTCCATGCAGCAAGTTTCTTACCAACCATTTCAGAAAGAAGTTTTTCTGTTTCGATAAGTGATACCTGTACGTTTCCGTGTGGGTCGCGGTCGAGTGACAACTGACGTGCAACACCTTCTGGAAGAGAAGCATAGATAGCTGAGTTTTCAGCAGAAAGCTTGCTGATGATATATTCACGCTGCTTGTTAGGTTCAATTTTGTTGAATTCTTCACCGTTTGCAGCAAGGAAGTCATTCAATTCAGCGATAAGAGCCTTCATAGCAGGGATGAACTCGATAAGACCTTCAGGGATAAGAACTGTACCGAAGTTGTTTCCTTCAGCAGCACGGTTTGCAACAGCCTGAGCGATGTAAGTTACAACTTCGTCAAGTGACATATTCTTAGCTTCAACCTCTTCTGAAACGATACAGATGTTTGGCTGAGTCTGAAGAGCACATTCAAGAGCGATGTGAGAAGCAGAACGTCCCATCAACTTGATGAAGTGCCAGTATTTGCGAGCTGAGTTACAGTCGCGTTCGATATTACCGATAAGTTCTGAATAAGTCTTACATGCAGTATCGAAACCGAATGAAGTTTCAATCATTTCGTTCTTCAAGTCACCGTCGATAGTCTTAGGACAACCGATTACCTGTACGCCATAGTTCTTTGCAGCATAGTATTCAGCCAAAACGCAAGCGTTAGTGTTAGAGTCGTCACCACCGATGATAACCAAAGCCTTGATGCCAAGTTCTTTCAGGATTTCGTAACCTTTTTCGAACTGTTCTTCTTTTTCAAGTTTTGTACGACCTGAACCGATGATATCGAAACCACCAGTGTTGCGGTATTCGTCGATGATATCAGCAGTAAGTTCTTTATAGTTATGGTCTACCAAACCGCCAGGACCAAGGATAAATCCGTAAAGTTTGTTATTTGGATTAAGTTTCTTGATACCGTCGAAAAGACCAGAGATAACGTTGTGACCACCAGGAGCCTGTCCACCAGACAAGATAACACCTACATTCATTTCGGCTGTGTTCTGAGCCTTTCCTTCTACGAACTGAATCAAAGGCATTCCGTAAGTGTTAGGGAACAACTTCTGGATTGCTTCCTGGTCAGCTACAGACTGAGTAGCTTCACCTTCTTTTACAGCAACTGCACCTGTAAGGGCTTTTGGTAATTTTGGCTGATAAGCAGCTCTTGCAATTTGTAATGCACTTTTTGTCATAATTTCAAAATTTATTTATATAAGGTGTATGTTATTTATAGTCTTTCTTAATGCTATGATGCTTTTTGAAAAAACGCCTTGTCATTTTTTCCAGCGCAATACGCCCTAAAAACATACCGTGCAAATTTCGTCTTTTTTTCGGAAATACGAAAACCTCTGATAAAAAAAATACACAGCAGGAATAATATTTGGGCAAAAGGAATAAATATTCCAACAAAAACACTATCTTTACGACAAAATCATTATTTATTAATCAATTAAATTCATTGAATTATGGCTAGTAGAAGAAACTTGAAAAAGCATGTGAATTATATTTCTGAAGTTACTATAGGTATGTGTTTCATTGAAGGCATGAATGCCGATGCAGGAAGACGTGAAGTGATTGCTGAATTAGTGGAAAAGGCTATGAACCTGCGTGCAGACATAATCAGCCGCATCAGCCATACAGAACCGGGAAATGTGAAAGGCTTCTACAAAAAGCTTAAATCAGACTTTAACACACAGATTGAAGAAATATTCAACAAACTGAACGAAAAATAATCCACAACAGCAGGAAATGAAGAAAGCACTTTTCAGTTTTATATATTTCAAGCTGTTAGGATGGAAGGCCGAAGTCAATGTTCCGGACTATGACAAATGTATAATATGTGCTGCCCCCCATACCACAAACTGGGATTTGATAATAGGCAAACTGTTTATAGGCGCGATAGGACGCGAATCCGGATTCTTCATGAAAAAAGAATGGTTCTTTTTTCCGCTGGGATATATTTTCAGATGGATGGGCGGAATACCAGTAAATAGAGACAAACGTACATCGTTGGTGGAACAGACTGTGAAACTTATAAAAGAAAGCAAGAAATTCCATCTGGCAATTACTCCGGAAGGAACAAGGTCGGCCAATTCGAACTGGAAAAAAGGTTTTTATTTCATAGCAAGCGGGGCAGAAATACCAATCGTACTGATAGGTATAGACTATGAAAGAAAATGCATTTATGCCAATAAGGCTATAATGCCAACAGGCGACATAGAGAAAGATATGCGCGAAATAAAACTTTATTTCAAGGATTTCAAGGGAAAGCATCCTGAGAAATTTGATATAGGAGATATATAATAAGAAGATAACGGAAAGCCTACAGAGATGTAGGCTTTTTTTATGAAATATTTTTCAACACAACAATATATTTCATATATTTGTACTTAAGAACAACATAAACAATAAAACCATGTTTACAATTCAAGCAAACCAGTCAGGCACAAGAAGCCTGAACATTACGGAAGAAAATCTGAAGACAATAGAAAAATATTCGCTGTTCCAGCAACTTATAGACAGTAACGGTATAGTGGACGAGAGTGTTCTGGAAAAACTGAAACTGAACGTGCGTTCGCTCATAGCCTCGACAGAAGATGACTGCAAAGACTTGCTGGACCTGTGTCTGAACGTAATTTATCATGACAACATGAAGGCTTTCGGACTGCATCAACTAATTATGCTTTACATAAACTGGGAGAGAGAAAAAGGAAATATTGAAGATATAGAGGAATAAATATTGAAGGCATATAATCTAACAGACTGGTTGCCAACAACCAAGAAGGAAGTGGAACTGAGAGGATGGGATGAACTTGACGTTATCCTGTTCAGTGGTGATGCATACGTGGACCATCCATCATTCGGAGCTGCCGTAATAGGACGAATGCTTGAAGCACAAGGACTTAAAGTGGCCATCATTCCTCAACCAAACTGGAGGGACGACCTCAGGGACTTCAAGAAGCTGGGAAAGCCAAGACTGTTCTTCGGTATATCGGCAGGATGCATGGACAGCATGGTGAACAAGTACACTGCCAACAAACGTCTACGCAGCGAGGATGCTTATACTCCGGACGGACGCCACGATATGCGACCTGAATATCCTACGATAGTTTATTCGCAAATTCTAAAAAAACTGTATCCTGACGTACCGGTAATCATAGGTGGAATAGAGGCATCGCTAAGAAGGCTTACACATTATGATTACTGGCAGGACAAGGTGAGACAATCCATACTGGTGGATTCGGGTGCCGACCTGCTTATCTATGGTATGGGAGAAAAACCTATCACGAATCTGTGCAAGCATCTGAAAGAGAACAACTGCATACCTACGGATATTCTGCAGACGGCATACGTGTGCAACAAAGAGGAGTTTGAGGCTCAGGAAAACGACTTAAAGCTTTTCTCGCACGAGGAATGTTTAAAGGACAAGAAAAAACAGGCGGAAAATTTCAAGCACATAGAAGAGGAATCGAACAAATATGCCGCACAGAGAATAATACAGGAAACAGGAAAGAAGGTGGTAGTGGTAAATCCGCCCTACCCTCCTATGACGCAGGGAGAGCTGGATATGTCGTTCGACTTGCCATACACGCGTCTGCCACATCCCAAATACAAGAACAAACGCATTCCGGCGTATGAGATGATAAAATTCTCGGTCAACCTGCACAGAGGATGTTTCGGGGGATGTGCTTTCTGTACTATTTCTGCCCATCAGGGTAAATTCATAGTGAGCAGAAGCAAGGAGAGTATCCTGAAGGAGGTGAAAGCCATTACAGAAATGCCTGACTTCAAGGGATATCTGAGCGACCTTGGAGGTCCTTCTGCCAATATGTATGCCATGAAGGGAAGGAACGAGGCTATGTGCAGGAAATGTAAACGCCCGTCGTGTATACACCCACAGGTATGTCCAAATCTGAATACCGACCACAGGCCATTGCTGGATATTTATCATGCAGTGGATGCCTTGCCGGGCATAAAGAAAAGTTTCATAGGAAGCGGTGTGAGATACGACCTGCTTCTGCACGAAAGCAAAGATCAGGAGGTGAACAGAAGCACTCGCGAATATACACGCGAACTGATAATGAAACACGTAAGCGGCCGACTTAAGGTTGCTCCTGAACATACCAGCGACAAGGTGCTGTACATAATGAGAAAACCTCCTTTCGAGCAGTTCGAACGTTTCAAGAAGATATTCGACCGTATAAATGCTGAGTGTAATCTGCGACAACAGATTATTCCTTACTTCATAAGCAGCCATCCGGGATGTACTGCAGAGGATATGGCAGAACTGGCGGTTATAACAAAAAGACTGGACTTCCACCTGGAACAGGTTCAGGACTTTACGCCTACACCAATGACTGTGGCTACCGAGGCATGGTATACGGGATTTCATCCATATACACTGGAACCGATATTCTCGGCAAAAAGCCAGAAGGAGAAACTGGCTCAACGAATGTTCTTCTTCTGGTACAAACCTGAAGAGAGGAAAGCTATCATAAACGAGCTGAGAAGAATGGGCAGAAATGACCTTATAGACAAGCTATACCAAAAGAAATTGAGTAAATCCTAAGCACCAGCCAGGGATTTACTCAACAATTATTCTATAACTCTATCTGCATTCCATCGTAAGTCTGATACATATTTTCGGGTAAAGAGCTTTCAACATCTGCATGCAGTCCTATATGATGGCTGGCATGAATGAAATATGTACTGCGTGCAGAAATATGCTGCGCACGCTGGATTGCTTCGGGGAGACTCTGGTGAGTCCAATGCGGTTCCAAACGCAAGGCATTCATTACCAGACAGTCTAGATTATCAAGATATACATTGCTTTCATCGGGGATTTCCGTCATATCAGTAATCCATGCCATATTACCTATCCTGAACGACAAAATAGGCATCTTCCCGTGAAACACCCTGAAAGGAATAACCTCTACAGAATTTCCATACATACCTGCTACAGAGAATGGTTTGCCAGGCTCAATTCTTTGTAATGGTATTTTTGGCACTCCGGGATACGGATGTTCTACAAAACAGTATGGAATGCGTTGCTGAAGACGCTCGGCTGTATAATCTTCGGCATATACAGGAACATCCTTAAACTGACAAAAAGGACGAAGGTCGTCGAGTCCTCCTACATGATCGTAATGTTCATGAGTTATCAGGACAGCATCTATAGGGGCAAAATCAGCATAACGCAACATCTGTTCACGAAAATCAGGACCGCAATCTATCAGTATCCTTACACCATCCACTTCAATAAGTCCGGAACACCTGAGACGGCGGTCGCGAGGATCATTACTGGTGCAAACCGGACATGTACAACCTATCTGTGGCACTCCGGTAGATGTTCCGCTTCCCAATATCGTTATCTTCATATCGTTGTATTTATAATCAGTATATGTAGTTTACTTCAGGATGTATCTCTACTCCAAACTTATCTTTTACAGACTTGATAACCTCACCGGCAAGATTTACAATTTCCTGCCCGTCGGCTCCTCCCAGGTTTACCAGTACCAACGCCTGCTTATGGTAAACACCTGCACGTCCTATGCTACGCCCTTTCCATCCGCAACGGTCAATCATCCATCCTGCAGGTATCTTTACGGCATCATCGCCTACCTGATAATTGGGGATGTCAGGATATGCCGATTGTAACTCCTTAAACTTTTCCACCGTCACGACAGGGTTCATAAAGAAACTTCCGGCATTGCCAAGTTCGGATGGTTCCGGCAACTTGGAACGACGTACGTCGATAATTACACTACGTACGTTATCCAATGTGGGCGGCAAGGAACGTTTTTCAAGTTCGGAACTTATGTTTCCATAAGAAAGATGAAAACAGGGTTTCCTGGACAGACGGTAAGTGACATGTGTCACAATATATTTTCCCTTGTACTCGCCCTTGAATTTACTATAGCGATAGGAATATGTACATTCACGGTTTGTGAATATGCGTTCGGACAAATCGGCAACATCAACGGTATGCACACTTAATATTATATCCTTTGCCTCTACACCGTAAGCACCGATATTCTGGACCGCAGATGCACCTACCTCGCCTGGAATGATAGACAGATTCTCTGCACCGTACCATCCGCAAGACACCGTATATGCAACAAAATCATCCCATATCTCGCCTGCTCCGGCCTTGACATCGACATACTCGTCGGTCTGCGAAACAATTTCAAATCCTTTTATGGCTGAATGGAGAATTGTTCCTTTATAATCGGAAAGAAAAAGCAGATTACTACCGCCACCTATATGCAAGAAAGGTTGTTCAACCGATTTCAGCAATGTCTTAAGTTCGCTTACGGATGTGTATTCTATAAAACGGGAAGCCTTGACGTCCATCCCAAAAGTGTTATATCGAAGTATAGAGAAATCTGTATATTCCTTCATCAGTATATAAATATTAATATTAAATCAATCGCCCAGGTCTTCAAATTTAACAAGTTTCCATTTTCCGTGAATACGATGGAAATACATAGTATTGCTAAATCCGTTGCCAAGTCCCTTGAACTCTACAATCTTGGTATTGGAACGTTCCGTGTCACCTTGTCCGTAACGTATATTGGAGAGCCTGTCCAACGGCATAGGAGGACGGAATGCAAACCACTGACCCGGTTCGAGCGTGGTTTCAAGAACTGAGAATTCATCTTCGGGATCGACTGTAGAAAACAGCAGAGGTTTTGCCAGACGTTCGGCCTGAAAAACTGTGTCGGAAGCAAAACGTGTGTAAAAATCATAGAAATTCTCGCCGAAGGATGATGAACGGGACATCTTTTCCTTATTCACAGCTTCGAGAAACCATTGATTGTTTTTCAACTCGAAATAATACCTCTTGATATGAAAATCCGAAAGGTACATCCAGTCTATCTGAACACTCTGCGAAGAGGATGCATTCTCCAACTCCAGTTCTTCTTCCTTATCGAATATCACAGTGTAGAGCTGGTCGGAATCAAACATTGGGTCAAACTCCCACTGTTCGGATGTAAGTCTGGCCACAGTGGTATCATTATAGAACGATACAGGAAAAATGATTCGCGAATGCTGAAAATCCTTATCGGAGGTGAAATAATAAAGAAAATCTATAAAACTGGCATCGGCTGTAACCGGCACAATCTCATCAACCACAATCAATGTGTCGTCCATCGCCTCGTCCGAAGCAATGACACTGTCTGTTTCAACCAGCTCCTGCCCTTCTACATCCGAAAGGGAATCAGATTTCTTATGCTGTAATGTACACGATACTACCAGAAACAGCAAGACATGTCCCAATAGAATATTTTTCATCTAACAATACCTAATATTAAAAACGCAACAAAATTACCTATTTTTTCGATTTGCTAACTAATATAAGTCAAGTTTTCTTTTTTATTCCGCGAAAAAGGAAATATTTCAGTTTAAATACTTAACTTTGCGCCAATATAAAAAATTTAAAACAGTAATATATGTTAGCAAAAATAGAAGAGTTACTTAAGGAAATAGAAGATCTGAAAGCTTCGAATGCAGAAGAACTGGAAGCTCTGAGAATAAAATACCTTAGTAAAAAGGGTGCTATAAATGCACTTATGGCCGACTTCAGAAATGTGGCTGCCGAACAGAAAAAGGAAGTGGGAATGAAACTGAACGAGCTGAAGAACCGTACACAGGAACGTATAGCAGCTCTGAAAGAGGCTTTCGAAATGCAGGACAACGGTGCTGCCGAACTTGACCTTACACGTACCGCTTATCCTATAGACCTGGGTACACGCCATCCGCTGAGCATTGTAAAGAATGAAATAATAGACATTTTCAGCCGTATGGGATTTACCATTGCCGATGGTCCTGAAGTGGAAGATGACTGGCACGTATTCTCTTCTATGAACTTTGCTGAAGACCATCCGGCACGCGACATGCAGGACACTTTCTTTATAGAAAGCCATCCGGACATTATCCTGAGAACCCATACTTCGTCTGTACAAAGCCGAGTAATGGAAGTTTCGCAACCTCCTATCCGAGTAATCTGCCCGGGACGTGTATACAGAAACGAAGCTATCAGCTATAGAGCACACTGCTTCTTCCATCAGGTAGAAGGACTGTACGTTGACAAGAACGTTTCATTTACCGATCTGAAACAGGTTCTGCTCCAGTTTGCACAGGAAATGTTTGGCGAAGGTACAAAGATTCGTCTTCGTCCGTCATACTTCCCATTTACAGAGCCTAGCGCAGAAATGGATATCAGCTGTGATATCTGTGGAGGCGAAGGATGTCCGTTCTGTAAATACACCGGTTGGGTGGAAATCCTTGGTTGCGGTATGGTGGACCCTGCTGTGCTTGAAGCTAACGGAATAGACAGCAAGGTGTATTCAGGATACGCATTCGGTATGGGTGTGGAACGTATTGCAAACCTTAAGTACAAGGTTAAAGACTTGCGTATGTTCTCTGAAAACGATACAAGATTCCTGACTGAATTCGAAGCTGCCAACTGATAACTGGCTAAGAAAAAAACATAATTTATATCAAGGCACGGAGATCATCAAACGGTGAGTCCGTGCCTTTGGACTATAAAATCGGCAAATTACGTATAGATATGAGTAAAGACAGACTTATCACACCAAGTTATTGCTGCATACTGGCAGCAAACTTCCTGCTATATTTCGGCTTCTGGCTACTGATCCCTGTATTGCCTTTCTATCTGGAGGAGATATTTGGGGTATCGAATACCACAATAGGTATCGTGTTGTCATGCTACACTATCGCAGCGCTGTGTATAAGACCTTTCTCGGGATATTTTCTTGACACATTCGCCAGAAAACCTCTATACCTGGTGGCCTATTTTATTTTCACATCTATATTTGCCGGATATATGCTGGCAGGAACCCTCACCCTGTTCATCATACTGAGAGTTGTTCACGGTTTCTCATTCGGAATGGTGACCGTAGGCGGCAATACACTGGTGATTGACATAATGCCTTCGTCAAGAAGAGGTGAAGGACTGGGATATTACGGACTGACTAACAATCTGGCCATGTCAGTGGGACCGATGTTCGGACTGTTTCTGCACAATGCGGGGGCTACTTATACTACTATCTTCACATATGCATTATGTTCCGGCGTACTGGGTATCATAATGGCATCGTGTGTAAAAACAGAGTACCGCCCTCCGGTGAAACGCGAACCTATTTCACTGGACAGGTTTATTTTAATAAAAGGATTACCCGGTGGACTGAGCCTACTGCTGCTTTCCATCCCTTACGGAATGACCACAAACTATGTGGCTATGTATGCAAAACAAATAGGTATAACGGCAGAGACCGGATTGTTCTTTACATTCATGGCTGTGGGAATGGCTATAAGCAGACTTTTCAGCGGAAGACTGGTTGATAAAGGAAAAATTACTGAGGTTATAACGGCAGGAATGTATCTTGTGTCGTTCTGTTATTTCGGACTTACGGCATGCGGATGGATAATAGAATGGAACTACATGATAACTACGGTATTCTTCTTCCTGATATCGCTGCTTCTGGGAGTGGGATTCGGAACCATGTTTCCTGCTTACAACACTCTGTTCGTAAATCTTGCTCCAAACAGCCAACGAGGAACCGCTACAAGCACTTACCTGACATCATGGGATGTAGGTATAGGTATAGGAATGCTGAGCGGAGGAAGTATAGCCGAAATTGCATCATTCAGATATGCATATCTGTTTGGAGCCATATTGACCGTGATATCAATGTTCTACTTCAAATTCAAGGCAGGCCCTCACTTTATAAGAAACAAGGTGAGATAGAAATTTTATTCCTTATACGTAAAAACGTATATATGTGAGAACTTGCCGTTTACTTCGGTAATCTGGGAAGAAATAATGAAAGGACGGAAAAGTTCGATATTCTCGCAGATAAATCCTGGAACATAGGATGAATAAAGTTTTATATTTTCAGCCACTTTATCCATATCGGCAACCATAATATATGAAGCCTCTCTTGACAGATTTGAAACACACTGGTCAAAAATACTGTTTCTAGGTTCCGAAAGGACTTTTGAGACACATGAGTCTACTTTTTCACGACCAGATACGACCAGGATACTGTCTTCCGAGATGGCAGGAATATTCTCCAGTCTGTAACTCATTCCCTGTGAACAGCTGTCCGGTTCGTACATTGAACCGCTAAGATAAAGAACATCGCTATTGAGATGAAGTTCGAACTCACTCCATATGTGAGAATGGTTTTCAGACAATAACGGCAATGACGCCGTACGACCGTAAAAAGTCAAATAATTGGCTGATTTTTTCTCCTGGTATTTCTTAAATACATCATCATTGGACAATGATGTGCCATCCTTGATCGCATCAATTACACGCTCTATAAGTTTTTTGTGATAACTTACTACTATATATCCTTCGCCTGAGAGCACAGACAGGAAATTTGCCGTCTTGCCCAAAGGAAAAATCTCTATTTTTCTTCCTCTATAATCTTCTGTCTTGGGATATATATCAGGACCGTATTTCTGCCTGAGAATGTCCAACACAAAACCTGTTCCTGTATTTGAGACCTTAAAATATGCCACTACATCTTTGGGTGAGGCCGAGTTATGAAAACTTATCATGATACGTCTTATCTGATTTGACAGACCATGAGTATTGACCGAAGTATATTTTGTGATGTCTGTAAGAATATTGTTTATCAACTCTGAATGATGCAATGTGTCTAAATCGACTGCATATGAAGTGCGGGGGAACTCACTGGTATAATATCCTATATTGTCTGTATCGAGGACACCGTTACAGTCGTCCGGTATCAGGGCAAACATATTTACATCCTTGCCTTTCTCTGCATCCGTAAGACTAACAAAACTGTAGAATGCCACTCCTAAGCAGAATAACAATACAGATAATCCAACCCCTATTTTAACAACATTACGAAACTTCATATAACTCTTTTTGGCAAAGATAGAAAAAAGTTTCTAAAAAAAGTACAAATTATACAAAAGTTTATGCATAAAAAAAGTCCTGCATAATGCAGGACTCAGAAAAATTCAATCGGATGGGGTGACTAGTGGGACTCGAACCCACGACATTCAGAACCACAATCTGACGCTCTAACCGACTGAACTATAGTCACCATATAGCTCATGAACAGGAAAGGGTGACTAGTGGGACTCGAACCCACGACATTCAGAACCACAATCTGACGCTCTAACCGACTGAACTATAGTCACCATATGTCGGCTTTCCTTTCAAAAGCGATGCAAAGGTACGCATTATTTCCGATTTTGCAAACTTTTCGTCTGTTTTTTTTCATTTTTGTCTGGTTTCATAATATCTTTTCCACTGTCCAATATTTTCCCCGCATCTATAAGAAAGTTCTCCATTTTCTGTTTTTCCCTGTTATTCAGACACTTTCGGTCTATAGAGGATGGATAAAGAATGAAATCCGACTTTTCATTTAATACAGGCCTTGAAGTCCACACCAATAACTTTTCATAAGATACGAGTCGGGTAATACCGTTTACTTTCTTAAACAATAATTTTAGAGACAGGCCTCCATCAGTATGGAGGACACTCATATTAGATATATAGTTACCCAACGAAAAAGCTACAAGATTCTTTTGTGGTGTGACACTATCGCCCATCAGAGCTACAGGCTGGATGACATGCGGATGGGAACCTATGACATGATTGACTCCCAAGGCAATCAACCATTTGGCCAAATCCACTTCTTCAGGAGAGGGCATCGTTTTATATTCCTGCCCCCAATGCATAAAAGCAATTATTATGTCCGGTTTCATCAAACGGGCCTTCAAAATATCAGCTTTCAGCTGGTCTCTGTCAATAAAATTAACTGTTCCGGGTTCTTTGACCGGTATCCCGTTTGTTCCATAAGTGGCATTCAGGAAAGCTATTCTGAAACCTTTCTTCTCTATCAACAACGGATAATTATGTATTCTGTCTTCTTTATCAATGTAGGTACCGGCACGTTTAATCCTGAGTGAGTCTACCATTTTTATTGTTCTCCTCAGCCCCGTCACTCCCCTATCCATGCAATGGTTATTAGCTGTCATCAGAACATCGAAGCCGGCATCGCGAATGGCATAAAGATATTCA
Organism: Bacteroides caecigallinarum; assembly: GCF_021531075.1. Taxonomy (GTDB): domain Bacteria; phylum Bacteroidota; class Bacteroidia; order Bacteroidales; family Bacteroidaceae; genus Phocaeicola; species Phocaeicola caecigallinarum_B. Next base: position 77,888 of record NZ_JADYTJ010000005.1, on the reverse strand, counting down.
TCTGGAGCACTAAAAGCAGGATATCCCCTATAGGGGGTGCCACCTAAAGTAACTTCCAGATTACCGACGGCAATATCGGCAGAACGTATATAGGACCTGACATGAGCAAAACTATTGCTGTAGTCATAACTACCGTCCATCCGTTTTGCGGCTTTGATCTGGGCATCATGCTGCATCAGATCGCCGGCAAAAAAAATTGAAATAGAATCCGGGGATACTGCAAAAACAGATGTTGCCGACAGAAATAACACTGCCGGCAACAATCGTGATATATACTTATTTATTATAGACATATTTAAAGAAGAAGCTAAGAGGTATATATCGTTAATGTGACGTTTTTATTATTAATTATATATGTGTGGTGCAATCAAACTAAATCTGATTATTTATATATGGCTTTCTTTCCGGCCAGAAGAGTGTTTTTCATAAGAGACACTATAGTCATAGGACCAACTCCCCCCGGCACCGGAGTTATATAAGAACATTTCTGTGATACCTCGTCGAATTTAACATCCCCAGTAAGCTTGAAGCCTGACTTTCTGGTGGCATCCGGCACCCTTGTAGTACCAACGTCAATAACGACCGCACCTTCCTTTACCATACCGGCAGTTACAAACTCCGGCTGTCCAAGAGCCGCTATTATTATATCAGCCTCACGACATTCTTCAACAAGATTGGTACTTCGGCTATGACAAACAGTGACAGTGGCATCACCCGGATATGCTTTCTGCATCATCAACGAAGCCATTGGCTTACCAACAATGTTGCTTCTGCCAAGGACGACGCACTTTTTACCTCTGGTCTCGATATTGTACCTCTTGAGGAGTTCCAAAATTCCATTAGGAGTGGCAGAAACGTAACAAGGCAACCCGATAGACATTCGGCCCACATTTATAGGATGGAAGCCGTCGACATCTTTTCTATAATCAATTGTCTCTATAACCTTCTGTTCTGAAATGTGCTTTGGCAATGGCAATTGTACGATGAACCCGTCTACATCATCGTCGGCATTCAATTCGCGGACCTTTGCAAGAAGTTCCTCTTCGGTAACATCCGATTCGAACCTTATCAACGTTGACTTAAACCCACAAACCTCGCAAGCCTTAACTTTGTTTGCCACATAAGTTTCACTTCCGCCATCATGACCAACAAGAATTGCCGCCAAATGTGGACGCTTGCCACCAGAAGCAACAATCTGAGCCACTTCCTGCGCAATTTCCTGCTTTACCTGTTCAGATATAGCCTTACCATCTATCAATATCATAAGCTCTGATTTAAAAAATTACTATGACTTAATTATATTATCACCTTTTTCGAGTAATATTACAAAGATATAAAAAAAAGTCATTATATCAGATGAAATAGTATATTTTACAGTTTTTGCCCGTTAAAAAATAAAATCTTAAACATACAACGACATTAATGGACAAAAAAATATTAACTTTGCACGGATTTGTTTACATTATGGATAGAATGAATATTTTTCACAAACTGATTTTATTTTTGTCTATATTATTTCTTTGCATTTATGTAAATGCAGAGACCAGCAACGACAGATTTGTGGTTGTTATAGACCCCGGACATGGAGGGAATGACCCGGGAGCCGTAGGCAGAAAAGGAAAAGAGAAAAACATCAACCTGAATGTAGCAACAAAATTAGGGAAACTAATAGAAAGGAATTGCAATGATACTAAAATAGTATACACCAGAAAATCTGATGTATTCGTTCCACTACATAAAAGAGCGGATATAGCAAATAGTGCAAAAGCAAATCTTTTCATTTCCATTCACACCAATGCTGTAGCCAGAAAAAACTCTCATGTAAGAGGTACAGAAACTTACACTTTGGGACTACATAGAACAGAAGAAAATCTGGAAGTGGCAAAGAAAGAAAACTCTGTAATATTAATAGAGGATGACTACAAACAGAGATATGCCGGATTTAATCCTAATTCTTCTGAGAGCTACATTATTTTTGAGTTCATGCAAGATAAGAACATGGAACAGAGTGTTAATTTCGCAACACTTATCCAAAAGCAATTCAAGGATTGCAACAGAGTGGATAAAGGGGTACATCAAGCGGGATTTCTTGTTCTAAGGGAAACTTCCATGCCGAGTGTCCTTGTAGAACTTGGATACATATCGAATCCATCAGAAGAAACTTATCTGTTATCGGATAAAGGTACGTCCGAACTGGCAAAAGCTATTTTTAACGCTTTCCTGAGCTACAAGAATAATATCACGCAAACCAAAACGACCGGTATCAAAAAGGAAACAACCAAGGAGACTAAAGCTGAGGCAACCAAACCGGACAGCAATTCTAAACCTGTATTCAAGATACAGATACTGGCTTCCGACAAAGTCATTCCGGCAAACAGTTCCCAGTTCAAAGGTTTGAAGAATGTAAGCTATTACAAAGAAAACGGTATGATAAAATACACATATGCCGAAGATGAAGATTATAACAGAATATTACAAATAAAAAGAAAAACAGTTGACCCTAAATTTAAAGATGCATTTATAATTGCATTTAAAAATGGAATAAAAATAAATACCAATCAGGCGATAAAAGAATTTAAGAATAACAAATAATACAGAAAAAGAATTATGAGAAAAGAATTTAAAATAGGAATAGCTGCAATAGCTGCATTTGCAATACTTTTCGTGGGTATAAACTACCTTAAGGGAATAAACATGTTCAAATCTGAGAGCTATTATTATGTAGACTATACACAAGTGAATGGTCTGGCTCTGTCAAGTCCGGTATATGCCAACGGTTATAAAGTGGGACTGGTGAGAGATATTCAGTATAATCTGAACAACCCGGGACATATTGTCGTTGAAATAGAAATGGACAAGAACATAAAAATACCTGCAGGAAGCAAAGCTGAGCTTGTAACAGAAATGCTGGGAACAGTAAAAATGAACTTAATAATGAATTATGGTGAAACCGAAACTGTAGCACCGGGAGATACAATAGAAGGATATGCCAACAATGGTATCATGGCAAAAGCAGAGGAAGTGCTCTTACCACAAATGGAAAAAATGATGCCTAAACTTGACTCTATCCTTTCTTCACTAAACAGAATATTGGCAGATCCTGCTTTAGGAAACACTATCAAAAATGCAGAAAAAATCACTGCTTCCCTAAGCCAGACAAGCAGTAACCTGGAAAAACTGATGAGCAACGATATACCTACCCTGGCAAGTAATGTGACTACTATTTCGGAAGACCTGAAAGTGATAAGCGGAAATCTGAAAGGTATAGACTATGCCGGAACATTCAACAAGATAGACCAAACTCTGAAGAATGTATATGCATTAACAAACAAACTGAACAATAAGGATAATACTGTTGGGCTATTATTCAATGACACTGAACTATACGACAACCTGAAAGCAACTTCTGCCAATGCCGCTTCATTGCTTCAAGACCTTCAGGAACACCCAAAAAGATATGTTCATTTCTCTCTCTTCGGAAGAAAGGAGAAATAATCCTTATATAGAAAACTTCTAAATAACAACAATTCTAAATAGTGCGTCAATGACGCGCATTTTAAACTGACTTTCAGACAGTTATATTTATACATAAGAAATATTACACATATATTAAAAACAAATAATAATCTAATTTTCAAGATATTACAAAGCTATAACAAAATTATATGAGTTAGTACGGCTCACGCACACAAAAACCTAATAATCAGTCAGTTATAGTATTTTTTAGAAAAACAAGAAAAATAGTTATTTGTTTTTTTAGATTTTCATTACGAAATTTGCAACGTAGATAATTCGCTTAATAAATTTAGATTGTAGAAATAAATTAAAATATGATTGAAGGGAATCAAGCTATTACGTTATGGAACAAGTGCCTTATGTTCATAAGGGACAATGTCAACGCAACAGCTTTTAAAACATGGTTTGAGCCTATTGTTCCTCTGAAATATGAGAACAAAGCATTGACTATAGGGGTACCAAGTCCTTTCTTCTATGAATATCTGGAAGAAAAGTACGTTGGGTTACTTCGTGCCGCCATATATAAAGAAATTGGAGAAGGTACGGAGTTGATGTATTCTATACTGACAGACAAGACAAACCAGATAACAGTAAATATAGAAGGGAAAAAAAGATCTCAGGCTGTACAACAGGGGAATATACAAAATGCAAATAAGACTCCTAACCCTTTACAGGCACAAGTTGTACAAGATTTAGATCCACACCTAAACCCTAATTACAACTTTGACAATTTCATTAAAGGAACCAGTAATGAGTTCTCAAGAACTGTAGCAGAAACTGTGGCACAAAACCCTGCAAGAACCTTCAATCCACTGTTCATATACGGTCCGTCGGGAGTAGGAAAGACTCACCTAGTAAACGCAATCGGTACACGCATTAAAGAACTATATCCGGAAAAGAGAGTTTTGTATGTATCCGCACATTTGTTTCAGGTACAATACACGGACTCTGTAAGGACAAACCACTTCAATGACTTCATTACATTCTATCAGACAATAGATGTGCTTATCATTGATGATATACAGGAATTTGCCGGTGTTACAAAGACACAAAATACATTCTTCCATATTTTCAACCATTTACACCAAAACGGCAAACAACTTATATTAACTTCCGACCGTGCTCCTGTTATGTTGCAAGGAATGGAAGACCGTCTGCTCACACGTTTCAAATGGGGACTTGTGGCTGAACTAGAAAAGCCGGACACTGAATTACGTAAAAACATTTTACGCAACAAGATACGTCAAGACGGTTTGACAATATCAGAATCCGTTATAAGCTATATTGCTGAAAATGTAAATGAAAGTGTACGTGAACTTGAAGGTATAGTAAATTCATTACTTGCACAATCAATCCTGTTTAAACGCGACATTGACATTGAACTTACACAAAGAATAGTAAGAAAAGCTGTAAAATGTGCTGAAGTTAAACCGGTAACAGTTGAAGACATCATAGAGAAAGTTTGTGAATACTACAAAGTTGATACTTCGACAATTCACACAAAGACAAGAAAAAGAGAAGTAGTTCAAGTGAGACAAGTTGCAATGTATCTTGCAAAAAAACATACAGATACATCATCGTCAAAAATTGGACAAATGATTGGAAAGAAAGACCATGCAACAGTTTTACACGCGTGTAAAATAGTAAAAGACCAGGTAGACGTAGACAAAGCGTTTAAAGCCGAAATAGATGAAATAGAAACTACTTTAAGAGTAAGATAAAAAAATAAGCCGCAATATTGCGGCTTATTTTTTTATTCGAAAAAGCCCTGACGTTTCAGAACCTTAATCAAACCGGACGACATAAATTCATTGTCTGATTTTTTGTACCTTATATCTGTAAATATCTGTGCAAGTGTTTCTTTATTATTTATAGATATAAAATTAAGATTTTCAGGAAGAGACTCCTTATATGAATATATGCTATCAATGTTTTCTGGTGAATATTGGTGATAAACTTCCTCATGAACAATTCCCTTCAAAGGTAGTCTATCCGGTTGTGCAGGACTCTCATCAGGATATCCGACAGTTATCGTTGCCACAGGAACGACCAATTCCGGGAGTTCCAGCAAATCTATAATTGGTTCGGGATTATAGATTGTTGTCCCCAAATAGCAAGTACCCAAACCTGCATCTTCTGCCAATGTACAGAAATTTTGAGTAAATAACAATGTATCTGAAAGAGCATTTATAAACGACAGAAAATTATCATACCCTGGTTCTGCCTTTCTCTGCCTGCACCACAGACTGAAACGATTAAAATCTGCGCAGAATGTCAATACTACCGGAGCATTAGTCACCATAGGTTGGTTAAAATGCATTGGAGCCAATTTTGACTTCATTTCTTCACTACGGGTTATCACAACACTATAAAGCTGCATATTACCCATAGTAGCAGCTCTAGAAGCCTCTTCGATGAGAGCATTCAACAAATCAGCAGGAATATCCTGTGATTTATATTTACGTATTGTCCTTCTGTTTTTTATAGATTCCATAAGTTTAAAATCATTTTTTACAAAGATAACACAAATATATATATTATTCCATTTAAAAAACCATTATTATAAAAAAGATTTCATTGTTTTTCAAAACAGAAAACTTTACCATTGCACAAAATATATATTCTACTAATAATCAGTGGTTTACAAATCAAAAGTGGAAAACTTTCATTTTCTGTTGATAACTTTATATGATTTTTCTTTGCTTATAAGAAAAACATTGATAGCTTTGCATAACTCAATCGTATTTCGAAAAATCTACATAGTAATATTAGTCAAGAGACATAAAAAAGATAATTATATTCATACAGATAATATCGTGGAAAAAAAAACTTACAGCTACAATGAGGCATACGAAGCTTCATTAGAGTATTTCAATGGAGATGAACTGGCTGCACGCGTTTGGGTAAACAAGTATGCAGTAAAAGATTCATTTGGGAACATCTATGAAAAATCCCCCAATGACATGCATTGGCGTCTGGCCAATGAAGTAGCAAGAATTGAAGCAAACTATCCTAACGGTATGACTTCGCAGGAATTGTTTGACTTGTTTGATCATTTCAAATACATAGTTCCTCAAGGAAGCCCTATGACCGGTATAGGAAATGAATATCAGGTTGCTTCATTATCCAACTGTTTCGTAATCGGACTTGACGGACAGGCTGATTCGTATGGTGCTATTATCCGTATCGATGAAGAACAGGTGCAATTAATGAAACGTAGGGGTGGTGTAGGTCATGACCTTTCGCACATTCGTCCAAAAGGTTCTCCTGTAAAAAACTCTGCACTTACATCTACCGGCCTTGTTCCTTTCATGGAACGTTATTCAAACTCAACAAGAGAGGTTGCCCAGGATGGACGTAGAGGTGCTCTTATGCTGAGTGTGTCTATCAAACATCCGGATTCGGAATCATTCATTGATGCCAAGATGACAGAAGGCAAGGTTACAGGAGCAAATGTTTCGGTAAAACTTGACGATGAATTCATGCAGGCTGCAGTTGACAACAAGCCTTATATACAGAAATTCCCGATAGACTCAGAAAAGCCACAGTTCGTCAAAGAAATAAATGCTAACGAACTTTGGAGAAAAATTGTACACAACGCTTGGAAATCAGCAGAACCGGGAGTTCTGTTTTGGGATACAATTTTGAGGGAATCCGTACCAGACTGCTATGCAGACCTTGGATTCAGAACTGTATCTACAAACCCTTGCGGTGAAATTCCATTGTGTCCGTACGATTCATGCCGATTGCTGGCTATAAATCTATATTCATATGTGGTAAATCCATTTACCAAGGATGCATATTTTGACTTTGACTTGTTCAAAACACATGTAAGATATGCTCAAAGAATAATGGACGATATCATTGATCTGGAACTTGAAAAGATAGGTCTTATCCTTGAAAAGATTGATTCTGACCCTGAAAACGATGAAGTGAAGAATACAGAACGTCACCTTTGGGAAAAGATTTACAGAAAGTCAGGGCTTGGAAGACGTACCGGAGTAGGAATTACAGCCGAAGGGGATATGTTAGCTGCTATGGGATTAAGGTATGGAACTGAAGAGGCTACTGAATTCTCTGAAAAAGTACACAAAACAGTTGCTATTGAGGCATATCGTTCATCAGTTATTATGGCTAAAGAACGCGGCGCTTTCGAAATCTACGACAGCGAAAGAGAAAAGAATAATCCTTTCGTAAACCGTATAAAAGAAGCCGATCCTGCTCTTTACGAAGAAATGGTAAAATACGGACGTAGAAACATTGCCTGCCTTACAATCGCTCCTACAGGAACAACAAGTCTTATGACTCAGACTACATCAGGTATAGAGCCTGTATTCATGCCTGTATATAAGAGACGCCGTAAAGTCAACCCTAACGACGAGAACGTAAGAATTGATTTCGTAGACGAAACAGGCGATGCTTTTGAAGAATATATAGTTTTCCATCACAAGTTCCTTACCTGGATGAAAATCAACGGTCTGGACACTACAAAGAACTATACTCAAGAAGAAATAGACGAGTTGGTAGCAAAATCGCCTTACTATAAAGCTACATCCAATGATGTTGACTGGCTTATGAAGGTCAAGATGCAGGGACGTATCCAGAAATGGGTTGACCATTCAATCAGTGTAACTATCAACCTGCCAAATACGGTAGACGAAGAACTGGTCAACAATCTTTACGTAGAAGCATGGCGTTCTGGATGTAAGGGATGTACAGTTTACCGCGACGGCTCGCGTGCAGGAGTTCTCGTATCAACTCAGAAAACCGACAAGGAAGAAAAACGTAAAGAAAAAGAAGAAGAATGCAGATGCAAACGTCCTGAAGTGGTAGAAGTAAGACCTAAAGTGCTTGAAGCTGACGTTGTACGTTTCCAGAACAACAAAGAAAAATGGGTGGCATTCGTAGGATTGCTTGACGGACATCCATACGAAATATTCACAGGTCTTCAAGATGATGAAGAAGGTATAGTACTCCCGAAATCAGTAACTTGCGGAAAGATTATAAAGAATATTGATGAAAACGGAAATAAACGCTACGACTTCCAGTTCGAAAACAAACGCGGCTACAAGATGACTGTAGAAGGACTGTCTGAACGTTTCAACAAAGAATACTGGAACTATGCAAAACTTATTTCAGGAGTCTTGCGCTGGAGAATGCCTATCGACCAGGTTATCAAACTTGTAGGTTCACTTCAGCTTGACAGCGAAAATATCAACACATGGAAGAACGGTGTAGAACGTGCTCTGAAGAAATATGTACAGGACGGAACAGAGGCTAAGGGAATGAAGTGCCCTAATTGCGGAAACGAAACTTTGGTTTATCAGGAAGGATGTCTGATATGTACTACCTGCGGTTCTTCAAGATGCGGATAAAAACTTAAAAACATAAATGACAAATTCAGGCGAAGAATAGACGCGTAAAAACGGAGTTCTTCGCCTTTTCCTTTAAATAAACTACAATCATATATGAAAGCTAAATCAATGAACATCATCCTTAATGAGATGAAATTCTATTCCTATCATGGGGTTATGCCACAAGAAAATACTGTTGGAGCCGAATACAAGGTCAGTCTGAACATAGAGACAGATTTCAACGAAGCAGCTATGACAGACAATCTTGACGGTACTATAAACTACGCAGAAATACACGAAGCTGTCAAAAAGGAGATGTCAGTTCCATCAAAACTATTGGAACACCTCGCCTACAGAATTTCAAAACGTCTGTTTGATGATTTTACTGCCATAAAAAGTATAGAAATAACCATTTTCAAGGAAAATCCCCCAATGGGAGCCGACTGCAAAGAAGTAGGGATAAAAGTGAAATATTTTCAATAAAAAACATCAAAACGTTTGCATTATAAAAAATAATGCATACATTTGTCGCAGAAACAATAAATAATATAACATATATGAGAATTTCATTGGTAAATACATTCTTCTGGTGGCACCACTTACAACTCCAAAAGTCGTAAGGGAATCAGTCGTATGTATATATACCAAACATAAGATATAAGGATATAAAAGCAGAACGGGCTGTCGTACTTTACGGCAGCCCGTTCTGCTTTTTTGCATTTTCAGAAACAATTAAAACATTATCGATATGAAATCTTACCAAGTAAACGAAAAAGGTTATTACGGAGAATTCGGCGGAGCATACATCCCCGAAATACTCCACAGATGTGTAAGCGAACTTCAGGAAGCATACTCAAGAGTTCTTGAGGACGAAGGATTCAAGAAAGAATACGCACAGTTGCTGAAAGACTATGTGGGACGCCCTTCCCCACTCTATCTTGCAAAGCGACTTTCAGAGAAATACGGCTGCAAGATCTATCTGAAAAGAGAGGACCTGAACCACACGGGGGCCCACAAAATCAACAATGCCATAGGTCAGGTACTACTTGCCAAACGTATGGGAAAAACCAGAATCATTGCTGAAACAGGAGCCGGCCAGCATGGTGTGGCAACAGCAACGGTCTGTGCACTGATGGGAATGGAATGTGTAGTGTATATGGGTAAGACCGATGTGGAACGCCAGCACGTAAACGTGGAACGTATGAAGATGCTCGGTGCCACTGTCTGCCCGGTAACTTCCGGCAACATGACTCTGAAAGATGCCACAAACGAAGCCATACGCGACTGGTGTTGTCATCCTGCCGATACCTACTACGTGATAGGCTCTACAGTTGGTCCTCACCCCTATCCTGATATGGTGGCAAGACTTCAGTCTGTTATCAGCGAAGAAATCAAGAAGCAACTCATGGAGCAAGAAGGACGCGATTATCCTGATTATCTGATGGCATGTGTAGGCGGAGGAAGTAATGCTGCTGGAACGATATTCCATTATCTTGATGATGAGAGAGTGAAAATTGTACTTGCCGAAGCAGGCGGACTAGGACTGAACAGCGGTATGTCGGCTGCCACAATCCAGCTGGGTAAAATAGGTATCATTCACGGATTCAAGACTCTGGTGATGCAGGATGCCAACGGACAGATACTCGAACCATACTCCATATCAGCAGGCCTGGACTATCCGGGAATAGGTCCTATGCACGCCAATCTGGCTAAAGAACATCGTGCCACAGTATTGGCTATAAACGATGACGAAGCAATCAAGGCCGCCTATGAGCTTACGCTTCTGGAAGGCATTATACCAGCCCTGGAATCGGCACATGCCTTGGGAGCTTTAGAGAAAATGAACTTCAAGCCTACGGATATTGTTGTACTTACAGTGTCGGGAAGAGGTGATAAGGACATTGAAACTTATTTGAAGTATAAGGGTTTCTAGTTATTAGTTGTTAGTTATTAGTTGTTAGTTATTAGTTGTTAGTTTTTAGTTGTTGGTTTTTAGAATCATCAGGACGGTAACCTTGTCAACTCGTAACTGAAACCTCGTCAACTCCCAATTATTAATTTTAATTATCCAAAGATGAATACAAAATACAAATACACCACCATCCACAAATCAATATTGGGCGATCTTCACACCCCGGTAAGCACATATCTGAAAGTACGCGACCTTTTCCCTCAGAGTGTACTGATGGAAAGTTCGGACTATCACGGAACGGAAAACAACAAATCATTCATCGGCCTCAACCCGATAGCAAGCATAAGTGTCAATCACGGGAAAGCCATCGCCAATTACCCAGACGGAACTACAGAAGAAATTTCTGTAAATAGTAAGGAAAGCGTGGAAAATGCCATAAATACTTTCCTCGGACATTTCGGGATAGAAGGTGAATATTCGTCATACTGCGGAGTATATGGCTATACCACTTTCAATGCAGTACGCTATTTCGAAAACATAGACGTTCAGGACAGTATCGACGAGAAGAACGACGCGCCTGAGATTTTATACATATTATATAAGTATCTCATCGTTTTCCACGGATTCAAGAGCGAGATGGTACTGCTCGAATTGCAGTCACCAGGTGAACCGAGCCATATAGACGAGATAGAAAAAGCCATCAACAACCGCAATTTTACGGCATACGACTTCAGAGCAGTGGGAGAAACCACCAGCACACTGACCGATGATGAACATCGCGAGAACATACGCCGCGGTATAAGCCACTGTATGAGAGGCGACGTATTCCAGATTGTGATGTCAAGACGTTTCATACAGAGATACGAAGGCGATGACTTCAAACTATACCGTGCCTTGAGAAGCATCAACCCGTCGCCATACTTATTCTATTTCGACTTCGGAGGATTCAGAATCTTCGGCTCGTCACCTGAAACACACTGCAAGATTGAGGACGGCATCGCAAGCATCGACCCGATAGCAGGAACCACCAAAAGGACAGGCAGCAAGGAAGCCGACCGCAAGGCAGCCGAGGCCCTGCTTGCCGACCCAAAGGAGAATGCCGAGCACGTCATGCTGGTGGATCTGGCAAGGAACGACCTGAGCCGCAACTGCCACGAAGTGAAAGTGGATTTCTACAAGGAGCCACAATATTACAGCCACGTTATACACCTCGTAAGCCGTGTGAGCGGAAAAGTAAATGCCGGAGCCGATGCCGTAAGTACATTCATCGACACCTTCCCGGCAGGAACACTGAGCGGAGCACCAAAAGTAATGGCAATGCAGCTTATCAGCAAGTACGAACCACACAACCGTGGCGTTTACGGAGGATGTATAGGTTTCATCAGCCTGGACGGGAAAAGTATTAATCAGGCAATAACGATACGGACATTCGTAAGCCGCAACAACGAGCTCTGGTTTCAGGCAGGAGGCGGTATAGTAGCAAAAAGCAATGTGGAAAACGAGCTTCAGGAAGTAAACAATAAGCTCGGAGCACTGAGAAAAGCCATTGAACTGGCGGAGAAATTATAATAAGTTGACAAGGCTTCAGTTACAAGGTAACAAGGCTCTCCATCCGGATGGTAGGAAACCTTGTCAACTCGTCACCTTCAAAAAAACATCAAATATGAAAATAGTAATCATAGACAACTACGACTCATTCACATACAATCTCAGCCACCTGATAAAGGAACTTGGCGCAGAAGTGACAGTACTCAGAAACGACTGTTTCAGTATGGAAGAACTCGAGGAGTTCGACAAGATACTCCTCTCCCCCGGCCCGGGAATACCAGAAGAGGCAGGACTACTTCTTGACGTGATACGCACCTACTCCGGCCGTAAACCAATACTCGGTGTATGTCTTGGCGAACAGGCCATAGGCGAAGCATTCGGAGGAAAGCTTATAAACCTGAAAGAAGTCTATCACGGCATACAGAGCAAAATCCGCATAACCAAAGATGATTATATCTTCAACGACCTTCCGGAAGAAATCCCTGTAGGGAGATATCACTCATGGGTGGTAGACAGGGATTCGCTCCCCGACTGTCTGGAAGTGACAGCCGTCAGTGCCGAAGGATACATAATGGCAATCCGACATAAGGAATACGATGTACGAGGCATTCAGTTCCACCCGGAATCGGTACTTACCCTCGACGGAAAGAAAATGATTGAGAACTGGATTTCCATATAATAAAGGTAACAAGGCTACAGTTACAAGTTGACAAGGTTCTCCATCCGGACGGTAACCTTGTCTATTCGTTAACTTGTCAACTCGTCAACTTAATAAAAACTGCTACAATGAAAGAAATACTTAAACGACTCTTCAATCATGAGGAACTTACACGCGAGGAAGCATGTTCGCTCATGAAAAACATAACGGGAGAGAAATACAACAACACCCAGATAGCATCACTCCTCACAGTGTTCCAGATGAGGGGTATAACAGTAGAAGAACTTATCGGTTTCCGTGAAGCACTACTCAGCACACGTGTCAATGTAGATTTGAACGAATACAAGCCAATTGACATAGTAGGTACGGGAGGCGACGGGAAAAATACATTCAACATATCCACATGTGCCTGCTTCGTGGTGGCAGGAGCCGGATACAAGGTAGCCAAACACGGCAACTACGGCAGCACATCAGTGAGCGGGGCCAGCAACGTGATGGAGGAACACGGAGTGAAATTCACCAACGACAATTCCCGCCTGAGAAAGTCGATGGAAGAATGCGGAATGGTTTATATGCACGCACCTCTCTTCAATCCGGCCATGAAGACAGTGGCATCCGTAAGAAAGGAACTCGGTGTGAGAAGCATTTTCAATCTGCTCGGTCCGCTTGTCAACCCTTGTATCCCTGCATACCAGTTGCTTGGAGTAGCCGACCTTACACTTATGCGCCTCTACACCAACACGCTGCAACGCCTTGGCATAGGGTTCGCCGTAGTAAACAATCTTGACGGATACGACGAAATATCCCTCACCGACGAGTTCAAGGTGATGACCAACCGCTATGAGACCATCTGCAAACCTTCCGACATCGGTTTCACAATAGCACGCCGCGAAGAACTCTACGGAGGAAATACCATCTGCGAGGCAGCAGAAATTTTCGACAATGTTCTGGACAACTGCGCCACAAAAGCACAAACCGAATGTGTACTGATAAACGCATCCTTCGCCATCCAAGCCATAGAACCGCAACTGCCCATAGAGGAATGTGTAGCCAAGGCACGCGAATCGCTCGAAAGCGGACGTGCGATGCAGACACTGAAGAAATTCATAGAGATAAACCAATAATCACTCCACCAGTATGAAAGAAGATATTCTCACACAGATAATAGCCAACAAGCGCATTGAAATCAGCCGACAAATGGAAGCCGTAAGTATGAAACAGCTTGAGACCATAGTTGCCATGCGTGAAACAAGAGAGCCTTTAAGTCTCAGCCATTCGATAATGTCATCACCCACCGGAATAATATCAGAATTCAAAAGACGTTCTCCTTCCAAAGGCTGGATAAACCGCGAAGCCGATGTCAGGCCTATAACCGGAGGATATGCCGAAGCCGGAGCAGCAGGATTGTCAGTGCTGACAGACACCGATTTCTTCGGAGGTAGCGAAGGCGACCTCCTCAAAGCCCGTCTTTCAGCTCCCTCCACCCCTATCCTGAGAAAGGATTTCATCATATCCGAATATCAGATATTGCAGTCCGTAGCCATTCAGGCAGATGCCATACTGCTGATAGCCGCCGCACTTGAAAAGAACGACTGCAAACGCCTGGCAGAAATGGCACACAGCTTCGGACTGGAAGTCTTACTGGAAGTACACTCTGAAAATGAACTGGGCTATGCATCGGACTGCATAGACCTCATCGGAGTGAACAACCGCAACTTAGGCAGTTTCCATACCGATGTGGAAAACTCATTCCGCCTTGCAGAGAAACTTCCAAAAGATATACCACACATATCGGAAAGCGGAATCTCAGGAGTTGACACCATTCTTGCACTCCGACAAGCAGGATACAACGGTTTTTTAATGGGAGAATCATTCATGAAGACAGAATATCCTGCAAATGCATTAAAAGCTCTCATTGAAAAACTGGAAAATGCTGTAAAGCAATGAAAACGCCACAGTTTAATTAGAGTGACACGAACGTGTGACGACAGTGACACGAACGTGTAACTATAGTAACACCCGGGTGTAACGATAGTGACACGAGCGTGTAACACCAATTTCATAAAGGAATTTTTACAAAATACAAAACATACAAATATGATTATCAAAGTATGTGGCATGAAATATGCCGACAATATCAAAGCATTGGACATTCTGAAACCGGACATGACAGGCTTCATCTTTCACCCATCATCTCCACGTTTCGTCAAAGTATTGCCGGACTATATGCCATCGTCATCACTCCGCGTCGGAGTTTTCGTGAACAGTGATACAGACTATATATTATATAAGGTGAAGGAGTTCGGTCTGGATATGGTTCAGCTACACGGCAGCGAAACACCGGAACAGTGTCACATTATACGTCATGAAGGCATAGACATAATAAAAGCCTTTTCGCTTAAAACTGACAATGCCGACTCCATAACATCGCCATACGAAGGACTATGCCGATACTACCTGTTCGACACTCCGTGCACAGGACACGGAGGATCCGGCAAGACATTCGACTGGAGACTCACACAGAGCTATCACGGCAAGACTCCATTCCTCCTCAGTGGTGGAATAAGGCCGGAAAGCCTGGAACATATTGCATCATTCCGCCATCCGGTGTTTGCAGGAATAGACATCAACAGCGGATTCGAGACTGAACCGGGACTGAAAGACACCGAATCAATCGCCAAATTCATAAAACAATTAAGGACACTATAAAAAACAGATACGACTATGGACAGAATAAACAAACTTTTCAGCAATAAGACACATGATATCCTATCAATCTATTTCTGTGCTGGCGCACCGAAAGCCGACAATACAGTGGAAGTAATAACCTCGCTCGAAAAGAACGGAGTGGATATGATTGAGATTGGAATACCTTTCAGCGACCCTCTGGCCGACGGTCCTGTGATTCAGAACGCGTCATGCCAGGCACTACGCAACGGCATGACACTGACAGGCCTGTTTGCACAACTGGAAGGTATCCGCAACAGCGCAAACATACCTCTCATTCTTATGGGATATCTAAACCCTATAATGCAATACGGCATAAATCATTTCTTCGAAAACTGCCAACAGACAGGCATTGATGGAGTAATCATCCCCGACCTGCCATTCGACGAGTATATGCAGACAATAAAACCAACAGCCGAAAAGTATGGCATCAAAGTGATAATGCTCATCACCCCCGAAACATCGGAAAAAAGAATACGCCTAATAGACGAAAATACCGAAGGATTTATCTACATGGTATCATCGGCTGCCGTCACCGGAGCACAGAAGGATTTCGACAGTCAAAAGCAGGAATACTTCAAACGGATAGAAAGCATGAACCTCCGCAACCCACGCATGATAGGTTTCGGAATTTCAAACCGACAGACATACGAGGCTGCAGCGACACACGCCGCCGGATGCATCATCGGAAGCCGATTTGTGACTCTGCTAAATGAAGAAAACGGAAACGCAGAAAAGGCAGTAAAAAGGCTCAAGGAGAATCTGGAAATCTTATAATATCATGACGACGTTTAAACAGTGGCAGAATACTGTTCAAACGTCGTTCTGGATTTACAAAGAAATATATTAGGACAACTTATATTTTAGTTTTTTTATAACATCATCACCCGTAAAACAGATAGTCATTTTGACTATCATAATAAACAATCTAGGCCGTACAATCCTTACAAATTGCTACTCAATTCATAGCGCGTCAATCATGTTAGCAAACTTTTAGTTGACAATAGAAAGTACGATTTTCAAAATTTAAATGATTAACATTTTTAAATAAGGCATAAAAATCCTATCTTTGCACCAATAACAAAGATACAGATACTGAATTATGATTAAACCGGATTACCCGTCAGTCCTGCTAATATATACTGGGGGAACTATAGGAATGATAGAAAATCCTGAAACAGGAGCCCTCGAAGCTTTCAATTTTGATCAATTACAGGAGAACGTTCCTGAACTGAAAAGATTTAACTATCGTATATCGTCTTATCAGTTTAACCCACCTATTGATTCATCGGACATGGAGCCTGCATTGTGGGCAAAAATGGTGAAAATAATAGATTATAACTACGACAATTTTGACGGATTTGTGATACTGCACGGTACAGACACTATGGCATACACAGCTTCGGCACTAAGTTTCATGCTTGAAAATCTGAGCAAGCCTGTCATCCTTACCGGTAGCCAGTTGCCAATAGGTGTTCTACGTACTGACGGAAAAGAAAACCTCATTACATCAATAGAAATAGCTGCGGCAAAACATCCGGACGGAACAGCTGTCGTACCTGAGGTCTGTATCTTCTTTGAAAACCATCTGCTAAGAGGCAACCGTACCACAAAAATCAATGCAGAGAATTTTAATGCTTTCCGTTCGTACAACTATCCTGCACTTGCCACTGCCGGAATACACATAAAATATGAGTATGACAAAATAAAGAAAGTAAAGCCGGGAGTACCAATGCATCCTCACTATGTGTTCGATACGAATGTACTTGTACTGACCATTTTCCCTGGAATACAGGAGAAACTGGTGCGCACCGTACTAAATACACCTGGGCTGAAAGCCGTAGTTCTGAAAACATACGGTTCAGGAAATGCACCTCAGAAAGAATGGTTCATAAAACTGCTAGCCGAGGCAACCAGCAAAGGAATAGTTATAGTTAATATCACACAATGCCAAACCGGAATGGTGGAAATGGGACGCTATGAAACAGGACTTCATCTACTCGATGCCGGAGTTATCAGTGGATACGACGCTACAGTGGAAAGTGTACTGACAAAACTTATGTTCCTTTTAGGTCACGACTTAAGCCCGCGAGAAATAAGAAATGAAATGAACCGCTCTATAGCTGGTGAGTTCACAAAAGCTAGATTGTAACATAATTGTAATATTTATTTCACACATCAGTAATAAAATCGCATCATCTTTGCACCTGAAAATAATATTGAATACATTTGTGAAACAATAAATAAAGGCATTATGAACGATTACAGAATTTTAGTCGTAGATGATGAAGAAGATTTGTGTGAAATCTTGAAATTCAATCTGGAAACCGAAGGCTATCTGGTAGACACTGCCAACTCGGCAGAGGAAGCATTGAAACTCGACCTAACTCAATATAACGTCCTTCTGCTGGATGTTATGATGGGTGAAATATCAGGGTTCAGAATGGCAAGCATGATGAAAAAGAATAAGGACACAGCAAATATCCCTATTATTTTCATCACTGCAAAAGATACAGAGAACGACACGCTTACAGGATTCAACCTTGGCGCAGACGACTATATTTCAAAACCATTCTCACTAAGGGAAGTCTTGGCACGAGTAAAGGCAGTCATACGTCGTACGGCAAACGTACAAAGCAAAAGCAATGACCAGCTGGTTTTCAGAGATATGGTAGTTGACTCCAGTAAGAAAAAAGTAGTAATACGCGGTGAGGAAATCTCACTGACCAAAAAAGAGTTTGAAATTCTGCTGCTTCTGCTTCAGAATCAGGGTCGTGTGTTTTCACGCGAAGACATACTCTCAAAAGTATGGCATGACGAAGTATATGTACTGGACCGCACTATCGACGTAAACATCACAAGGTTAAGAAAGAAAATAGGAGAATACGGCAAATACATTGTAACACGTCTGGGATATGGATATTGTTTCGAATGTGAATAATTAATCTTAAGCGTAAAAATGACAAAGTTTAATATACGTCTACTTACTTTCAGCCGTAAACTGTTCCTGTCTGTCATAACACTATTCGTAGCTTTTGCAGCATGTTTCATGCTGTTCCAATACCAGCGTGAAAAATCATACAAGACAGAACTGCTAAACACGCAATTACAAAATTACAACGAACAGATGTACGGATATATGGCCGATGCAGGTTCGCTGGATTCTCTGAAGAACTATATCATGACACACATGATACCTAATCTGCGTGTAACTATAATTACCCCGGAAGGCAAAGTAATATTCGATTCTACTGATAAAAAGCTTGAAGAATTTCAGAATCATTCTTCAAGAAAAGAAATTCAGGATGCACTTATGTACGGCAGCGGATATGCCATAAGCAGATTTTCCGAAAGCCTCAATGGTGAAGAATTCTTCTATTCTGCCAAATACTTTCCAAAACATCGTATCATTCTGCGTTCGGCACTTCCATACAACGTAAGCCTCACAGAACATCTTGAAGCAGACATGGGATATGTGTGGTTCACAATACTGATATGTATTGTACTGATGATTATTTTCTACAGGTTTACTTATAAATTGGGAAAATCCATAACCAATCTGCAACAATTTGCACTGAAAGCTGACAAAAATGAACCTATAGACATGGATATATTGCGCACCTTCCCAAAGAACGAACTGGGAGAAATATCGCAACATATCATTACAATCTATAAAAGACTCCATAGAGCAAAAGAAGCACTCTACATAGAAAGAGAAAAACTTATATCACACCTGCAAACATCACACGAAGGCCTTGGAGTCTTTACGAAAGAGAGAAAGGAAATACTGGTAAACAGTCTGTTTACACAATATATAAACAATATTTCAGACCGTAACTTAAGTTCTACTGACGAAATTTTCACAATTCCGGAACTTAAGCCCATAATAGAGTTTCTCAATAAAAATGAAGGAAACTACAGCAAAGAAGAAAAAAGAGTTACACATCATCTGAACAAAAACGCAAGAACGTTTACTATAGAATGTATTATATTCCAGGATTTGTCGTTCGAAATTTCCATAAACGACATAACTCAGGAAGAAGAACAGGCACGCCTGAAGAGGCATCTCACACAAAATATAGCACATGAACTGAAAACACCTGTGAGCAGTATCCAAGGTTATCTGGAAACGATTCTAAGCAATCCCAACATTCCAAAGGAAACTGTAAGAACATTCCTGGAAAGAAGCTATGCACAAAGTAACAGACTAACCACTCTACTGCGTGATATTTCTGTTCTGACCAGAATGGACGAAGCACCTGAAATGATGGAACGAGAAGCTGTAAACTTAAGTCTTGTAGTAGAAAATATTATAAATGAAGTAAACCTGGGACTGGAAGAAAAGCATATCAAGGTGATAAACCTTATGCCGCAGGCACTCATGATAAACGGTAACCACTCATTGCTGTATTCAATCTTCAGGAATCTTATGGACAATGCTATAGCATATGCCGGAACAAACATACATATCACCATAAACTGTTTCCGCGAGGATGATACGTTCTACTATTTCAGTTTCTCAGACTCCGGTATCGGTGTAGAAGAAGAGCACTTGACACGCCTGTTCGAACGATTCTACAGAGTAGACAAGGGACGCTCCAGAAAACTTGGTGGCACTGGTCTGGGACTTGCTATAGTAAAAAATGCTGTGCTATTCCACGGAGGAACAATATTTGCAAAAAATGCTCCTAACGGAGGATTGGAGTTTGTGTTTACTTTACAGAAATAAAAAATAAACGGGACTGCTCAACAGAAAATGGCAAGTTCCGTTTTTATGTATATATAATAATGTGGAAATCAATATAGGCAAAGAAAAAACATTTTGATAAGTAGAGTTTGCAAAATAACAAAATCACATAAAAATATTTATAAAATCAAACAAAAACTTTGCACAGTAAGGTTGCAAAAAAGAATAAAAGAAGTAAATTTGCGTTCGGAAAAGGCAAGTGTGCCTATCCAAGGTTTACGAAATAACTTATTTTTTTATTACCAATAAAAACGTAAAGAATATGACTTATTCACACGAAGTTGAACACATGTGTGTTGTAAAAAAAGGACCTAATCACGGTCCGGCTCCAATTCCTGAAGAAGGAAAATGGGTTAAATCAAAAGAAATCAAAGACATTTCAGGTTTAACTCACGGTATCGGTTGGTGTGCTCCTCAGCAGGGTGCTTGTAAACTGACTCTTAACGTGAAAGAAGGTATCATCCAGGAAGCATTGGTTGAAACAATCGGTTGCTCTGGTATGACTCACTCTGCAGCTATGGCTTCAGAAATCCTTCCAGGTAAGACAGTTCTTGAAGCATTGAACACAGACTTGGTTTGCGACGCTATCAATACTGCAATGCGTGAATTGTTCTTGCAGATTGTTTACGGACGTACTCAGTCAGCTTTCTCTGAAGGCGGTTTGATGATCGGTGCAGGTCTTGAAGACTTGGGTAAAGGTCTCCGTAGCCAGGTAGGTACATTGTACGGAACATTAGCTAAAGGTCCTCGTTACCTTGAAATGGCTGAAGGATATATCAAGACTATCGCTTTGGATGAAAACGATGAAATCTGCGGATACGAATTCGTTCACCTTGGCAAGTTCATGGATGAAATCAAGAAAGGTACAGACGCTAACGAAGCATTGAAGAAAGTAACAGGTACTTACGGACGCTTCACAGCAGAACAGGGTGCAGTTAAACACATTGATCCACGTCACGAATAATATAAGGAGGAAAGAACATTATGATTAGAGAAGTAAAATTTGAAAGCCAGGACCGTCGTATCAAACAGATTCTTGCTGCTTTGAACGAAAACGGTATCAAAGACATCGAAGAAGCTAACGCTATCTGCGAACAGTATGGTCTTGATCCTTATAAGACTTGTGAAGAAACTCAGCCTATCTGCTTCGAAAATGCTAAATGGGCATACGTTGTAGGTTGTGCAATCGCTTTGAAGAAAGGTTGCAAAAACGCTGCTGAAGCTGCTGAAGCTATCGGTATCGGTTTGCAGTCATTCTGTATCCCAGGTTCAGTAGCTGACGACCGTAAAGTAGGTCTTGGCCACGGTAACTTGGCTGCTATGTTGCTTCGCGAAGAAACTAAATGTTTCGCTTTCTTGGCAGGTCACGAATCATTCGCCGCTGCTGAAGGTGCTATCAAAATCGCTGCAAAAGCAGACAAAGTACGTAAAGAACCTCTCCGTTGTATCTTGAACGGTCTTGGAAAAGACGCTGCTCAGATCATCTCTCGTATCAACGGATTCACATACGTTCAGACTCAGTTCGACTACTACACTGGCGAATTGAAAGTAGTTCGTGAAATCGCTTACTCAAACGGTCCTCGTGCAAAAGTAAAATGCTACGGAGCTGACGATGTTCGCGAAGGTGTAGCTATCATGTGGAAAGAAGGCGTAGATGTATCAATCACTGGTAACTCTACTAACCCTACCCGTTTCCAGCACCCAGTAGCAGGTACTTACAAGAAAGAACGTGTTCTTGCTGGTAAGCCATACTTCTCAGTAGCTTCAGGTGGTGGTACAGGTCGTACACTTCACCCAGATAACATGGCTGCTGGTCCTGCTTCTTACGGTATGACAGATACTATGGGTCGTATGCACTCAGACGCTCAGTTCGCTGGATCTTCATCAGTTCCTGCTCACGTAGAAATGATGGGATTCCTGGGTATCGGTAACAACCCGATGGTAGGATGTACAGTTGCATGTGCAGTTGACGTTGCTACTGCTTTGAATAAGTAATCTATACTTAATCGAATATATAAACTCCTGTAATCTAAATGGTTGCAGGAGTTTTTTTGTCATTTGCCTTAACGTAAATGGAATGCAAATAAATACGCAAATTAGTCTAAAACCATAATTTATACTATCTTTGCAGCATAAATCATTGATAATCATGTGTGAATACGCTGAAATAGAAAAAATCAAACTATCCAACGGAAAGACCATCAAAGAAGTAAATGAAGAAGTACGCAAAGAAGTAGAGCGCATTTACTTGGAAGGATGGGCTAAAGGAATTTCCATTCCATTTTGGGATAAAGAAGGAAATTACTATTTAGCAAATCCAGATGGTAGTGAAGATTTGGTAAGCTATGATATAAATACAAGAAGCTATCAAATTATTTCACGAACTGCTGATAAAGGAAAAGGCAGATATGCTTATTTATTAAATAAATAAAGGAATGGAAGCACGTCCAGAATTTACAGTCATAGCAGGTCCTAACGGAGCTGGGAAAAGTAGATTATCCCCTTATTACATTCACTGCAAATCTTTTGATGGCGATTTACTTGCACTCAACTTACGTAAAGAACATCCAGAATGGGAAGAACGGTGGATTGGTGGTACAGTAGCCGGCGAGTTACAAAAACAGAAAGAAAATGCAATTTCATTACATAAAGATTTTGCCTTTGAGACCAATTTTTCCAATGACCTTATCTTAAAAAATCAGCAAAACATGAAGTAACAAATCACAGCATTAAGTGGTTTAATATGTTCTTTGCGGAAGCTTTTAAAGAATTGAAATAGTAGTAATTCAGTTCATTTATGACTAATTCACGACCATTTTACAATACATCTATTGCACTTCCAATGCAATAAATAAATTTTTAAGAATATCATGCCGAAATCAAGCCCTATACAGATAAGCATAAAATTAAGACTTAAAATAATTATATTTTCCACTATTTGTATCCTGTTGACATGTCAGGCACAAGAAAACATTCTTCCAGCCATACAGCAGCAGGAACAGATATTAAAACGCAATCCGAAAGATGTACAAGTATTAAAAGAACTTTGTTTTTTGTATTTACACAAAGCTGATTACCGCAAAGTAATAGAGTATGGGGAAGAATTATTTCGTATAGGATATGAAGAACAAGATTATGAATATAGCTTGCTGTATGCACATATCGCATTAGGGCAAGCATACGTCATGTTAGGTGATTCGAGCGCAATAAATCATCTCGGACAAGCATCTTTGCTGGGAAAAAGCGCAAATAACTATTCGGCTTTATGTTCCGTTTATAACGGAATGGGGTTATATGCCAGTAACATTAACAAAGACTATTATTCTGCCCTGCATTATTTCTTTAAAGGAATAGAAGCGGCCCACAAAAGTGAAAACAGTGAACTTGAAGCTATTCTGCTGGGAAATATCTCCAGTATTTATTTTTTACAAAACAATCCTGAGGGCCTGACTTATGCACTGCAAACTTACGAAATGGGGCATAAACAAAATTCAGCCTATCTTATATTTATCGGTTCATTAAACACTTCATATATGTATTATCTGCGTAAGGAATATGATAAAGCTTTACCGTATATAAAGGAAGCCGAATTTATCATGAACCAGAACGAGTATTACAATCAAGGGAATGTGTACGCAATATACGGCATGATAGAATTTGCTAAAGGTAATAAAAAACAGGCGATTGAATATTACAGGAAAGGATTATCGCTGAATACTATGAACCAGACCTCATACAAAGTAATTTTACTGAATGAATATGCGATAGCATTAAAGGAAGATGGAAATAATAAGCAAGCTGTAGACTTACTTCTAAAAGCCTTATCACTCACAAAAGAAGAGAACTGTGCGGTATATAGAAACCAAGTAATCAATACATTGTCTGTCTGTTATGAAAACATGGGACAGTATGCCGAAGCACTTGCCTGGCAACGAAAGTTACAGCAGGAAACAGACAGTATATTCAATATCGATAAAGAAAAAATGCTGAGTGAACTTCGCATAAAGTACGATACAGAACGTCAGGCAAATGAAATTCGGGAAGGGAAACTTGTTTTGCTACAGAAAGAAAAAAAGGAACAAGCCCTTTTTAGCGTCCTTATAGTGATTCTGATTGTCACCTTTACGTTATGGCTTATGTATAGGAGGAAAAACATTTTATATACCAGTATCGTGCGACAGCATCAGGAATCAATCCGCAAGGAAGAACATCTCAAAGCCATAATTAATTCCTTACAGCAGGAACATATAAATACAGCAGCAAGTGTAACTTCTTCTACCAATGAAAAGTATGCGGCCTCTTCATTGAGTAATGAAAAGAAAACTTTACTGTTTCAACGACTGGAAAAACTAATGCAGGAACAAAAGGTATATAAAGAAAACTTATTGACAAAAGAGCGTGTTGCCGACTTACTTGAAACAAACCGCACTTATCTGTCGCAAATAATCAATGAGCAAACACAACAGAATTTTACGCAATACGTCAACAGTTATCGAATTCAGGAGGCTATCCGTTTGCTTAGCGATCCTAAAAATGATATACCATTAAAGGCCGTAGCTTCTGAAGTGGGATTTAATTCCATGAGCACATTCTATAAAATTTTTCAGGATATTGTAGGGATTCCACCAAAACAATATCGCAATAAGGTTATTACCATGCATAAAAAAGAAGGATGAAAAACGTTTTAACAAAAAATCTTCTCCTAAAGTAACAATTGTCGAATTTGAACGCGTATTTAGTATCAATATTATATCTTTTTTTTACATTTTTGCACATGAGCAAAATTAAAGTTTAAATCTATAACCTTAAAAAAAAGATATAAGTATGGAGAAAGTAGCATTACATGAAACTCGTTTCAGAATCCTCTTCCTGCTTTGGCTATGTACGTTTATTATGTTTGTCTGCGAAACTCATGCGCAGGGCAACCGCACAATTCATGGCATTGTAGTGGATGAAAACAACGAGCCGCTGCCTGCAGCCCACGTAAAACAGGTAAATGATGACGCCAAAGGATCTGTTGCAGCTGTCATTACGGATGTTCAGGGACACTTTACACTGACATTTCCATCTGATACAAAAGAGATTGAAGCTTCCTATCTGGGATATAAAACACATCGGGTGAAACTGAATGCCGATAATGATTATTTTATCGTTTTACAGCCTTCATCAGAACTTCTTGATGAGGTAGTCGTAACAGGTTATCAAACCATTTCTAAAGAACGTGCAACAGGAGCATTTTCAAAAGTTGACTCCAAAAAGTTGGAGACACAACGCCTTAGCAATATGGGAGCAATACTCGAAGGCCGTGTTGCAGGATACAGTGATGGAAAAATCCGAGGAGTTACCTCAATGAACGGACTTACTACCCCATTGTACGTAATTGACGGCTTCCCCGTAGAGAAAACGACCAACGATGGTTATGGTAACTGGATAGAAAGTGTACCAGATCTTAATATGGAAGACATTGAGAGCATCACTGTACTAAAAGACGCTGCCGCTACTTCTATTTACGGAGCTCGCGCTGCAAATGGAGTCGTTGTAATCACAACAAAAAGAGCAAAAAAAGACGAGCTTAATGTATCATTTTCCGCTACACTGACAGTTAATCCTTATGACACGTATGCTGATAAATATCTGGCAGGATCGGCTACGATGATTGAACTGGAACGTGAATGGGCTGCACAGAACCCCCAACTACATGAAGGTGATGTAAGAAGCTACGCTAACACAGTTTTGGATAACATGTCATATTCAACTCAGGGAATACGTAATATACTAAACTATTATGCCGGGAATATCACTCAAGACCAACTTGAAAGCAATCTGAAAGGACTGGCTTCACAAGGTTACCGTTATTACAAGGATATAGAAAAATACGGCAAACGTAATCCGTTTTCTCAACAATATAACCTGAACATCGGAAAAGGAACAGAGAAAAACACTTTCAACGCATCCGTATCATATCGCCAAAACCAGCTGGAGGATAAGTTCTCAGAAAATAACACTATCGGTATTAATTTGCAGAACTCAACACAAATGACTTCGTGGCTTACTCTGGATGTAGGAACTTACCTGAATTATGGAAAAGGAACCACACAATCATTTAATCTCTTTTCGCCGGGCTATACTTATATGCCTTATGACGGACTGATGAACAGTGACGGCACGTATTATACAAATACAGAAGAAGACCGTTACAGTCTGTACAATCTGAATCTGTTGCACAACAACGGCTTATATAATCTGGACATAACACCGCTGGATGAAATCGGAATGAATCTGACGAAAAGCCGTGATTTCAGCAACCGTACATTCGCCAGACTCACTTTCAAGTTTACCGACTGGCTAAAATACACAGCGTCCTTCCAGTATGAATATGCAGAATATAAAACTGAGCAATTGAAAGGAAAAGACTCTTTTGAGGTGAGAAACATGGTAAATACATTTTCTACATCAAATAATGACGGTACTTCCACATTTGCCTTACCTTATGGCAATGTATTTTTTACATCAGCAAATACGACACATGCTTATAATTTCCGTCAACAGTTGGATTTTAACAAAACAATTGCCGGGAAACATGATATAACCATGATTCTGGGTACGGAAACCCGAGAAAACAAAATGGAATATAACGACCGTACACTCTACAATTATGATCCACAACTGCTGACTTACAGCATGATTAATGCCGGACAACTAAGCAACTTCAATGGGCAATGGGGATATGCGTCCTTTAGCCAACAAAAATTTGCTTACATTCGTGAACTTGTAAACCGTTATGTATCGGTCTATAGCAATGCAGCCTATACTTATGACGGAAAGTACATGGTAAGTGGAAGTATTCGTTGGGACAAAACGAATCTGTTCTCAACTGGTTCCAAATATCAGAAAAGACCTATTTGGTCGGTAGGAGCTGGCTGGAATATTGATCGTGAAGCTTTCTTCAATGTTGCATGGATCAACATGCTAAAACTTCGTGCAAGTTATGGTATCGGCGGTAACATTGCAAAAAACTCAGCTCCTTACATGATAGCATATTATAACAATAATAACCAGGTAGGAGGTATTCAGGGTACTATTTCAAGTCGTCCGAATCCCAATTTACGTTGGGAAAAGACTACAACTCTCAATGTAGGAATAGATTTTGCATTGTTAGGTAATCGCCTCAACGGTTCTATTGAATATTACAATAAAAAAGGAACTGACCTTCTTGCCAATACCAATGGCGTACCGACTGAAGGATGGGGATATAGCACATATTCCATCAATAACGGAAAAATGACAAATAAAGGTTTTGAATTGACGCTGTCGGGAGATGTTATTCGCCACAACGACTGGAACTGGAATGTAAGCGGTGTATTAGGTTATAACAAAAATAAAGTAACGTATGTAAATGTGAAAGCTCCGGTAGCATATCTGGTAATTGATTACCCTACCGCATATCCACGGGTAGGAAATCCATACAATGCCATTTATGGCTATCAATGGGCAGGATTGAGTGAGACCGGAACTCCGCAAGTATATGACGCAGAAGGAAAATTATATACAGATATGACTCCTTCGGAAATTGAGGACCTCGTTTACCTGGGAACTACCGTACCAATATATAATGGTTCTGTCAGTACAAATCTACGCTGGAAGAACTGGGAACTGGCTGCTCAGTTTCTGTTTGAAGGCGGACATAAAATGCGTAACACAAACACAGCATTTATTTCGTCGGGTATGGGAGTAGTCAGCAAAGACATAGAAAATCGCTGGCGTGAACCTGGTGACGAAGCTCATACTGATATACCACGCTATATATCTACGGAAAGCCCACTCTACAACTATAACTACCAAAGTATGTATGCCAACTCCTCTATAAACGTAATTGATGCAACAAACTGGCGTTTAAGAAACCTTTCATTGACCTACCGCATTCCTTCAAAATGGTGTCATAAACTATATCTGAAGAATGCACGTATCATGCTGGGCATGGAGAATGTGTTTACAATGGCCAAAAGCAGCAATGCCAAGTATTTGCTTGGCGGATATACCAAGCCTAACTACCTGTGTGGCGTTTACCTGAATTTCTAACCATTTATATTGCATGACATTTATGACTAAATTTATAAATCTTTTGATTGTACTCACATGCATTATATGCAGTGCATGCAACGATTACTTGAACATACCGCCGAAAGGCTCCAAAATACCAACTACACTGGCTGACTTCGAAGCACTGTTACGAGACCAGTACACAAATGGCCGTACACCTATTTTGAACGCTTTGTATCTGCTGAACGACGTTTACCTGAAAAATGCACAAGTCAACTCACCAAGCCTCAATCGGGCCAACTACATGTGGGATGAGTCTGCCGACCGTATCATGCTGAACAATTCAGATGAAGATACTTATTATGCACTATATGCGACAATATCCAACTGTAACCTGATTGTAGAAAATGCTCCGACAGCCACTGAAGCTACAGACGCAGAACGGAACGAGGTGATAGCATACGCCAAAGTGATACGGTCGCTTTGCTATGATGTCCTGACTAACTATTATGCAGATACCTACGATGCCTCTACTGCCGAAGAAAAGCTAAGTGTACCCCTTATTACAAGTGCCAATATTGATGCACCCTATAAACAGGTTTCTATTCAATATTTGTATGACTTCATGTTGAATGATATTAAAGAAGCCATTGAAATGGGATTACCAGCTCAGTCAATGACAGCAATTCATCCTAATTTAGGGGCAGGTTATGCTTTACTTGCCAGGATATATCTGCAAATGCAGAATTATGAAGAAGCATTACGCTATTCCAATTGGGCCTTGGAACAGAACAATCAGCTATATGACTGGAATTCTTTTTACGAAGAACATCATATCGCTATTGAAGACCCCGATAACTACGACAAGCTCGCCACCCCTATGCAATATGATTACGTGGAAAACTATTATTTACGCTACGGTGGACAGTCAAACTACGACAGCTATGAATATAACATTCCTGTAGAAAGAGCCGCACGCTTTGAAGATGGAGATGCCAGATTCCTTTCACGCTGGAAACTTAAGGTAGATAATAACGACACATATTATGCGGCTTTGACTTCCGGTTTCTTCAATCATGGAGGACTAACCACATGCGAGGCATATCTCATCAAAGCCGAATGTCAGGCAAGACTAACAACGCAAAATGATTTTACAGAAGCGATGAATACGCTCAATGCAGTACGCGCTACACGCATCCGCCCCGAGATGTATCGTCCTGCAACTGCAAGTACACTTGAGGAAGCTCTTTCTTTAATTCGGAACACTAAAGACAATGAGTTGATATTCTCCATAGTTCCTTTTGCAGATGCCCGTCGTTTTAACAGCGAAGGAAAATACTTACGTAGAATGACAAAAAATTACAATGGAACAGAATATACTCTAAGCCCGACTTCACATTTGTGGACTATGCCTTTCCCAGCCGGCGCTTTGAATAATCTTGGAAACGGAACTATTGAACAGAATGTATCTAAATAAAACCACGTTATGAAAAAGAAAAATCTCTCTTGGATGGCCTTTTTAAGTTTGGCCATGATGGCATGTACAGGTCAGCCTGTAACCGATGGATATGTATTGAAAGGAAGTGTTGAAGGATTACCTGATGGAACACATGTACAACTGGTACCAGTGAGCCACGACAACGAAGCTCCAATGGCAGACACAACAGTAACCAATGGACAGTTTATATTTCAAGGAAAAGTGGAAGAACCAAGGGCTGTGCGCCTGATAGTGAAAGATGCCTACGGATGGCGTAGCCTTATTTTGGAAAACACACCAATAGAAATAAGTGGAGCTGTAACTGAACGAGAAACAAACAGTAACCTATCTTACAATCTTTCTGATTTATCGGTTAGCGGTTCGCCACTCAGCACAAAGTATGATTCGTTATTGTCTGCCCGTACTTATTTGGATTCACTGTATGCTGATAATGCACGCAAGTTTGCAGATTACGATAGCATGATGATGAAAGCATACCAGCAGAAGGACCAGAACAGAATTAAGGAGCTACAACAAAGCGAAAGAGGAAAAGCCAGAATGACAGCTGACAAGAAATTCTTTAACATAGTAGATTCTATATATTATCAGACTGTAATGGCTAATAAAGACTCATTCTGGGGACCTTTAATGATGATATCATTTACGAGATATCTAAGCGAAGACATGAAACCATGGTATGAAGCACTTTCTCCATCAGCCAAGCAATCTTACTACGGACAGAAGGTAAAGGAAGAACTCTATCCTGCCGGAAAAGAAGGAACCAAAGTCCCTGAATTTACCGTTAAAGACAAAAACGGAAACGATGTTACTCTTTCTACTTTGCGTCAAGGAAAGAAATATTTACTAATTGATTTTTGGGCATCCTGGTGCAATCCTTGTCGAAAGGAAATACCTAATCTAAAAAAACTATATGCTCAATATAGCGAAAAAGGATTCGAAATTGTCAGTATTTCCATCGACAAGAAAAAAGAAGAATGGGAAAAGGCTTTAAAAGAAGAACAACTTGCTTGGCCTAACTTTTTAGACGAAACAGGTGTAGCCAGCCTTTATAAGGTAAGATTTGTACCGACTACATACTTGATTGATTCAGAAGGTGTAATGATAGGAGAAAACATTTTAGGAGAAGAACTCACCAATAGGTTAAAAGAACTTCTTCAATAAAATTTAGAAGGAAACCTTTTTGAATAAGACAAATTAAACAATCTTAATTCTGGAACAATATCATCACATTTTAATTATAATTCACTGTTTCTAGTTGGGTAACTTACTATACAAAAAAAATAGTTACCCAACAATGGCAGAAATGTGCGTTTTCTATTTTTTTATTTGATATGACTATCTCAATAAATAAGTATAGCATATACAAAAAAAATCCGTCAAGCAATAGCTTAACGGATTTTCATGCGGAGAGACAGGGATTCGAACCCCGGGTACCTCGCGGTACAACGGTTTTCAAGACCGCCGCAATCGACCACTCTGCCACCTCTCCAAAACTCCTTTCGAAGTGCTTTATCTCTCTAAAGCGATGCAAAGGTAGGGATTTTTTTTGAATCTGCAAACTTTTACAGAAAAAAATCATTCATTTTTTCTCAAAAAAGGTCTAAACCACCAGTAAAACACATAAAAAATCATATAAGAGAATTAGCAGAATTATAAATCATATAAAAAATACGTATCTTTGCAGAAAAATTATCAACTCTTAATTTTATTGTAAAAAAATGACGAAAAGACTATTGTTCTACTGGCTATTGTCAGTCCTCTTAGCCTTACCGGCTCTAGCTCAAATACAAGAGCCAATAAAATTCAAAACTGAATGGAAACAAAATTCAGACAGTGAGGCTGAAATTATTTTCAATGCCACAATTGATAAAGGATGGCATGTCTATTCAACAGAATTAGAAGAAGGTGGTCCGATTTCCGCATCTTTCAACATTGATCAAATCCAAGGAGCTGAAACTATAGGTAAACTGACTCCTGTTGGAAATGAGATAAACGAAATGGATCCTATTTTCGGTATGAAAGTAAGATATTTCAAAGATAAGGCTACATTCATACAGAAAATAAAAATAACAGATAAGAACTATAGTATTAAAGGTTATCTGGAATACGGTGCATGTAATGATGAAAATTGCCTCCCTCCTACCAGCGTGGATTTCAGCTTTAACGGAACAAGTACAAGTCCTGCTACTGCAAGTGAAAGTAAAGAAGATATTACTAATAATGCAGATGGCAGCTCTGAAATAAGCATGACTCCTCTAAAAATTGCTTCATCTGAAAAAACTGACTATTGGAAACCTGTAATAAACGAACTTAACAGTTTCGGCGAGCATGCTGGAGAAGAATCAATGTCGTGGATATATATATTCCTGACAGGTTTGGCCGGAGGTCTTCTTGCACTGTTCACTCCTTGTGTATGGCCTATAATACCTATGACAGTAAGTTTCTTCCTCAAACGTACTAAGGACAAGAAGAAAGGAATACGCGACGCATGGACATACGGTGCCTCAATAGTAGTCATCTATCTTACCCTTGGACTTGCCATCACACTTATTTTCGGCGCTAGCGCTCTTAACGCATTATCAACCAATGCTGTATTCAATATACTTTTCTGTCTGATGCTTCTTGTTTTTGCAGCATCATTCTTCGGAGCTTTCGAAATAACACTTCCTTCAAAATGGAGCAATGCAGTTGACAGCAAGGCCGAACAGACAACAGGTCTGTTAAGCATATTCCTTATGGCATTCACATTGTCACTTGTATCATTCTCTTGTACAGGTCCTATAATCGGTTTCTTGCTTGTAGAAGTTTCTACTACTGGCAGCGTTATTGCACCTGCAATAGGTATGCTTGGTTTTGCCATAGCTCTTGCGTTACCGTTCACACTCTTCGCCCTATTCCCGTCATGGCTTAAATCAATGCCTAAATCAGGTGGATGGATGAATGTCATCAAAGTGACATTAGGTTTCCTTGAACTGGCTTTCGCACTGAAATTCCTTTCTGTTGCCGATCTTGCATATGGATGGAGAATACTTGACCGCGAGACATTCCTTGCATTGTGGATTGTTATATTCGGTCTGCTTGGTATGTATCTGTTGGGTAAAATCAAATTCCCTCATGATGATGACGACCAGAAAGTAAGCGTACCGAGATTTTTCATGGCCCTAATATCTCTGGCATTCGCCATTTATATGATACCAGGTCTTTGGGGAGCTCCACTAAAAGCTGTAAGTGCATTCGCTCCTCCTATGCAGACACAGGATTTCAACTTATATAAAAATGAAGTACATGCAAAATTCACAGATTATGAAGCAGGTATGGAATACGCACGTATGAATAATAAACCTGTAATGCTAGACTTCACAGGATATGGATGCGTAAACTGCAGAAAGATGGAACTGGCTGTTTGGACAGACCAGAATGTGAGCAAGCTATTGACAGAAGATTATGTACTTATCACACTATACGTTGACGACAAGACTAAATTGGCTGAACCTATTACTGTAACAGAGAACGGCAAGGAACGTACTTTGCGTACTGTAGGTGACAAGTGGAGCTATCTGCAACGTTCCAAGTTCGGAGCAAATGCACAGCCATTCTATGTACTGGTGGACAATGAAGGTATGCCTCTGAACAAATCATATTCATACGATGAGGACATCAATCTATATATAGATTTCCTTGAAACCGGTTTAAAGAACTACAAAAAATAAATAATCAGAAAGATGATTTCAAAATCAGAAAGAGAGCAAATAATTGCCCTGATAAAGAAAGAAGTTGTTCCTGCGATAGGTTGTACAGAGCCTATCGCAGTAGCTCTTTGTGTAGCTAAAGCAACAGAGACATTGGAAAAAAAACCTGAAAAGATATCAGTACTGCTTAGCGCAAACATCCTGAAAAATGCCATGGGTGTTGGAATTCCCGGTACAGGCATGATAGGACTTCCTATAGCTATAGCGTTGGGCGCAATCATCGGAAAATCAGATTATCAGCTTGAAGTCTTAAAAGACTGTACACCTGAAGCCGTAGAAGAAGGCAAGAAGATGATTGACTCGCAAGCCATTGAAATAGGCCTAAAATATGGTATTGAAGAAAAACTGTACATTGAAGTAAAATGTTCGGCCGGAAAGGATGAAGCAACAGCAATAATCAGCGGTGGACATACAAATTTCGTATATGTAAGCAAGAATAGCGATGTCATTCTGAATGAAAAGGTGGCCGGTGAGAACGAGTTTAACGATGATGAACTCAACCTCAGCCTGCACAAGGTTTATGAATTTGCCACTACAGCTCCACTGGATGAGATAAGATTTATCCTTGAGTCAAAACGCCTCAACAAGCAGGCTGCTGAACGTTCTCTTAAAGGTCATTACGGACATGAACTGGGCAAGACACTGATGGGATGCAAAAATGAAAGAGATATTATGGGAGACAATACTTTCACTCATATACTTTCATATACATCAGCTGCATGCGATGCGCGTATGGCAGGTGCCATGATTCCAGTGATGAGCAATTCAGGAAGCGGTAATCAGGGTATAGCAGCAACAATGCCTGTAGTGGTATATGCTGAAGACAACAACAAGACAGAAGAAGAACTTATTCGCGCCCTGACATTGAGCCATCTTACTGTAATTTATATCAAACAGAGTCTCGGTCGTCTCTCTGCACTATGCGGATGTGTGGTAGCTGCTACAGGTAGTAGCTGTGGTATAACATATCTCATGGGAGGAGAATATCAGCAGATAGTTTATGCCGTACAGAATATGATAGCCAATCTTACGGGTATGATATGCGACGGAGCAAAACCTAGCTGTGCACTGAAAGTTACAAGTGGAGTATCTACAGCTGTATTCTCTGCCATTATGGCAATGGAACAGAAGTGTGTAACTTCCGTAGAAGGTATAATAGAAGATGATGTTGATTTGAGTATAAGAAACCTTACCAGAATCGGCTCTGTAGGAATGAACGAAACGGATAAGGTAGTACTCGACATCATGACCCACAAGTCTTGCGAATATTAAAAGACTATTCATATACTACACAAACACAAAACTAAACTCATTATGCACCCTACTGACGAATCTTATATACTAAAACTGATTGACGAAGGTGAACACGTCCATCAGGATTTTAAATTCGCTATTTCGGATGCAAGGAAAATAGCCAAAAGCATATCCGCCTTCTCAAATACTGAAGGCGGAAGACTTTTGGTTGGAGTAAAAGATAACGGAAAAATAGCGGGCGTGCGCTCTGAAGAAGAAATTTATATGATAGAGGCCGCCGCAAAAATGTATTGCAAGCCTGAGGTGAATATCTCGAACAAGATATACCGAGTTCAGGGCAAAGATATTCTTGAAGTTACTATAGAAGAGAGTAAAAACAAACCTGTCTGCGCAATTGATGCAGAAAACAAGGCATGGGCATACGTCAGAATAAAAGATGAG
This sequence comes from Bacteroides caecigallinarum, assembly GCF_021531075.1. GTDB lineage: Bacteria > Bacteroidota > Bacteroidia > Bacteroidales > Bacteroidaceae > Phocaeicola > Phocaeicola caecigallinarum_B. The sequence continues at coordinate 42,444 of NZ_JADYTJ010000005.1, read as the reverse complement.
AATATTCTTGCTGATACAGTTTTCCTAAACAGATGGAAACACAACAAGCAGGAAGAAAAGGTTATCGTTACATATTCCGAAAGAGAAAAACATCTTCTCAACATTTTGGATAAATATGGAGAGCTGACACTAAACAAATGCAGTAAACTGTCAGAAATTCCAAGAATTACCACAAGCAGATTATTGGCTGATTTCATCAGATTTGGACTTGTGGAGCAAGTTTTCAAAGAACATACATTCTATTTCAAACTGAAAGAGGATATAACACCATAAATCAAAAACATAAAAAGAAATTATATTTTTTTTGATAATGAGCATTATAACAGAATTCATCAATCAGGCAAACGATATACTTTGGACATACATCCTTATAGCTATGTTGCTGGGATGTGCAATATGGTTCAGTTTCAAAACCAGATTTGTACAGTTCAGGATGTTGGGAGAAATGATAAGACTACTTGGCGACTCTACAGCCAAGATAGACGGTCATGAAAAACATATCTCTTCATTTCAGGCATTTACTATTTCTTTAGCCAGTCGTGTAGGTACAGGCAACCTTGCAGGTGTAGCTACAGCCATAACAGTCGGAGGCCCCGGAGCAATCTTCTGGATGTGGATAATAGCTCTCTTGGGAGCAAGCAGTGCATTTGTAGAATCATCATTAGCACAACTTTTTAAGATTAAAAGCAAACATTCCTACATAGGCGGACCAGCCTACTATATGGAAAAGGGATTAAAAAAACGATGGATTGGAGTTCTTTTTGCAATATTGATTACTATCACATTCGGTTTTGCATTCAATTCCGTGCAAAGTAACACAATATGCGCAGCGTTCGACAGTGCATTCAATATCCCCCCGGTCTATATGGGAATTGGAATTACATTACTTACAATAATCATTATTTTTGGAGGTGTACACCGAATAGCAAACGTCAGCAGTTTTCTGGTTCCTTTCATGGCATTAGGGTATATAATCCTTGCATTATATATAGTAATCAGCAATATAACGCACCTGCCAGATATAATAATTCTGATAATAAAAAATGCATTCGGTATTGAGCAGGCTGTTGGAGGAGGAATAGGTGCAGCACTTATGCAGGGTATAAAAAGAGGACTGTTCAGCAACGAGGCCGGAATGGGTTCAGCACCAAATGCAGCAGCCACTGCACACGTCACTCATCCGGCCAAACAAGGATTCATTCAGGCTCTTGGAGTCTTTACAGACACATTACTGATATGTACATGCACCGCATTCATTATTTTGTTCAGTGGTGAAAATCTAAATGCAGGACTTGACGGTATACAACTCACACAAGCTGCACTGAACAGCCAAATTGGAAGTATCGGAAGTACATACATAGCCGTTGCTATACTGTTCTTCGCATATAGCAGCATACTTGGAAACTATTATTATGGAGAAGCCAACATACGTTTCATTACAAAGAGACAAAGTGTGATACATATATATCGCATATTGGTTGGTGCAATGGTATTTTTCGGTTCCATAGCCAGTCTGAACTTTGTGTGGAGTCTGGCCGATGTTACAATGGCACTGATGGCTATATGTAATCTTATAGCAATTATATTGTTGGGCAAATATGCTTTCAGGCTTCTTGATGACTACCTAATGCAAAAGAAAAACGGTATAAAAAGTCCTGTCTTTACTAAAGATAAAATGAAAGATATAGAAAAAGATATCAATTGTTGGTAAATATTTCGTATATTTGTTTATTACAATGAAAATAAAACAATATGATAAAAAAAGTATTGGTATCAGATGCAGAACAAATAGCCAATATATATAACCATTATATACGCGAAAGTGTTGCAACTTTTGATACGCAAGAGTGGACTGTAGAAAAAATGTCTGAACGTATAGAAGCACTCTCCTGCTCATATCCATATTTGGTCTATAAAACTACAGAAGGGTATATTGCAGGATTTTGCTATGCACACCCCTGGAAAGAAAAAGATGCATATAGCCGTACACTAGAAACTACCGTCTACGTAGCTCCTGAATACACAGGACAAGGAATAGGAAAGAAACTGATGCAGGAACTGATAAACATATGCCGGGAAAAAAAATTCATGACACTCATTGCATGTATAACTGAAGGAAACAACAGCAGCTTCATTCTTCATGAGAAACTTGGATTTGAACGTGTATCACATTTCAAGAAAGTAGGTATGAAATTCGGCAAATATCTTGACGTAATAGATTATGAACTGATACTATAACAGAAAAACAAATTAATCAAGGCAATATATGTACGAAAATATATTTCAAGTTAAATCCAACAACATAGTTCCCAACAAAGGCAGAATATTAATAGCTTCACCATTATTAAATGACTATCATTTCTCACGCTCAGTGATACTTATGATAAATCACGAAGATAAAGGCGATATGGGTGTTGTACTGAACAAAGATTTCAGATACCACGTAGCATTAAACGACCTGGTTAAAGATTTAGATAATGTACCTTCAATACCTGTCTATAAAGGAGGTCCCGTAGGACGTGATACAATGTTCTTTATACACGACATAGAGAAAATAAAAGATTCACTTCCGCTAGGAAACGGACTCTTCATGAATGGAGATTTCGGCCAGATGATAGATTGCATAAAATCAGAGAATACATATATAGGAAGAGTTCGTTTCTATCTGGGATATGCAGGATGGAGCGAGGGACAATTACAGTCCGAAATGAAAGACAACACATGGATAGTAAGCGAAATATCAAAAGAAAGACTATTCAATGAAAGCCATAGAAACTTATGGCAGAACAGTCTGAACGATATGGGAGAGCCATACTGCACATGGGCTAAATATCCAGCCATACCGTCAATGAACTGACACGCAAGTTATTCTGTTTCCATTATTTTCTGGTACATACATACATCATAATACTGCTGTCCGCGACGTATCCACGATTTAAGGACAGCTGTTTCCTTAAATCCGCATGCAAGGAAAGTGTTACGTCCTGCCATATTATCGCACCTGACATAGGCATATAGCTGATTCATACTCAAAAATCTGAAACAATGCTCCTCTATCAGACTAAGGGCTTTCCGACCAATACCCTTTCCCCTGAATTCAGGCAGCACTACTATTCCAACCTCTCCCCTATTGTTGCGTACATCAAAATCGAAAACATCTATTATTCCTGCCACCTCACCGTCAGACAATACAATCATAAGCCTCAACTGTTGGTCAGTATATATATTGTTAGTATTGGCAGCTATGTACTGTTTCATCTGATAACGTGAATAAGGTCCGGTATTACCACCATTATGTACCCATAAATCAGAATTGTTTTCTATAGCCAGCATGATGTCAAGGTCTTCCGGCTCTGGTGCACGAAGAATTATATCCGGATTCATGACTCCTCCTCTTCTTTTAGTAAATCAAGTTCCGAAAGCAGTCTTTTCTTACCTGGGACGCAGAACATTGAAGCCAGTAATGCCATAGCTCCGCAAAGCAACCCCGTCGTATCCATAGTCCAATAATATAGAGAAATATTGAACACAGCCACTACCGACAGTAATATAATCCTTACCTCACTCCATCGACGGTAACTCTTCAGAGCATTATCAATATCAAGATTCCTTATATACTTTGTAAGCGACAGATTGAAGATTCGTAACGACATCGGAATAAGGCATATTGCAAGCAATACACCAGTCAACTGAGCAATATATTCGGCACTGGCATTACCAACCAGGACCCCTTCCTCCAGGATACCATTTTCATATACTGCCATCAGAGCTATAATAATCACCCACATGATAGCAAACTCTATTTTAAGCAGCCTTAGCAATCTGTCTATTTTCTTTTCCATCATTAAAATTTTGTTTTATCACATTTTACCGGTAAATTCTATTCTGTTCACTATAGAACGTCCTAAAGTAACCTCATCCGTATACTGCAGTTCATCGCCTATTGAGATACCTCGCGAAATAACAGATACCTTAACGTCAAGTCCGCTCAGTTTACGGAAGATATAGAAGTTGGTACTGTCGCCTTCCATTGTGGAGCTCAAGGCCAGAATTATCTCTTTCACTCCACCTGCCCTGACACGATCCACAAGACTGTCTATCTGTAAGTCATTAGGTCCCACACCGTCCATAGGAGAAATCACACCACCAAGCACATGATATAGTCCATTGAACTGCTGGGTATTCTCTACAGCCATAACATCGCGGATATTCTCGACTACACACACAATTGAAGAATCTCGCGAAGGAGTGGAACATATCCGGCAGACATCCGTATCCGAAATATTATGACATACCTTACAGTATTTCACCTCATGCTTAAGCGTGACAATCGCATTACCGAACGATTCTACAGCCTCAGTATCCTGACGCAGAAGATGCAGGACAAGTCGCATAGCAGTCTTCCTGCCAATGCCAGGCAAGCGCGAGAACTCGTCTACTGCCTTTTCCAAAAGTACCGATGGATATTGTTGGTTCATTGTGTCTTTTTTGAGTTTGTTAGTTTACTTCAAGCCGCAAAAATACAAAAAATCTGATTATCTTTGTGCTTTAATTTACTAATAACATGAACGGAATATTTATCCTTATCACCATAATAATCTATTTCGGAATACTGCTGGGCATATCCCGTGTCACAGCCCGCAGCCACTCGGACAACGATGCATTTTTTCGCGGCAACCGCCAGTCTCCCTGGTATATAGTATCATTCGGCATGATAGGCGCATCACTCTCTGGAGTAACCTTCGTATCCGTACCTGGAATGGTAAAAAATATAGACATGACCTACATGCAGACGTGCATGGGTTTCTTTGTGGGGTATCTGATAATAGCACACGTACTCCTCCCCTTATACTATAAGCTGAACCTTACGTCAATATATACATATCTGGGGCAAAGAATAGGCAGATATTCATATAAGACAGGAGCTTCATTCTTTCTAATATCCAAAATGTTGGGAGCAGCAGCCAGACTATATCTGGTATGCATCATTCTGCAACACTACGTGTTCGATGCCTACAACATACCGTTTGCCGTGACAGCCATCGGAACAGTACTTCTGATATGGCTGTATACACACAAAAGCGGAATACGCACAATAGTATGGACAGACAGTCTGCAAACATTATGCCTACTGCTTGCTTTGGGACTGATACTATATAATGTGGCAGATAAGCTGAACCTGAACATTGGTGGAGTGATAGACACCATAAAGAACAGCAGCGAAAGCCGCATATTCGTTTTCGATGACTGGCAGTCTAAACAGAACTTCTTCAAACAGTTCTTCAGTGGAATATTCATAACCATAGTAATGACAGGACTTGACCAGGACATGATGCAGAAAAACCTTTCCTGCCGTAATCTGAAAGAAGCACAAAAGAATATGTACTGCTACGGGATATCATTCGTACCTGTAAACCTGCTATTCCTTTCATTGGGAATCCTGCTCATGGTAGCAGCCACACAGATGAATATAGACATTCCGGCCAAGGGCGACGACCTCCTTCCCATGTTTGCAGCCGGCGGTCATCTGGGATATGCTGTACTGGTGTTCTTTACCATAGGAATAATAGCAGCAGCATTTTCGAGTGCCGATTCTGCTCTTGCTGCCCTTACAACAAGTTTCTGTATAGACATTCTGAATACAGACAGATATAGCGAAAAGAAAGCCGTGAAAGTAAGGAAAATCACACACCTTGGCATAAGCATAGTGTTCGTAGCATGCATTCTGGCGTTCGAAGCTATAGACAGCCCAAGCGTGATAGACACCATATACGTATTGGCTTCATACACTTACGGACCACTCCTCGGACTGTTCTGTTTCGGACTATTCACAAAGCTGAAACCTCGCGACAGATTTGTTCCTTATGTAGCCATAGCATCACCTGTGGTTTGCTATATAATCGATACCATAACTTTCAATGCCACAGGATATAAGTTCGGTTACGAAATGCTTATGTTCAACGGGCTGCTTACATTCCTTGGACTTGCAGTGTTAAGCATAAATAAGAGAGTCAATTAGTGTCTTTACAGAACATGGTCAACAAACTAAAAACTCATATACATATATGGAAATAAAAAGTGCAGAATTCACAATAAGCAGCTCAAGAGCTGATATGTGTCCAAAATCGGATATACCGGAATATGCTTTCATCGGTCGTTCCAATGTAGGAAAATCCAGCCTCATCAATATGCTGACAAAGAAACCTAAGCTTGCCATGACTTCATCTACCCCTGGTAAGACTCTGCTCATCAATCACTTCCTTATCAACAAGGAATGGTATCTTGTAGACCTTCCCGGATATGGTTTTGCATTGAGAGGTAAGAAGATGATGGAAAAAATCAAGAACCTCATAGAATACTACGTTCTTGAGCGCGAACAGCTTACCTGCCTTTTTGTACTAATCGACAGCCGTCATGAGCCTCAGAAAATAGATCTTGAGTTCATAGAATGGCTTGGCGAAAACGGTGTTCCATTTGCAATTATCTTTACCAAGGCCGACAAACAGACTGTAGGCAAAACAAGACAAAATGTAAACAACTACCTGAACAAGCTGAAAGAACAATGGGAAGAACTTCCTCCTCATTTCGTTTCTTCATCTGAGAACGGTACCGGCAGACAGGAGATACTTGACTATATAGACAGTATCAATAAATCACTGAAAGAACAATAAAAAATTAATCCGCTTTATACATTCATCATCAAAAATGTATATAGCGGATTAATTTCTATAATCGTTTTCTGAGCTATAAATACAATACATTATCTACACACTACGTACATTTTTCAATATCTTCTTCATCACATTACGCATGGCCGTCTTAAGTCCTGAAGATAGAGGCTCAGTAGATATTATTTCAAGACAATTACTTAATTCAGACAAAAGTTCCGGAAAGAACCTGCACTGCTCGTATGCCAGCTTCATACACAAAGCACGGTTAGCATACGACTCATGCGATGACAGTATAGTCTCAAAACAGAAATCGATAAAATCGGTACGCAGAGTGTCACATTCAAACGGCTGTCTTAACAGAAGAGTGAGAAGCAAGCGTTTCTTTCCCTCATGTTTTTCAGCAATAACCTTGTCAATAAGTTCATCATGCTTTGAATACAGCCATTTATTATTCGCCAGGTCAAAATGGGTGAACACCCACAAGGCATTATATGAAACCCTGACATCCTCATCAGATATCAGGGTATATAGTTCTTCTTTCAGACTGTCATTGTCCGTACCTTGAGTGAGAAAACATATCTCGTGTATGTCGTCCTGACTCAAACGTTGTAGAAGTCTTTTTCGGAAATCCATATCCTATCCCTCTATTTCGCTTAGTTCCATCCAACGCATAGTCTTTTCGTCTATCTCGTCAGTAAGCACAGGCAGACGCTTCGATTTCTCTGTTAGCTCGTCCACACTCAATGTACCGCTACAAAGAGCATCTTCTATAGCCTTCTTCTCTGCTTCCAGTTCGGCTATTTCCTTTTCAAGTTGCTCAAATTCCTTCTTCTCCTTGAAAGTCATACGGCGTTTGTCATTCAGACGCACCTTCTGTGTCTTTTCTTCCTTTGGTTTGGCAGCTTCCTTATCGCGGTCTTGCTTTGCCAGTTTCCAGTCTCGATAATCAGAATAATTGCCCGGGAAATCGCGGATATCACCCTGTCCGTTGAACACCAGAATATGATCCACCACCTTATCCATAAAGTAGCGGTCGTGGCTTACTACAATCACACATCCCTTGAAATTCTGAAGATATTCTTCAAGCACCTGCAATGTAACAATATCAAGGTCGTTTGTAGGCTCGTCCAGAACAAGGAAATTAGGATTGCGCATCAGAACTGTACATAGATACAGGCGTCGTCTTTCTCCACCACTCAACTTATAGACATAACTATGCTGAGTCTCCGGAGTGAAAAGGAAATGCTGAAGGAACTGCGATGCCGTAAGTCTCTTGCCGTTACCAAGTTCTATCACCTCGGCAATGTCCGTTATAACGTCTATCACCTTCATCTGCTCGTCAAACTGAAGTCCTTCCTGCGAATAGTAACCGAAACGTACAGTCTCACCTATGTCAAGACGCCCGCTGTCAGGCTGCTGCAATCCCATAAGGATTTTTATGAAAGTAGACTTACCGGTACCGTTGTTTCCCACGATACCCATTTTTTCATATCTAGCAAAGATGTATGAGAAATCGTCAAGAATCTTCAGGTCGCCGAAACTCTTATAGAGATGGTCGGCTTCGAATATCTTCGACCCTATGTAAGAAGCCTTTACATCAAGCTTCACATTCGAGTCGTTCATTCTTCTTTTAGCCACCTTTTCCAGTTCATAGAAAGCCTCTTCCCTGTATCTCGCTTTGTGTCCACGAGCCTGCGGCATACGGCGCATCCACTCCAACTCTGTACGATAGAGATTGTTTGCCCTTGCTATTTCCGCATTGGCTGCATCTATCCTTTCCTGGCGTTTCTGAAGATAGTAACTGTAGTTTCCTGTATATGAATATACCTGCTTGTTGTCAAGCTCGATAATTTCAGAGCATACACGGTCAAGGAAATATCTGTCGTGAGTCACCATCAGCAGGCTCAGAGTTCCGCGTTTCAGATATTCCTCCAGCCATTCTGTCATATCAAGGTCCAGATGGTTGGTTGGCTCATCAAGTATAATCAGGTCCGGCTCTGTTATTAACACATTGGCAAGAGCCACACGCTTAAGCTGACCACCCGACAACTGTTTGATTTTCTGGTTGAAATCCCTGATTTTCAACTGCGAAAGAATCTGTTTAGCCTTTCTCTCGTAGTCCCATGCCTTTTCGTGCTCCATGCGTGCCAGCAAATCCTCCAGTCCGGGGTTACCTTCTGTCTCCATACATTTCTCATATTCCTTTATGAGCTGCACCACCGGAGTTCCATGATAGAAACATGCCTCTAGCACAGTTATATCGTCAGGATACTGAGGGCTCTGTTCAAGATAACCCACACGGAGGTCGCGACGGAAAGTAATCTTTCCATCGTCATAGCCTTCCTTTCCTGCCAGGATATTTAGCAATGTTGTTTTCCCAGAGCCGTTCTTCGCTATCAGACCGATGCGCTGTCCCTCGGCTACTCCGAAAGATATTGAATTGAATAAAACCAAATCGCCGAAGGATTTGGTAAGATTTTCTACCTGTAAATATGGAGTCATTTGAGTTTTGTTTATAGTTGACAAGGATACAAGTTGACGAGTTGACAAGGCTTCCAATCTGACACAAACCTTGTAACCCTGTAACTGAAACCTCGTAATCTTTTAATTATTTATCGCCTTTTCCACCTCTGCTTTTATTTTGTCGAATTCGGCTTTCAGGCTACATGACTTACCGTTCTTAACCCTGCTCCATACCAACTGCTGCGGATACACCATAACATCTGTATCTGCAAATTTCAGAGCAGGATATTCTTTCTGGCCATCAATTACAGTTACCCACTCCATACCGTCCATTTCATTTACCAATATAGCACCAAAAGCCATTCCGAACGATTCCCATGCCTGACGCTGACTGTTATTGAACTTACCGCTGTCCATCACCTTCTGAATGCTGGCAATGTCCGTCTCTGATGAAGTAAAGTCCTTAGTAAGCTGTTTTTTGATAGTCATCACCGCCCAGTCAAAACTTTCATTGATGGCATTTATTTCAAGAACTCGTACTGGGATTATCTCCTTCCACGGTTTATCACCTTCGCATCTCACCTTCAATGAAGTTATAATGCCTTCTGCAGGTTTAGGACTTTCTCCTTTAGCTACAGTAAATGAACATTCCACCGAAATATCTCCCTTACCGGTAATCCACAAATGTGAAGTATACCAGTTTCCGTTTTCCTGAAAATTCTCGGTAGAATATACACACGGCCACTCTCCTACCTTAACCTGCCTTGAAGTTCTGTTGTTCTTCAATTCATAATCCATACACTCCTCGGCATACCTATTGTCTTGACCTTTGAATGCTGATATTCTGAAATTACCGTTCCATTTTTCTGGGTTATAAAACAAGAAACTGTCTTCTGTATCTTCAAACTCATGCCATCCTGCCGGATATTCCAGCGAGAACCATGAACCGGGAGAAATATATTTCATATTATGAATGGTTTAGATGTTAATACTCAATTATTATGCAAATATAATATATTACTAGGATAACTGAAAATCGGCATGTTCAAAAAAAAACGTCTCGACGTTTTAATTGAAACATCAAAGCGTTTTAATCAAAACATGGAGACGTTTTTTTTATTTTATTGAGAGTGAAATTTTATCTGTTCTTCTTTTCCAATTCCTGAAGACTTTCCATCTTCTTTGTTTCAAGGAATTCGTATATACCGCAAAGATGTTCTTTAACCTTCTTGTTGCCGAATTCATAAACCTTGGTTACAAGTCCGTCCAGGAAGTCACGGTCATGGGATACCACAATAAGAGTTCCGTCGAAATCCATGAGAGCCTGTTTCAGTATATCCTTGGTTTTCATGTCAAGATGGTTGGTAGGCTCATCAAGAATAAGAAGATTAACCGGCTCTAGAAGAAGTTTTATCATCGCAAGACGGGTACGCTCACCTCCCGACAACACCTTAACCTTCTTCATTGACTCTTCCGGTCCGCCGAACATAAACGCACCAAGCAAATCTCTGATTTTGTTTCTGATTTCACCTTTAGCCACATCATCTATAGTCTGGAATACCGTCAGATTCTCGTCAAGAAGCGAAGCCTGGTTCTGTGCGAAATAACCTATCTGGACGTTATGGCCCAGTGTAAGAGTTCCTTCGTGGTCTATCTCATTCATTATACATTTCACAAGTGTAGACTTTCCTTCACCATTCTTTCCTACAAAAGCTACCTTGTCGCCACGTTCTATCGTGAGACTGGCATTGCGGAACACCACATGATCGCCATACGTCTTTCCTACTCCATCCATTATCACAGGATAACTTCCACTGCGTGGCGATGGCGGGAATTTTAGTCTCAATGCCGAAGTATCTTCCTCGTCCACCTCTATCAGTTCAAGTTTCTCAAGCATCTTCACACGGCTCTGTACCTGAAGTGTCTTACTGTATGTACCCTTGAAACGCTCTATAAAGTCTTTCGTCTCCTGAATCATCTTCTGCTGTTCTTCATACTGCTTCATCTGCTGTTCGCGACGTTCCTTGCGAAGAACAAGATACTGGGAGTAGTTCACTTTATAGTCGTATATACGTCCCATAGTTACTTCTATGGTACGTGTAGTGATATTGTCGACAAATTTACGGTCATGGCTGATTACCACTACTGCTTTTGCACTGTTGATAAGGAATTCTTCAAGCCACTGTATAGACTCGATATCAAGATGGTTAGTCGGCTCGTCGAGCAACAATACATCAGGGTTCTGAAGAAGAAGTTTTGCCAATTCTATACGCATACGCCATCCACCGCTGAAATCACTTGTAGGGCGGTTGAAATCTTCCCTCATAAAACCAAGACCGAGAAGCGCCTTTTCCACGTCTTCCTCAAAGTGGGTCATATCTATGGCATAGAACTTTTCGCTCATGGCTGCCACTTTCTCAATGAGAGCCATATACGAGTCACTCTCGTAATCTGTCCTTGTGGCCAGTTCATTATTCATTGCTTCTATTTCCTGCTCCATTTCCTGAAGATGAGCAAAAGCCTGCGATGCTTCTTCGAATACGGTTCTGCCATCTTCTATCATAAGATGCTGTGGAAGATATGCTATAACACAATCCTTAGGGGCTGTCACCTTACCGCGTGTAGGCTGTCGGACTCCTGCAAGGATTTTCAAAAGGGTTGACTTGCCGGCTCCGTTTTTTCCCATCAGGGCTATACGGTCCTTTTCATTTATCTGGAAACTAATGTCGCTAAACAAGGTGGTACCGCCAAACTCGACGGTCAATCCATCTACTGAAATCATATTTTTTTAAGTTTTTAGTTGTTAGTTTTTAGTTGTCAGCTTATGAGTTCTTATGTTCTTTTGTCTAAATATATTGAAATCGTAAGTTTTGAGTTGAATTTCCATTACAAAACAATTGGCAAGCAGACGGGGATATTGTTCCTTATCCACTTGCCAATACACATTTCATATAAAATTATCTGTTATGCCATAAGCAATATCAACAACTGAGCCGTAAGAATACGCAAGAACATACTCAATGGGTAAACTGTAGAATAACCTACAGCCGGTGCATCATTGCTTGACACCTGGTTTGCATATGCCAATGCAGGTGGGTCAGTATTACTTCCGGCAATAAGTCCCATAAGTGTATAATAGTTGATTTTGTGTCTCCATCGTGCCACTATACCCATAATAACAAGAGGTATTATAGTGATAAGGAAACCTATACCTACATAAAGCAGTCCGTCTCCCTCTACTACTGTCTGCACAAAACTTCCTCCTGCCTTTATTCCCACACTGGCAAGGAACAAAGCCAAACCTACCTCACGAAGCATCAAATTGGCACTCATTGTAGTATAAGTAACCAATTTTACTTTATGTCCGAAACGACCTATAAGAATAGATATGATAAGCGGACCTCCTGCCAAACCTAACTTGACAGGTGTAGGTATTCCAGGAATAGCAAATGGAAGACTACCGAACAGAATACCGCAAAGGATACCTACAAAGATTGTAACGATATTAGGATGGTCAAGACGTTTCAACTGGTTACCAAGCAAACCGGCCACACGGTCTACAGCATCCTGCGGACCTACTACCATCACACGGTCACCCACCTGAAGAGTAAGCTGGCGCGAAGCGAACAGGTCCATACCGGAACGGTTTACACGTGTTACGTTTACTCCATACATACTGCTGAAATGCAACTCTCCAAGTGTCTTACCATTAATATTTGACTGGGTTACAAGAATACGGCGCGAAACCATCGGCTTGTCTGTATTTCCCTGAGCCTCCCAGTTTACATTCTGTACTTCAGGACCTATAAATGCTATAATAGCTTCTGAGTCATCTTCCGCACATACGATAAACATTTTATCGTTCAATTCAAGCACTGTATTTGCATTAGGAATATACACACATCCATCGCTCTTCATGATTCGTGAACAAACGAAATCACGTGCAAGGAAGTTGCGGACCTGCAATACTGTCTTACCAAGCAAAGCCTCATTGTGTACTTCAAGATTAAGGAAGAAAGGCTTCAGATGCGGATTGGCTTCTTCACCACGCTTTATTTCTTCCTCTTCCTTGCTCAAGTCGATTCTGCAAATCAAACGTATCAGAATCATAGACAAGATAATACCAATAACTCCCAACGGATAAGCACATGCATATCCATTGGCAATCTGCGGACCGTTATAGTTTATCTGATTGAGTGCCTCATTTGCGGCACCAAGTCCAGGGGTATTTGTTACGGCTCCACATAATATACCGACCATCATTGGTATGTCTACCCTTCCCTGAAGGGCAAAATACATGATTAAGGCAACGGCAATGTTTAAGGCAACAATACCCACTGCAATCATATTCATGGCCACACCACCTTTCTTGAACGATGAAAAGAAAGAAGGACCGACCTGAAGTCCGATACAGAACACAAATAAAATTAACCCGAAGTCTTGTACGAAATTAAGAATAGACGTATTGCCGGTAAATCCGAAATGACCAACCAGAATACCTACGAACAAGACGAATGTAACCCCCAGCGATATGCCGAAGATCTTGATTTTTCCCAATAATACACCCACCGCAATAACAAAGGCATAAAGAGCAACAATGTGGGCTATAGAATCGGGATTGAACAACAAATCACTTAACCAATTCATAGTTTATTAAATAACACATAAATAATTTCCGACAAAAGTAGTTAAAAATCAATAAGGTGTCAAATTATAAGCCTCAAAAGTAATTAGAGTGAAAGTTTTTTTGCCATATGGACTTTACAATACAATAAAAAATAGACATGATTTATAAAATAAATGTTTATGGAGAGTGTATTTCATGTCAGAAAACGTCCGAGATTGCAATTAATTTGTATCTTTGCCTACAACGGTACTGAAAACATAAAGTACATATTTAAAAATATAACCTATTTATATAAACCTAATCAACTATGGCAGATAGTAAAGAAAAACTCTTTTCCGATTTCCCTTCCGTCAGTACACAGGAATGGATGGATAAGATTACAGTTGACCTTAAAGGCGCTGATTTTGAAAAGAAGTTGGTATGGAAAACCAACGAAGGATTTAAAGTAAAACCATTCTATCGTAAAGAAGACCTTGAAGGACTAAAAACAACAGAAGGACTTCCCGGAGAATTCCCATACGTAAGAGGAATAAAAAAAGACGACAATACTTGGTTCATACGTCAGGATATAAAAGTCATCGATCCGACTGAAGCAAATGCCAAGGCTCTGGACTTGCTAAACAAAGGCGTTGATTCACTTGGATTTAAAGTAAAGGCATCTGATTTAAGTGCCGGATATATAGCAACACTGCTGAAAGACATCCGTTGTGACTGTGTAGAACTGAACTTCTCTACATGTCAGGGACACACAGTAGAACTGGCAGAATTACTTGTAGCTTATTTCAAGGAAAGAGGATACGATCCTAAAAGTTTGCAGGGTTCTGTCAACTTCGACCCTATCAGCAAGATGTTAGGCAAAGGCAAAGACAGAAGCGGACTTATTGCCAACGCAAAAAAACTTGTTGAGATTTTGGCAGAATATCCAAAATTCCGTTGCATTACCGTAAACTGTGTTGACCTTAATAATTCCGGTGCATATATCTATCAGGAATTGGGATATGCACTCTCTTGGGGTAATGAATATCTCAATCAGATGGTAGAAGCAGGTGTTCCTGCCGCTCTCGCCGCAAAGAAAATAAAATTCAACTTCGGTATCAGCTCAAACTATTTCATGGAAATCGCCAAATTCCGTGCCGCACGCATGCTTTGGGCTAACATCGTAAAAGAATATAATCCTCAATGTCCTCGTAAAGACTGTTCTAACACTGGTGCAGACGGTACTTGCTACTGCGCTTGCAAGATGGTTGCACATGCTGAAACATCCAAATTCAACCTTACACTTTTCGATGCTCATGTAAATCTGCTACGTACTCAGACTGAAGCCATGAGTGCCGCTCTGGCAGGTGTAAACTCTATCACAGTCACTCCTTTCGACAGTGTTTACGAAACTCCTAACGAATTCTCAGAACGTCTGGCACGCAACCAGCAGTTATTGCTCAAGGAAGAATCTCACCTCAACCGTATAGTTGACCCTGCTGCCGGTTCATATTATATCGAGAACCTGACTGCTTCTATTGCTCAGCAGGCATGGAACCTGTTCCTGGTTACAGAAGACGAAGGCGGTTTCCTTGCAGCTGTAAAAGCTAACAAGGTACAGGAAGCTGTAAACGGAAGCAACAAGGCTCGTCATGAAGCTGTTTCAAAACGCAAAGAGATACTCCTAGGTACAAACCAGTATCCTAACTTCACTGAAATGGCAGGCGAAAAGACTCCTGAAGAATGCAAGTGCAACTGCGGATGCAGCCACGGAACAGAAGAAGCCGCTCCTTACATGGCTCTTGACAAGTCACGTGCTGCAAGTGAGTTCGAAACTCTCCGCCTGCAGATAGAACACTCAGGCAAGCGTCCTAAAGCATTCATGCTTACTATCGGTAACCTTGCTATGCGTCAGGCACGCGCACAGTTCTCTTGCAACTTCCTTGCATGTGCCGGATATGAGGTTATTGACAACTTAGGCTTTGCTACAGTAGAAGAAGGCGTGGAAGCTGCTATGAAGGCTAATGCAGACATCGTTGTGATGTGTTCAAGCGATGACGAATATGCAGAATATGCAATTCCTGCATTCAAGGCACTGAACGGACGTGCAATGTATATCGTAGCAGGTGCCCCAGCTTGTATGGACGACCTTAAGGCAGCAGGTATTGAGAACTTCATACACGTTCGCTGCAACGTATTGGAAACTTTAAAAGAGTATAACGAAAAGTTAGGAATTAAATAACTATGAAACCGAATTTCAAAAACATCGATATATATGCCGGATTCCAGCCTAAAGACGGTATGGAATGGCAGAAAGCCAATGGCATCGAAGCCAATTGGAGAACACCGGAACAGATTCAGGTAAAACCGGTCTATACAAAAGAAGACCTTGAAGGAATGGAACACCTTGACTATGTGGCAGGTATCCCTCCTTATCTTCGCGGCCCTTACTCAATGATGTACACTTTCCGTCCTTGGACTATCCGCCAGTATGCAGGATTCTCTACAGCCGAAGAATCAAACGCATTCTATCGCCGTAACCTTGCATCAGGCCAGAAAGGTCTTTCAGTAGCATTCGACCTTCCTACTCACCGCGGTTACGACCCTGACCATCCACGTGTAGTGGGCGATGTAGGTAAAGCCGGAGTATCTATCTGCTCGCTAGAAAACATGAAGGTTCTTTTCGACGGTATTCCATTGAACAAGATGTCCGTATCAATGACCATGAACGGTGCGGTGCTTCCAGTTATGGCATTCTATATCAATGCCGGACTTGAACAGGGCGCTAAACTTGAAGAAATGGCAGGTACAATCCAGAACGATATCCTTAAAGAGTTCATGGTGCGTAACACATATATCTACCCACCTGCATTCTCAATGAAGATTATCTCTGACATCTTCGAATATACTTCACAGAAGATGCCTAAGTTCAACTCAATCTCTATCTCTGGTTACCACATGCAGGAAGCAGGTGCTACAGCAGATATCGAGTTGGCTTACACTCTTGCCGACGGTCTTGAATATCTCCGTGCCGGTGTAGCTGCAGGTATCGACATTGATGCCTTCGCTCCTCGCCTCTCGTTCTTCTGGGCTATCGGTATGAACCATTTCATGGAAATTGCGAAGATGCGTGCCGCACGTATGCTTTGGGCTAAGATTGTAAAACAGTTCAATCCAAAGAACCCTAAGTCACTTGCATTGCGTACCCACTCACAGACTTCAGGATGGTCGCTCACAGAACAGGACCCATTCAACAACGTAGGCCGTACTTGTATCGAGGCTATGGCTGCCGCTCTTGGTCACACTCAGTCACTGCATACAAACGCGCTTGACGAAGCCATCGCACTTCCTACAGACTTCTCTGCACGTATCGCACGTAACACTCAGATTTATATTCAGGAAGAAACTCAGATATGCAAGAACGTTGACCCATGGGGCGGTTCTTACTATGTTGAGGCTCTTACAAACGAACTTGCCCACAAGGCTTGGGAACATATTCAGGAAATCGAACGTCTGGGCGGTATGGCAAAGGCCATCGAAACAGGTATCCCTAAGATGCGTATCGAAGAGGCTGCAGCCCGTACTCAGGCACGTATCGACTCAGGCGAACAGACTATCGTGGGTACAAACAAATACCGTCTTGAAAAAGAAGACCCAATTGATATCCTCGAAGTGGATAACACAGCCGTTCGTCAGGAACAGATTGAAAACCTCCGCCGCTTGAAGGAAGGCCGCAACCAGGCTGAAGTTGACAAGGCTCTTGCAGCAATCACAGAATGTGTGAAGACAGGTAAGGGCAACTTGCTTGAACTTGCAGTCGAAGCAGCACGAGTTCGCGCTACATTGGGAGAAATCTCAGATGCTTGCGAAGTGGTAGTAGGACGTTATAAAGCAATAATCAGAACAATATCAGGCGTGTATTCATCAGAAAGTAAGAAAGATGCAGATTTCGCAAGAGCTTGCGAACTGACAGAAGAATTTGCGAAGAAAGAAGGTCGCCGCCCACGTGTAATGATTGCCAAGATGGGTCAGGACGGACACGACCGTGGTGCAAAAGTTGTAGCAACAGGTTTCGCCGACTGTGGTTTCGACGTTGATATGGGACCATTGTTCCAGACTCCGGAAGAAGCAGCACGCGATGCAGTGGAAAACGACGTTCATGCAGTAGGTGTTTCTTCACTTGCGGCTGGTCATAAGACTCTTATTCCACAGATTATCGCCGAACTGAAGAAACTTGGTCGCGAAGATATACTTGTATTCGCAGGTGGTGTAATCCCAGCTCAGGACTATGACTTCCTCTACAAGGCAGGCGTTATGGCTATCTTCGGTCCTGGTACATCAGTAGCAAAATCTGCTTGCCAGGTTATGGAACTGTTGATGGAAACTGAAGAGTAATATTCTACAAGTAAGACAATAAATTATCCGGTTTTTAAATGCTATTTAAATGGTTATTAAATACTATTTAAACAGTGTTTAAAAACCGGATTTTATTTACTTATTCAATTATATTGTATGCGGAAATAATCCAACAAGACCTTGTATTCATCCTGTGCAGCAAGACATGTATCTCTGAGATATTCCTTTATATGCGGCCATTGCTGCAAGCCACGATAATAAAACATCTTCAGTTCATCGGTTATAATGAAGGGTACTATACCATTTGCAAGACATTCCTTAAACATTATAAGTCGCCCTACCCTACCATTCCCATCCTGAAAAGGATGTATTGACTCAAACCGCTGGTGAAAATCAAGAATATCATCAAAAGTCTTTTTCTTTATGGCATTATATTCTTTCAATAGCCTGGCAATCTCATGTTTTGTGTTCTCAGGAGCGACAGTTTCCATTCCCCCAACCTCATTGGGTATCTTCTTATAATCACCCACCGCAAACCATGATTTAAGACTGTCAGAAGTTCCGGACTTTAGTATCCGGTGAAGTTCTTTTATGAATCCCTCTGTCAGGCGTTCTTCAGCCTTGTCTATAATCATGTCAATACAACGGAAATGGTTTGTGGTCTCAACAATATCATCGACTTTCACACTTTCCCCCTCAAAACCTATTGTATTGGTCTCAAATATGTATCTCGTCTGATCATGAGTAAGGCGACTTCCTTCTATATGATTGGAGTTGTATGTCAAATCAATCTGAGTCCGATGATATATCCCACCTTTCAGTTTCATTTCCTTTTGTTCCCGCAATATTTTAAGCAAAGGCATAGTCTCATGCTTTTGCCTTCCTCTCTTCGGAGCTTCCGAATCGGCAGGAATGTTCCATGTTTTACCTACCAGTATTACACCCTCAATCTTACCTGTCGCACAATAATTACGAACCGTCCGTTCCGATATACCATGCTTGGCAGCGAATTCTGTAACTGAAATATATTTCATATCCTATAAAATCTATCGGCAAGTTTATATAATAAAATATCAGGGCAAAGATACATTTTTTGCCGATATCGGCAATATTTCACTCAAATAAAGTCAGGCTATTATCCACCTGTCTATAGTTCTTGTCTCGGAACTGAAATTCACTCCTACCTTGACTACCTTTCGTCCGTCGGCTGCAAATGCGGAGGCATACCCTTTAGCGTCTATCTGAGCCATTGCCTCCTCGGCTGTTCCGTCAAGCTTGAATTCCATGACATAGATATAGTCGGAGGTCTTCAGCACGAGGTCCACTCGTCCGCGCGATGTATGATACTCCACTTCCGCATGGAATCCCATAAGTTTGAACACTATGTAGAGAATGTTCTGATAGTGTACCTCACGGTCGCGTGGAGCAAGTTCGTATGGTATATCATCGAAGAAAGTCTGCAGGCGGATCAGGAAAGAATCCACATCACCTTTGCGCACGTCTGTTACGAAACGCTGTATCTCATATGGAGATTTTGTTACGCTGACGGAGGCATAATTGGGAAGAAGGAAACGGAAAAAGCCCTGCTCAACCTCACGGTTAGGGAAACCGAGAGTGTAGTTCTCGAACTCTTCATTATAGCCCTTGATTGTAAGATAGCCGCTCTGATAGATTACAGGAACCGGGTCGGTGGATGCCGCATCTATGGAATCAAGAACAGGACCGCTGGTCACTATATCCTCTATCTCCTCAACATTGTAGTTATGCTGCTTCATCAGCTCAACCAGATATGTAGGCGTACCCGTGGCAAACCAGTAATTATCAATCTGCATATTGGCAAAGGTATTGAGGATACTGAAAGGATTATACATACCCGGTGACTTAAAGCTGAAATGATAACCGTCATAATTCAGTTTCAGACGTGCGCAGGCTTCCTCATAACCTGTTCCAAGTTTCTCGGCCAGAGTGTGAATATCATCATCAAAATATCTGTGAAGTTCCTCTTCGGTTATTCCGCATATTTCGGAGAAACGGTTTATCATGGAGATATCCATCAGATTGTTCAAATCGCTGAACACACTTACTTTTCCGAATTTTGTAACACCTGTTAGCATGGCAAACTGTATGTATCCGTCGCATGACTTCAATGCTCCATAGAAAGCTTTCAGGGTATTGCGGTATTCTGTCTGAAGTTCAGGATTGCCTATGGCCTGAAGCATAGGCTTGTCATATTCATCTATGAGAATAACAGTGTTATGTCCGGTCTTTTCGGCTGCTCTGCGGATTACCCCCTGAAAACGTAAAGACAAGCTGGTTTCACTTTCCCTGCTACCATAAATATCTTCCCATCTGCACAAAGCGTCATTAAGAATACCTTCAAGCTTTTCTATACTGTCATATTTTTGTGTGTTCAGGTCAAGATGCAGCACAGGATACTCTATCCATTCCTTTTCCAGTTTCTCCATTTCCAGCCCGGCAAAAAGTTCACGTTTGCCGGAAAAATACGCTTCGAGAGTAGATATAAGCAGACTCTTGCCGAAACGGCGGGGACGGCTGAGGAAATAATACTTTCCGGTACTTATCAGCTGGTATATCAATGCTGTTTTGTCAACATAGATATAATCTCTCTTTCGTAGATTCTCAAAACTCTGTATGCCTATAGGATAAAGTTTGCTCATGACTGACTGATTTTTTTATCTTAAACACAAAGATAGAATTTATATTTCGCAAATCCTAAATTCAACCCAGTGAACATATAATGAACACATAAAAAACGCCTGGAGAACACCGTTCACTCAGTGTTCACCAGGCGTTAATTATGCGTTCGCTCAACGTTATCTATTATCAGACAAAAAACTTCAATACGAATATTGCAGCCAGTATATACATACCAATTGTGAGTTTCTTATACTTGCCAGTGAGCAGGTTTATAAGAACGTAGCTTATCATTCCGAGTACGATACCATCCGAAATACTGTATGCCAAAGGCATGAAGATGATACAGATAAATGCAGGAATAGCTTCGGAATAGTCGGCAAAATTTACTTTCAGAACCGATGACATCATCATCAGTCCCACCAGAATCAATACAGGTGCTGTAGCTGCTCCCGGAACAGAGAGGAAGAAAGGAGCAAGAAACAGTGAAAGAAGGAAGCAGACAGCAGTAACGAACGATGTAAGACCGCTTCTACCACCCTCGCCTACTCCTGAAGCACTCTCTACGAATGTAGTGATGGTACTTGTTCCAAGCATGGCACCGGCTGTGGTACCTATGGCATCGACCATGAAAGCCTGTTTCAGATGAGGTATCTTACCGTTCTTGTCCATCATTCCGGCTTTGGTAGTAACACCCACCAATGTTCCGATAGTGTCGAACATATCCACAAAGAGGAATGTAAACACCACTACTATCATTTCCTTTGTGAATATATTGTGCCATTCAAACTGCCAGAAGATAGGTTCTATAGAAGGAGGAGTGCTGATGATACCATCGAACTTAGTGATACCCATAGGAATACCTATCAGTGTTGTGATAAGAATACCAAACAATAATGCACCTCTTACTCCTTTGACCAAAAGGATGGAAGTTATTACAAGACCTATCATACCAAGCAACGCCGGTCCGGAAGTGATATTTCCCATGCTGATAAGTGTAGCATCGTTGTTCACTATAATACCGGCATTCTGCAATCCGATGAAAGAGATGAACAGACCTATACCGGCACCTATGGCATTCTTCAGTGTGACAGGTATCGCATCAACAATCTTCTCGCGCAGATTTGTAACTGTCAATAATATGAAGATAATACCTTCAATCAATACAGCAGTCAGAGCAAACTGCCATGTATATCCCATAGTGAGACACACGGTATATGCAAAGAAAGCGTTAAGCCCCATGCCCGGAGCAAGTCCGAAAGGAAGTTTTGCATAGAATGCCATCAGCAGTGTGGCAAAGGCAGAAGCCACCACAGTAGTAGTGAACAGGGCACCCTTGTCCATACCTGTAGCACTAAGGATATTAGGATTTACGGCAAGTATATATGCCATAGTAAGGAATGTAGTGATACCCGCCAGAATTTCAGTACGCACACGGGTAACATTCCTGTCGAATCCGAAAAGTTTTTCTAACATGACGATTTATATTTTTTTAGAAAGACCATTTCATTGCCAATGTAGGCATCCACTTCCAACCATTCATTATACCGAAGTTTGAAGAAATTTCCCACTCTGTACCTACACTTAAATTGAAATCATCTGCCACTTTATCAAACTTGTTCAAATTCACCCAGAACTGTGGTTCTGTTATGAAAGTAAAGTTATGTTCTTCGCCTTTCTCGAAATCTGTATGTTTTTCTTTCCAGAAATCGGCAAATCCGGTGAACGTGTATTTACCCTTACAGAAATGCAGATACCATGTAGCTGTCAACTGGAAGTTATGCGGCTTTGGATTTTTCTGGATGATTTTATATGTAGGAGTGAATGTAAATCCTTTAGAGAAATCAGCATTGTTCCATGTATAAGTGGCACCAAGAAGGTAAGCATTGTTTATACCATTTGCTCCACCGTTGTATTCCACATGTGCAGAGAATGGTCCACCCCAGAAATTCAGTTCACGCGCTATTTCCCAATATGCTCCTACCACTCCTTCCTTGGCATAGTCCATATCCACAAAGAAGAATGTACTACCCCATCTGTCGGGCTTGAACATTTCTACAGTAGTTGTAACTTTTGCTCTTGTGTTCTGAGAGTCATAAATCGAACTACCGAAGTCATAATGCAACTGAACATTCTGCGCACCGGCAATAGCTGCCATCATACAAATGATGATTGATAAAAACAGTTTTTTCATTGTCTTTTTTAGTTTTTAATAATACTTATAAATACGAGCCGTAAAATTAATGAAAAGTTAGCATATCACAAAAGAAGTAATTATCTTTGCTCATCATTATATCATTATATATTATGAAGATACGAATTTTATCCATATTCTCTTTATTGTTAATATCCATAAACTGTGTTTCCGCACAAGTATCAGAAAAAGCATTACAAACATGGCTGGACAATAAGCTGGCCATGAAGATTATTTTACCAATACAGAAAGATTCCAAAAACGAACCATCTGCCAGGAATTTGAGCTGTGATATGTTCAATGCAGATTCTATAGCCGCTCTTGCAGCAGTATCGGGTATGCGCACCATTATTGCACCTGCCAAAATAGGCAACATATATTTTTACAACGCACTGCCTGACAGCAAGACCTGTAAAAGGGATATTATAAAAGAATTGAGTGAAGCATGCCGTAAAAGGAACATACAGTTGGGACTTTATTATTCCTTGCCGGACAAACACGAAGATACGGAACATAAAGCTCAGGAAAAGCTGAATGATAATACCAAAAAACAGATAACAAAGCTACTGACAGAATATGGACCAATATCGGAAATAGACTTCGATATGGAGGTAAAGACTCCTGAAGAGAGCAAAGAAATATATGCACTGATACACAAAGTGCAGCCCGATTGTATGGTAAGCAACAATGCCGGCAACGGACAGTACGATTTCTGCAATATCCTTAAGTTTCATTTCGACAAAGGCCCTCTGGAATGCAACTGGCGTTACGATTCGTCGCTAACGTTTCCTACTTCTTCCATAGAAATTGACAATGCCCAGTCGGATGCAAAAAGAATAATACAGAAGATGACGGATGCCGTGTCCTGCGGCGGAGGATTCATGTTTGGAATACATCTGGAAAACGACGGTAGGATAAGAACGTACGACAAGGAAATAATGATAAGTATAGGCAACTGGATGAAAACTAACGGCAATGCCATATACCAGACAAGACGTTCACCTTTTTTGGAAAGTTTCGATTGGGGAACAGTTACCGCAAAGGATAATATACTGTACTTCATATTGTCGGGCAAATATCCAAAAGACGGAAGAATAAAACTGTATATGCCTGAATACGAACTTGAAAATGCAGACGGCAAACTTGCCACATGCATACAGAGAAACGGACTGGTGGACATTGCCATACCAGCATCGGCATACAACAGTAAGACAATAAACGTATTGACACTGAAGTTCAAACAGAACATAGACGGACAACTGCCTGCCCCCATAAGGACTATTACACTGAAAAGGGACAATGCTGTTCCACAGTATAGCATAAGCGGATTTGACTTCAGCACCACGTATAAAAGTACAGTGAAATATTCATGGTACTTCGAACAGCTCATGCTAAAACAGCTTGAACTGATATATACCGAACAGGAAAAAGGGAAAAATCTGCAAATAGAACTTGACGACAATACATACAACGTGAAGCTTGACAACGGCAAGGCATCGACACTGACCGTTGCCGAAGGAACGGTGTGGGGAAAACAATACATATGCGGACCGGAGGACAAAACATTCCATGCTCTGCCAAGCATAGACACAAGCATGGTAAATCCACCGATGAAAGACTCCGCATGGAAGGAAACACCCACTGGCAAACAGACTTTTGCAGCCAATGCACATGACACGTATTATGTAATGCAGGAAATTGACTCACCCAAAGAACAAAACATCATTTTAGACGCCGGAGCAGGTAACGGTATAGAAATCTACCTGAACGGAAAATCTATAATGAAGCACCTGAATCCGTACGGATGTGAATTCAGAACAGAAAAGGTTCTTTTACGCCTCAAGAAAGGAAATAACAGGATTGTAATAAGAGTATACAACAGGCTAGGGAAAAACATAAGTTATATACTCCGGATGTCTGAAAACCAGACAATATACAAACAGGATTTCACACTTACAGAAACAAGCAAAAAGAAAAATCACACTCTCAGTGTACGACAAACCGGACTAGCTTCGGAACATGACGATACGGAGCTGGCAAACCTGCGCATACGACTTAGGAGAATAGCACTATAACAACAAAGAAAAACACATAGTGGAACATTATGAATACAGAACTGACTTTAATAAGAATAACAGGCATTGACCGCCCGGGGCTGACTGCATCAATCACAGAAATTCTGTCGAAATACGACGTTACTATTCTGGATATAGGTCAGGCAGACATACACCAGACACTGTCACTTGGCATTTTATTCAAGAGCAAGGAAACGGAATCGGGAAATATAATGAAAGAACTCCTGTTCAAGGCTTCGGAACTTGGTGTAAATATTCGCTTTTATCCGGTATCGGTAGAAGAGTATGAAAACTGGGTTTCGATGCAGGGGAAAAACAGGTATATCATAACCATACTTGGCAGAAGGCTAACAGCAAAACAGATAGCCGCTGCCACAAAAATAATTGCAGAACAGGGACTGAACATAGACTCCATAAAACGACTTACCGGACGAGTGCCACTGGACGAAGAAAAGGCCAGCGTAAGGGCATGTATAGAATTCTCGGTGAGAGGAACATTGAACAACAGAGTTGAAATGCAGCGCAGCCTGATGAAACTGAGCAGCGAAATGGGAATGGACTTCTCTCTGCAGCTTGACAATATGTACCGCCGTATGCGAAGACTGATATGTTTCGACATGGACTCTACACTGATACAGACTGAGTGTATAGACGAACTGGCGGAACGCGCCGGAGTGGGCGAACAGGTAAAGGCAATTACAGAACGGGCAATGCGCGGAGAAATAGACTTCAAGGAAAGTTTCACAGAAAGAGTTGCACTGCTGAAAGGGCTGGACGAAAGTGTAATGAAAGATATAGCCGAAAACCTGCCTATAACCGAGGGGGTGGAAAGACTGATGTTCGTACTGAAACACTATGGATATAAGATTGCAATCCTATCAGGAGGTTTTACCTACTTCGGCGAATATCTGAAGCGCAAATTCGGAATAGACTATGTTTATGCCAACGAACTTGAAATAGAGAACGGAAAACTCACAGGCAGATATCTTGGAGAAATAGTGGACGGAAAGCGTAAGGCCGAACTGTTAAGACTGCTGGCTCAGGTGGAAAAGGTAGATATAGCACAGACTATAGCCGTGGGTGACGGTGCGAATGACCTGCCTATGCTTTCGACAGCCGGACTGGGAATAGCATTCCATGCCAAACCTAAAGTGGTGGAAAATGCAGAACAGTCCATCAACACCATAGGTCTGGACGGAGTGTTATATTTCCTAGGATTCAAGGATTCTTATCTGGACGAAAAAGGAAAACTGTAAATTAAACACTAAGTATACAAAAGATGCCCCCTCATGCATGAATTACTCAGAAACAGATTCATGCTTGAGGGGGCTTTTGTTTTTAAAATTTATAAAGATGTCTCGAAAAATTCTGGTGCCGACCATAGTGGGCAATGCTGCTGACGATGGTGGGCAATGCTACCGACGATAGTGGGCAGTGCTACCGACCATCGTCAGCACCAAAAAACTACGAATAAAAAATCCCGGAACAAGCATCTGTGTCTGTTCCGGGATTTCAGTATTGTAAGAGTAATATCAATTATTTATCACGATATATCCGTTCAGATAAGTAGCAACAACCAGCCATAGTATATAAGGTATAAACATATACAGTGCAGGTTTGTCTTTCTTGCTTACGGCCATCATAAACCAAATGACAGAAGCATCAAGAAGCAATATATCAACCATCCCCCAAACCGGCATACGCATGGTGAAGAACAATATGCTCCAAAGGAAATTCAGAACCAGCTGTACAGCCCAGATGAAGACACCTGTCTTATATCCCTTGTTCAGCACCCGTCCCAACGAAAGTCCCATCAGGAGATATATAATGGACCATGCTATAGGAAAGGCTATGTTCGGAGGTGTCAAACCTGACTTATTCAGATGAGGATACCACTCAACCATAGACTCAGCCTGAAGTTTGCTTGCTGCAAAACCTATGCCGAAACATAGCAGTACAGGCCAGATGTAATTGATAATGCGCTTCATAACTGAAAGGATTTATGTTTAATGATTTTTATCTTATAAACAGAAGTTCGCGATATTTTGGAAGTGTCCACATACGGTCGTCGACGATAAGTTCAAGCTTGTCGATATGGTAGCGGATAAGTTCCAGCATAGGAGCAATATTGTCATGATATGCTATTGCTCTTTCGCGGATTGACTCTATTCTGTTTGCCACTTTTCTGGCTTCAACCATAGCATCCACATTTTCCTTAATATATGCAGTATGTTCGGCTATCTCCTTGATAATGGCTATATTCTCTGCCGACAATTTGTTAGCCTCATCATCAGTGAAAATCGACTTCATCTTGTATACATTGTCCACAAGTTTTGTCTGATATTCAGTAGCTACAGGAACAATATGGTTCATTACGAGGTCGCCAAGCACACGGGCTTCAATCTGGATTTTCTTGACATACATTTCCCATTTCACCTCGTTGCGGGCCTCAAGCTCCTTGCGGTTCATTACACCTGTAGACTCGAACATCTTGATAGTTTCAGGCTTCATGTAGTTGTCGAAAATCAGTGGGCAACTTGTTTCGCAGTCCAGACCACGACGTTTTGCCTCTTCCTTCCATTCGTCGCTGTAACCGTTTCCGTCGAAGCGGATAGGCTTGCATATCTTGATATATTTGCGGATAGTCTGAAGAATAGCCGACATCTTAGGTTCACCCTTCTCGATAAGTTCGTCTACTTCTTTCTTGAATATCATCAACTGTTCCGCAACGGCAGTGTTCAATGCTATCATTGCACTTGCACAGTTCGATTCAGAACCCGGAGCACGGAACTCAAATCTGTTTCCTGTAAATGCGAATGGCGAAGTACGGTTACGGTCAGTATTATCGATAAGGAGTTCAGGAATCTGAGGGATGTCAAGCTTCAAGCCCAATTTGTCGCTCAATGACATGAACTCGTCTGCCTTGCTTTCTTCGATATGATCGAGCACCTTGCTCAACTGAGAGCCGAGGAATGAAGAGATGATTGCAGGAGGTGCTTCGTGAGCTCCAAGACGGTGAGAGTTGGTAGCACTCATGATAGAAGCCTTGAGCAATCCGTTATGATGATAAACGGCCATCAATGTATTTACCACAAATGTGATGAAACGGAGGTTTTCTTCAGAAGTCTTGCCCGGAGCCATCAGCAGTACGCCTGTATCAGTACCGAGCGACCAGTTGTTATGTTTTCCCGAACCGTTTACACCTTTGAAAGGTTTTTCGTGAAGCAACACTCTGAATCCGTGGTTGCGTGCAATCTTGCGCATGAGCGACATGACAAGCATGTTGTGGTCGACAGCCAGATTACATTCCTCGAATATAGGAGCAAGTTCGAACTGGTTTGGAGCAACCTCGTTGTGGCGTGTCTTGACAGGGATACCAAGTTCAAGAGACTGTATTTCCAGATCCTTCATGAATGCAGCCACACGTGTAGGGATAGCACCGAAATAGTGGTCCTCAAGCTGCTGGTTCTTTGATGCCTCATGTCCCATCAGTGTACGTCCTGTGAGCAACAGGTCCGGACGTGCGGCATACAAACCTTCGTCTACGAGGAAGTATTCCTGCTCCCATCCCAAGTATGAATATACTTTCTTTACAGAAGGGTCAAAATAGTGTATTACGTCAAGTGCAGATTTAGTCACTGCATGTATGGCACGCAAAAGTGGAGCCTTATAGTCGAGCGACTCGCCTGTATATGCAATAAAGATTGTAGGAATACACAGAGTATCGTCAACGACGAACACTGGTGATGAAGGGTCCCAAGCACTGTATCCGCGAGCCTCGAATGTATTACGGATACCTCCGTTAGGGAATGACGAACCGTCTGATTCCTGCTGTACAAGAAGTTTTCCGGAAAATTCTTCAATCATTCCGCCTTTGCCGTCGTGCTCCACGAAAGCATCATGCTTTTCTGCCGTACCTTCAGTAAGCGGCTGGAACCAGTGAGTATAGTGTGTAGCTCCAAGCTCTACCGCCCATTTCTTCATTCCGGCAGCCACTTCGTTTGCTATGCTGCGGTCCAGAGTAGCACCATTGTCTATTACATCAATAAGCTTTGAATAAACCTTGCTTGGAAGATACTTGAACATCTTCTCTCTGTTGAAAACGTATTTGGCAAAATATTCACCAGGACGCTGCGATGGCGATGGCACATTAACAGGTTTCTTGTGAAAAGCCTCTTCTACTACTTTAAATCTTAATTGTGACATAATACCTAAATTTGTATATTTCTATATTTATGGTTGTTTCTTTTTCTTATATTCAGAGTCTATATATTATTGCATATTCTCTGTATTCCCTCCTTGCATCTGTCTCTGTCGCCAAATGCCGTCAGACGAATATATCCCTCGCCGCTTGGCCCAAAACCTATACCCGGGGTACTTACCACCTGTGCTTCATACAGAAGTTTGTCGAAAAATCCCCACGAGGTCATACCCTTTGGTGCCTTTACCCACAGATATGGTGCGTTCTCGCCACCATAAGCCCTCAGGCCAATGCTGGTGAGTCCTTTTTTCATTATCCGGGCATTCTCCATATAATAATCCACCATTGCCCTTACTTCCTCTCTTCCCTTCGGGGTATATATGGCTTCTGCGCCTCGCTGTGCTATGTACGAGGCACCATTGAATTTTGTAGTCTGCCTTTTAAGCCAAAGTTTGTTGAGCGAAATCCTCTCTCCCATCAATGTGGAAGCCGTAACCTCTTTCGGCACCACGGTATATCCGCATCGGATACCTGTAAATCCTGCCGTCTTGGAATAACTTCTGAATTCAATGGCCACTTTCTTTGCGCCTTTTATTTCATATATGGAATGCGGAATGTCAGGCTGCCTGATATAAGCCTCGTAGGCAGCATCGAACAGAATAAGAGTATCATTTTCCAGGGCATAATTGACCCATTTCTTCAGTTCCGGCTTGCTGAGAACCGTACCGGTTGGATTATTGGGGAAACACAAATAAACGATATCCACCCTTTGTTTCGGAATCGGCGGAATGAAATTGTTTTCCGGACTGCATGGCATATAAATCACATTGCTCCATCTGTAGCCATCTTCTAACGTTCCTGCACGCCCGCACGATACATTTGAATCTATATATGCCGGATATATCGGGTCTGTAACGCCAATACTGTTGTCATGTCTGAGAATATCTCCGAAGTTTCCGGAATCAGTCTTGGCACCATCATTAATAAAGATTTCGCTGTGTTCTAAAGATATTCCCCTTGCTGCATAGTCATGTTTGATAATGGCATCAATTAAAAAGCTGTAACCCTGTTCTGGTCCATATCCGTGGAATGTCTCAGCTTTAGCCTGATCTTCCAATGCCTTGTGCATGGCATCAAGACATGATTGCGGTATAGGGCGAGTGACATCGCCAATACCCAGATTTATTATATCGGCCTTAGGGTGGGTAACCTTGAATGTATTTACCCTTTTCGCTAAATCAGTAAACAAATAATTGTCGGGAAGTTTTAACAAATGTTCGTTGACCAATGCCATATTATTGTCTCTTTTTAGTCTATTTTGGCGCAAAAATACAAAAAAAATGTCATTTATGAAATATAGTTTCATGCTTTTGTATATCAAGCTACACCTTTATTGCGTTTTTTTATCATTTCATTGTCTCCTATATTTTTTACACTTGATTTATATCAATCATTATTTTTTTTATACCTTTGCATCAACTTAATTAAAATAAATGTTGGACTTATAATTAAGAATCACAAAAATGAGTTCTGTATTACCAATTACTAAAAGACAGCAATTGCTGAGAGAAACGAAAGATTATCTTTTAATTGCGCTTGGGATGATGATGTATGCTGTCGGTTGGACCGTATTTTTATTGCCCAACAATCTGCCTTCAGGTGCTGTGCCGGGAATAGCATCAGTTGTATATTGGGCAACAGGATTCCCCGTACAATATACTTATCTGCTAATAAATTTCGCATTACTTCTTCTGGCTTTAAAGATACTTGGACTGAAATTCTGCCTTAAAACCATTTTTGCCGTAGGAGTTCTTACCTTTTCCACCCCTGTGTTCCAGCATTTTGTAAAAGGTTCTTTAATAAACGACCAACCTTTCATGGCATGTGTGCTTGGAGCATCATTCTGTGGTGGGGGTATAGGTGTGGCATTTTCGGCCAACGGAAGTACGGGTGGTACGGATATAATTGCAGCTATCATAAACAAATATCGTGACATAACACTGGGAAGGGTTATACTGATATGCGACGTTATAATCATTTCATCTAGCTATCTGGTTCTGCACGACTGGGAAAAGGTAGTGTACGGATATGTAGTCCTGTTCATCTCCAGTTTTGTACTAGACCAGGTAGTAAACAGTGCACGCCAGTCTGTACAATTCTTTATAATATCGCAGAAATACGAAGAAATAGGAAAAAGAATAAACAAAGACCTGCATCGAGGTGTTACTTTTATAGACGGAGTAGGATGCTACACACATAACAATGTAAAAATGATGTTCGTACTGGCCAAAAAACGAGAGTCGAACACTATTTTCCGTCTGATAAAAGATATCGACCCTAACGCCTTTGTATCACAAAGTGCCGTTATCGGGGTATTCGGTGAAGGATTCGACAAAATCAAAGTTAAATAAATCTAATAATACAAGCATGAATATGAATTCAAATATAGATATAGCCAAACGAATTGCATCATCATTAAATTGTACTTTATCAAAAGAAGTACTGAAGACTTTTGCCGAGATACTAGTCCCCGAAAAATATAAAAAAGGAGAAAGAATTCTTGACGAAGGTCAGGTTTGCGACTCCTTATACTTCATAGACAAAGGTATGACACGCCAGTTCTATTTCAAATACGACAAAGACTTGACAGAACATATCGGTTACGAAGATGCCATAATAGTGTGCCTGGAGAGCTATTTCAACGAAGAACCTACAAAATTGATGATAGAGGCACTGGAGCCTACCATAGCCTGGAAAATAAACAAGAACGAAATTGTACACCTGGCTTCAATAAACAGTGAAATAGGAACACTATACAGAAGAATCTTTGAAAACTCTCTGATAACTTCGCAGCGGAAAGCTGACACACTAAGATTTGAACCTGCAAATGAGAGATATAATAAGTTGATGCAGCAGCATCCGGAAATTCTGAAAAGAGCTCCACTTATTTACATCGCATCTCTATTGCAAATGACACCGGAGACTCTAAGCAGAGTACGTTCGTCCAGCTTAATATCATAAGCAAACGTATTTTACACACATAAAAAACAAATACAAAACAGGGCATCTGAACGCAAAGAATGCAATTCGGATACCCTGTTTTTATTTATCCACAATCCATTAGAATATCACACCCACGCGAAATCCGGCATTATTCTGTCCGTTTATATCGCTGGTCAAAGTGTAAGTCTTGTTTGTTGCATAACCGTAATAACCTGCCACATGGAATCCCCAGTTCTTCGATTTGCATGGGTATATGTTAAATCCTATTTCAGGAGACAGGTATGCTCCCCAAGCCTTGTCATACAAACCGTTTATGCCATAATAAGTGGTATTCCTAGCATACATAGTGCCGGCCTTTATTCCCACATAAGGTTCCAGATGCTTTCCGTTATACAGATTATAGTTTGCCACCACTCCAAACGGCACCTGGAAAGCAGAACGTTGCTGGTCGGTAGTCAGACTCTCGGTAGATGATATAGGCAATGTCTGCCTTTCCACATACTGATGATTGGTGTGGAATGAAGCGAACACACCCAGATTCCACCTTGGTGTTACATTATATTTCAATTCGTAATTCATACCCCATCCGCTTATTTTATCGGCAAAATCTGTTGAGAACGGAGCATTCACCTGCCAGTCTATCACCAAACTCAGATTACGCGCATTCCACTGTGCTTTTGCTGTTACCAGAACGCCGCAAACCAAACAGCAAAGGACCAGCATTCTTCTGATAGTCATATTTATAGTTTTCATTACCTTTCCTCCTGATTATTAATTACATTTAATATATTCCGACTGCTTAAATGCCTGTCCTACAGCATTTACAAGCAACTGTAAATTATAAATTCCACTGTATTGTGCACCTGAAGCATTCGCATACCACACTACAGGGATATTCTTGCTTTCAGAATCGCCAGTCAGATCCACCATTTCCATAACCAAAGTATTGGTATCATAAGTGTAGGTTACAGGATAAGGATAATACCATCCTCCCCACCAAGGGCCCCAATATCCGTAGTCCCACCATCCTCCGAAATATCCTCCGGAAACCACCTGATAAGTTTCATTGACATACGAAAGCTGAATTCCTATATCCGCATTATCTTTATCTTCCGGATCTGTAAGACGGGTATAACCACGCTCATTCATCTGAGTTTCTACAGCATTGATAATCTTCATCGCGTTCTCATCTTTCCAATAACTAGCCTTATATCCTCCTGTTTCCAGAATACTGTCCGGCAAGAAATAAGTTTTATATGTACCAAAATCCACACTACTGTCATAATCCGTATACACAGCCAAATCGGCATCCAACTCAGACATATCCGGATCTTTCTCGCATGCCACCGCCAATAGCGGCAGACAAACGTAAAATAATAACTTCTTCATATTCATACTAAATATTTATTTTAAAATTATCATATAGAACTTCCTTTAAACACTCTGCTCAAGTGCGATGGAACAATAACCCCGACCAGTGTTATTCTATTAGAATTGAAATTTGGTAAAATAGT
Organism: Bacteroides caecigallinarum; assembly: GCF_021531075.1. Classification (GTDB taxonomy): domain Bacteria; phylum Bacteroidota; class Bacteroidia; order Bacteroidales; family Bacteroidaceae; genus Phocaeicola; species Phocaeicola caecigallinarum_B. Next base: position 8,709 of record NZ_JADYTJ010000005.1, on the reverse strand, counting down.
AACCGATGCTCTGTTACTTCCTGCAAACAGACTTATAGTCACTCTGGCAGAGATACCTGTACCCATGACATTCATTGAGATATCCACATTACCCTTTTTGTCTTTATTGACCTCATAATTCGAAACTTTTCCATCCAGAGTTATACCTCCCAAACCATTCGGTCCTGAAACCGGAATATTGAAAGCTACCTGAACTACTGAATTATCTCCATTGACAGAAACAAAATTTGTGTTTGAATTGACGAAAGCTGTCTGACCATACTTAAACTCTACCTTATCGGCTTCAAGTGTAAATCCTTTATCTATTACAGCTTTTTCGGCCATTAAAAACATGATACTATCAATATTCAGTTCTACGGCGTCACTGTCCACTACCGCACTCTTATCGGTGGTCTGAGCGTACAAACTATTTGATATAAAAGAAACAAACAGTGTAAATAAAAAAATAAAGATTTTCATAATCTATTCTCCTTTCTTTTTTAACAAGAGCAAAAATAGAATGAAAATCTTACCTACTAAACGGATTTTTCCTATATGATTATAGGGAAATGAGAATATTATTTAGGAACTTTTCCCTCAGAGTTCCAATATCTATAAACGAATCTGAACTTATAAATATCAATTCAATGCCCCGTCCTTATATTTCTGGGCCAACGTGATATAGTTTTTTATAAGATAATTATCTTTAAAAGTTGCCGGAGCTTCATTTACGATTTCTTCCATCATTGGTGTCATGAAAGGATAAGGCAATGAATTGCCTATCATGATAAATACACCCGGTCCCAAAACATTTTCATAATTCTCTTGAATGAAAGTCTTGACAAGATTATCCATTTGTTGTGCAACCGCAGTTCTTTGTCTGTCAATCTCCATCTGCACGGTATTTATATCTACACCGTCCATTATCATACGACTTTCTTCTCTTTCCACTTCGTATGCTTTATCGTCGATAGCTGTTTTATCTTCAATAAACCTGTTGAAACTGTCATTAAGAGGTGTACCTTTTATAGAAATGCCTACATTGTTTATTTCTATTTTAATGCTGCCTTCTTCAAGAACAAGTGGCATAATACATTCATCATCCATATATAATGAAGCCAACACGACAGAATCCACCTTACCTTCCATCTGAAAATAACCATGTATTACCTCAGCAGAATCCAAATTGACAAGTTGGTCACCAGAGAGAATTTTCACAAACAGCATCTTCCCATCAAGACTTGATACCGAAGTCATGCCATCTATCTTAAATTTCTTTCCGCAGGACGTCAATGTTGTTATAAACAATAAGACAAAACAAAATCTATACATACAAATTAAAAGAATTTATTTCGTGTGCAAAGTTAGTGTCTTTATAACTACACATGAAAATATTTATCACAAATTATACTAAATACGTGACGATTATACATTTAAAAAAGATGAAAACTAGCAGAAAAACTTCGTATTATATTACAAAATGAATATTTTTATATCATAAAAACGAACTTATTTTCTCCTTTAATGTTATCTTTGTGTCCTATTTGTGCTCATTGATAAAGTAATGTACTGCTTTTACTTTTCAATTGGTCACTTTTGAAAATTTTAAACAATAACAATTCAAAAACTATAGTCAAATGAAGAAAATCAAAGTTTTGGCACTGGCACTTCTGTGCTCAGTATTCACGCCATCGAAGGCGGACGAAGGAATGTGGCTTCTGCAGCTGATGAAAGAACAGAATCTGGCTGACAAGATGAAGGCACAAGGTTTGAAAATGAACATCTCCGACATCTACAATCCTGAACAGATTACACTGAAAGATGCTGTAGGTATTTTCGGAAGAGGATGTACAGGCGAAATCATATCTCCAAACGGACTTATCCTTACTAATCACCACTGCGGTTATGATGCAATCCAGCAGCACAGTTCTGTAGAACACGACTATCTGACAGATGGATTCTGGGCTAAGAGTATGGAAGAAGAACTCCCTACTCCGGGATTGACATTCAAGTTTGTAGAACGCATCGTTGACGTTACAGACAGAGTGAACAAAGACATCGAAAAAGGAAAAATAGAAGAAGCAGAATCATTCGGAAGCGAATATCTGAAAAAGATTGCTGCCGACGAACTTAAGAAAAGCGACCTCAAGAAAGCTCCGGGTATCACTACAATGGCATTGCCTTTCTACGAAGGTAACAGATTCTACGTGTTCTACATCAAGACTTACACAGACGTTCGTATGGTGGCTGCTCCACCTTCATCTATCGGTAAATTCGGTGGTGAAACAGACAACTGGATGTGGCCTCGTCATACAGGCGACTTCTCTATGTTCCGTATTTATACAGACAAAAACGGAAATCCTGCCGACTACAGCAAGGACAATATTCCATTGAAGGCGAAAAAATACCTCACTATCTCTCTGAAAGGGCTTCAGGAAGGCGACTATGCCATGATTATGGGATTCCCTGGCAGCACAAGCCGATATCTGACTGAAAGCGAAGTGAAACTGAGAATGACTGGTACAAACACTCCTAGAATTGAAGTTCGCGAAGCCAGACAGAACGTGTTGAGAGCAGAAATGGCTGCAAGCGACAAGGTCCGTATCCAGTATGCGAGCAAATTTGCAAGCTCAAGCAACTACTGGAAGAACTCTATCGGTATGAACAAAGCCATCATCGACAACAAAGTGCTTGAAACAAAGGCTGAACAGGAAGCACGTTTTGCCAAATTCGCTATGGCTAAACGCAATGTTGAATATCAGGGTGTAGTAGAAAAAATAGATACATACGTAAAGACAGTTGAACCAATCCGCACTCAGTCAACTTACTTCAGCGAAGTGTTCAGAACAGGTATAGAATTCGAATCTTCGTATACACTCTTCAACAATCTGAAGAAAGCTCTTGAAAAGAACAAGAAGAAAGATATCGAAAAAGCAGTTGAAGCGCTCAAAGAAGAATTTGCAGATGTACACAACAAGGACTACGACCACGAAGTTGACCGCAAGGTTGCAAAAGTCCTTATTCCTCTTTATGCTTCCAAAGTTCCTGCTGATGCCCTTCCTAAGTTCTACGAAACTATCAAGACTAAATTCAACGGCGACTACAATGCTTATATTGACGCTTGCTACAACAATTCTATCTTTGCTAGCGAAGAGAACTTCAACAAGTTCATCAGCAATCCTACTGTAGAAGCTATCGAAGGTGACCTTATGGTACAGTATTCTGAAGCCAAAGCTGAAATGAACAAGAAACTTTCAGAAAAACTTAAAAAAGCAAGTGCAGGTATCAATCTGCTGCACAAGACATACGTAAGGGGACTTTGCGAAATGTACGCACCGGAACCAAAAGCACCGGATGCAAACTTCACTATCCGTCTGACTTACGGAAATGTTAAGCCATACGACCCGAAAGACGGTGTACACTACAAATACTACACTACACTGAAAGGTGTAATGGAAAAAGAGGACCCACAAAACCCTGAATTCGTGGTTCCTGCCAAACTGAAAGAACTATACTCTACAAAGAACTTCGGACGTTATGCTATGGCAAACGGTGAAATGCCTACATGTTTCCTTACTACAAACGACATTACTGGCGGTAACTCTGGTTCACCTGTAATGAACGGCAACGGAGAGCTTATAGGTTGTGCATTCGACGGTAACTGGGAATCACTGAGCGGCGACATCAACTTCGACAACAACCTTCAGCGTTGTATTGCAGTGGATATCCGTTACGTTCTCTTCATTGTAGAAAAACTGGGAGGATGCAAAAACCTTATTGACGAAATGACAATCGTAGAATAATGAAAAAAACGATATTACTATCACTACTCACCACATTCACCCTCGCCGGATATGCCGACGAGGGAATGTGGATGCTGACCGACCTGAAAAAACAGAATGCGGCAGTAATGTACGATATGGGGCTTGACATCAGCATAGACGATGTTTATTCGCCCGACAACATATCGCTGAAAGATGCAGTGGTACACTTCGGAGGCGGATGTACAGGCGAAGTTATTTCTGCCGAAGGTCTTGTACTTACCAACCATCATTGCGGTTACGGCTACATACAGCAGCACAGCTCTGTGGAGCACGACTATCTGACAGACGGTTTCTGGGCAATGACACGTGAGCAGGAATTGCCTTGCGAAGGTCTCACCATTACCTTTATCGACAAGATTCTGGATGTCACAACTTACGTCAAGGAACAGCTCAAGAAAGACAAAGACCCTGAGGGACTGAACTATCTGTCGCCATCATACCTATCGAAAGTTGCTGCCAGATTTGCAAAGAAAGAAAGAATCAAGACTGACGAATTCACCGTTCTGGAGCTCAAACCTTTTTATGGGGCCAACAAATACTATCTTTTCGTAAAGACTGTGTATAAGGATATCCGTATGGTAGGCGCACCTCCTTCATCAATAGGTAAGTTCGGTGCAGACACTGATAACTGGATGTGGCCACGCCATTGCGGAGATTTCTCTATCTTCCGTATCTATGCCGACAAGAACGGCAAACCTGCCAAATACAGCGCAACAAACGTTCCTCTGAAAGTGAAGAAACATATCGCAATCAACCTGAAAGGTGTGAAAGAAGGTGACTTTACTTTCGTTATGGGATTCCCGGGAAGAAACTGGAGATACATGATAAGCGACGAAGTGGAAGAACGCATGCAGACCACAAACTTCATGCGCGACACCATCCGCGGTGTACGCCTTAGAGTGCTTGGCGAAGAAATGGCTAAAGATGCAAAGACACGCATACAGTATGCTGCCAAATACGCATCGTCTGCCAACTACTGGAAGAACGCAATAGGAATGAACGAAGGACTTGTGAAACTGAAAGTTCTAGACAAGAAGAAAGAACAGCAGGAACACCTTCTGGAATACGGGCGTGAAACAGGCAACAACAGCTATAAGGAAGCCTTCGATGCCATCCGCTCGATAGTGGCAAAACGCAGAAATGCCGTTTATCACCAGCAGGCTATATACGAAGCACTCATGTTGGGAACAGAGTTCTACAAGGTTCCTGATACAGATGCACTCCGTAATGCTCTTGAAACTAACGACAAAAAAGCCATAAAGGAAGAAACAGAAAAGCTGAAAGAAGCCTACAAGAAATTCTACAACAAGGACTACAATCCGGAAGTGGACCGTAAGGTTTCAAAACAGCTTATCGCTCTTTATGCAAAATTAATTCCGGCTGAACAGCGCATAAGCATCTTCAAGCAAATTGACGAATCGTTCGGCGGAAACACAGATGCCTTTGTTGACGCTTGTTTCGACAATTCCATCTTCCGTAGCCAGGCAGCACTTGACGCCTTCCTGCAGACTCCTGACACTAAGACTCTTCGTGAAGACCTGATGGTAAGGTACTCAAAATCTGTAAAACACGGATACGATGCAACATCGAACGCCATGAAAGCCGAAACGGACGCTTACAATCTTGCCCACAAGACATGGGTGGCAGGAATGCTCGAGATGAAGGAAAAGAACGGAACACCGGTTTATCCTGACGCCAACTCCACACTGAGACTTACTTACGGCAAGATTGGTTCTTACGAACCGGCAGATGGGGTGGAATATCTGTACTACACAACACTGAAAGGAGTAATGGAGAAAGAAGACCCTAATAATCCTGAATTCGTTGTTCCGGCAAAGCTTAAGGAACTATACGAAAACAAGGATTTCGGTCCATATGCAATGCCTGACGGACGTATGCCGATATGCTTTGCAACAGGAACAGACAATACTGGCGGTAACTCTGGTTCCCCTGTATTCAACAGCAATGGCGAACTGATAGGAACAGGCTTCGACCGCAACTACGAAGGACTTACAGGTGATATAGCATATAATCCTCAATTGCAGCGTGCAGCCTGTGTAGACATCAGATACATACTATTTATAATTGACAAGTTTGCAGGAGCAGGACATTTGATTGATGAGATGACGATTATCAAATAAGCCTGTTCACAAACGACAGTGAACAAATAAAAATCGCGCTTTGACTCCCCTGTCCTACAGGAAACGTCAAAGCGCGATTTTTTTGTTATGATTTAACGGCATTTAAATGCCGTTTAAATCTTATTATCATTGAAAGAACAAATCGTCAAGACGACTTGTATTCTCTTCTTCCAATTCTGACACCTTGTCTTTGCAAGGGTCAAACTCATCAGGTATATCGAATTTCTCTTCCTGAGAATATCCCAGAGTCTTGTCGGCATAAACCTTATTCATATATATACCCCAGATAGGAAGAGCCATTGAGGCACCCTGGCCGTCAGCCATACGGTCGAAGTGAATATCGCGTTCCTCACCTCCTACCCAGCATCCGGATACCAGACTTGGAGTAAAGCCCATAAACCAACCATCGGAGTTATTGTTGGTAGTACCTGTCTTACCTCCCATATCGGCTGTAATATGATACAATCTCCTTACGCGTCCACCGGTACCTTCGTTTATTACCGCACGAAGCATTACAAGCATCTTGTAGGCACTGCTTTCACTTATCACCTCGTTCACCTGAGGAGAGAATGTGGCCAACACATTACCGTCGTTATCCTCTATACGTGTAACGAACAGCGGTGCCGTACGTATTCCCTTGTTCACAAAAGCCGTATATGCACTTACCATTTCGCCCACGGAAATCTCGCAAGGTCCAAGACACAAAGATATGGTAGGCTGTATTTCCTTATTAAGAACACCGAAAGAATGAATCAACCTAACCAACTCATATGGATTGAGTTTACTCATAAGATAAGCCGATATCCAGTTGTTCGAGTTTGCAAGCCCCCATTTCAGAGTAACAATCTCGCCGTAATGCTTCTTCGAACTGTTTCTCGGTGTCCATGCAATACCGTTCTCATCGAAGTAAGTACCCTCTACGTTTCTTGTCTCGTCGCATGGAGAGAAACCGTTTTCCATTGCAAGCGAATACAAATATGGTTTAATGGTTGAACCCACCTGACGGCGTCCCACCATAGCCATATCATACTTGAAATTGTCATAGTTTGGTCCACCCACATATGCTTTCACATATCCTGTAATAGGGTCCATCGACATAAATCCGGCACGAAGGAAGTGCTTGTAATATTTTATAGAGTCAAGAGGAGTCATGATAGTATCTTTCTCACCCTGATATGTAAATACAGTCATCTCACGCGGAGTATTGAAAGCCTTCATGATTTCAGCATCCGAATATCCGGCAGCCTTCATCACACGGCGACGTTCACTCTGCCTGATAGAACGGTTCAATATTGTCTCTACCTCCTCTGGAGTAAGCTGATTGGTGTATGGTGCAGTCTTCCTTCCTTTCTTTTCCTTGAAAAAACGAGGTTGCAGATACTCAGCCACATGTTCCTGAACAGCCTCTTCGGCATACTGCTGCATGCGTGAATTTATGGTAGTATAAATCTTCAATCCGTCTGTGTAAAGATTGTAATTCGAACCATCCTTTTTCTTGTTTTTGGCACACCATCCGTACAGAGGATTTGTCTCCCATGCCAGTGAGTCCTCATAGAACTTCTGCATCTGCCATCCGCGGTAATTCTTCTTCACCGGCTTCTTGGCATTGAGCACACCGCGGAGATACTCTCTGAAGTATGTAGCCAAACCGTCATTATGGTCAACAGGCTTGTATTTCAGCACCAAAGGCAATGCCTGGAGAGAGTCACGTTCTGCCTCTGTCAGGTATCCAGCCTTACGCATCTGGTCGAGCACCACATTTCGACGTCCGCGTGTACGTTCGTTGAAACGGCGCGGATTGTACAGCGAAGGGTTCTTACACATACCGATAAGTGTAGCAGCCTCTTCGATACTCAAATCCTTAGGATCTTTTGAGAAATACGTACCAGCAGCAGTCTTTATTCCCACAGCATTATTCAAAAAGTCGAACTTATTGAGATACATCGTAAGGATTTCTTCTTTTGTGTAATAGCGTTCCAGCTTAACAGCTATCACCCATTCAATAGGTTTCTGCAACAAACGTTCCATCACATTATCGGCTGTAGGCGAATAAAACTGCTTAGCCAACTGCTGTGTAATGGTACTACCACCACCGGCATTTTTCTGCATGAACACACCACGCTTGATAACGGCACGCATAAATGCCCGTGCATCGATACCTGAATGTTCGCTGAATCGAACGTCTTCAGTAGCCACAAGGGCATGCACCAAGTTTGGCGACAAATCCTCATAGCCCACATACAAACGGTTTTCCTTACTTAGCGACCATGTTCCCAACACTTTTCCGTCGTCCGAAATAACCTGAGTAGCAAACTTAAGATTAGGATTTTCCAGTTCCTCGATAGGTGGCACATAGCCAATCTTGCCATCCGAGATAGCAGAAAATATAATATACGTTGCCAGCATACCTATCAGCAGCAACGCCCAAAGTACGATGATAAAAGTTTTTCTCATTGAAATAGCTTATTTGTTACATATCAGTTCCCTAATTCTCCAAAAAGGGACAAATCGCTACAAAAGTACAAAAAAACGTTGGGAATGATATATTTTGTTCGATATTTTCTAGTAATAGAAATAATGCTTAACATAAATAAAAATCTTCCGATATACTAAATAAGAATACCGGAAGATTTATTTCATACATTTTAATATTTTCTGTCAAGCTTCTTACTTAGACTCGTAAGAAACTTAAATATATTCATAATTACATATCTAACTATGAAATAATTATTTCCCATCATTTTTCTTTCAGATATATATACATC
>NZ_JADYTJ010000059.1 GCF_021531075.1 Bacteroides caecigallinarum | reverse complement strand
TACTTTATCAGAAAAAACTTTTTAGCAATTAACAAATAAAAGTGCAGGGAGAATTCTGTTTTTCTCACCTTGGATGCGTTTTCTACGAAAAGACAGTACTTTTTTAGCGTTACACGTTCGTGTGACGGCAATTTTGTGGAGGGAAAATTCTGGAAAAGTCAGATATAAATAACAAACTCTTCAGTAGCAAAGAAAATTGCACTAATGCACTACTAAGAAAGATAAAAGAAAAGAAAGCATTGAGAATTAGTTACTTACCAGATCTTAAAAACAATTAATATACAATCCCCGCAAAAGAAAGCATAAAAAATTACACGAGCGTGCCACTTTTGTAGCACGTTCGTGTAACGAATAATCTTAATATAGAAGATCTTAATTCCTTCCAAAATTGTGAATTGGAGAACAGAATATAATTTCAATTACTCCACTGCCTTTTACAAATTCAATGTTTCATCAATTGCATCAATTTTTTTCTGAGTCAAATCCAAATCAGCTTTCAACTTATCTATTTTTCTGGAAATATCATTAAGCAAAGAGTTTCCTTTCTTAGAAGTAGAACTCAAAAATCCCAGATTATTTTCGTATGTTTTTATTTCAGTTTTTATTCTTTCGTATATCCTTACAAGTTTTTCTCTTTCCTTATACAGATTAGCTTCTTTGTTCAATCCGGACTTATAAGTATTGAGTTTTCTCTCTGCTGCCGAAAGATTTGCCTTGTCAAATATTCTATTTACCAAGCTATGGAATTCCTTATACAGTCTGTCCTTTTCTTTAAACGGAACAAAACCTACACTATTCCATTCAGATATAAGAGATTTTACTTTATCTCCTATATTTTCATCATCATTAGTTTCAGCCAGTTCTTCTACCCTTTTTATTATAGCCTGTTTCTTAGCCATATTCTCCAATTCCTCTGAACGCTGAGAAGAAGTAGCTTTCTGTTTTTGCTCGAAGAAATAATCGCAAGCACCTATAAATCTTTTCCACACAGCATCAGAATACTTCTTTGGAACAGGACCTATAGTCTTCCATTCTTTCTGGAGTTTTGTCAATATTTCTGCAGTTTCTTTCCATGCCGTACTATCCTTCAACGCCTCAGCCTTCTCACAAAGTTCTTTTTTCTTTTCAAGGTTCAAGGCCATATTTTCTTTTGCTGTCTTGAAGAATTCTGCTTTGCGTCTGAAAAACTCGTCGCAAGCCGCACGGAATCTTTCGAAAATCTTCAAATTCATTTTCTGAGGAGCATAACCTATGGTCTTCCATTTAGCCTGAAGCGCCAGTATCTCCTGTGTTTTGTCTTCCCAATCAGTAAAAGTAGTAAACTTATCATACTCCATAGCTTCAGCTATTTCGCATATAACAGTTTTCTGATCAAGATTATTCTGTTCCTGTTCTTTTAAATCTTCAAAATGTTTCTGATGTCTTTTGTTAACTACAGTCGAAGCAGACTTGAATCTATTCCATATACTTTCTCTGACCTCCTTAGCAACAGGGCCTATTTCTCTGAATTCCTGATGCAGTTTCTGAAGCTGATGGAATGCAGAAATCACGTCCGGTTCATCCGCCAGTTTCTCTGCAGCTTCACAAATACGAGTTTTAAGTTCCAAGTTCTTTTTAAAATCATATTCCCTGAACTCATTATTCAGTTTCAACATATCATAGAACTTCTCTGTGTATAGCTGATATGTTTTCCATATTTCATTAACTTTATTGGCAGGAATCAATTTTATTTCATTCCATTCCTGCTGCAAAGCCTTAAATTCATTATAGTTCTTTCCTGCATCCTCTGATAAATCTGTAAGCCCCTTCATTTTCTCCAATATTTCGAGTTTTTTCTGAAGGTTTTCCTCTTTCTCTTTTTCTAATGCAGCTGTCATGGAATTCCTTTTTTCCTTTATTTCAGCGAGAACAGATTTCAAATCTGCCTCCAAAGGATCAGCCGAAGGGACAAAAGCATCTGCCTCTCCACCCGATTCGATATATGCCTTACGGTTTGCTTCCTGTTCTATTTTATGAAGTTTATAGAAAGTTTGTTTGAGAAAGTCTATTTCCTGCTTGTCAGATTCACAAGCTTTTTCGTTTATTTCTTTCAAACGTTGTATAACCTCTTCTTTAGTATGTTTTGGTTCATACTTAACGTTTTCTGTTGTTTGTTCAACAGTAGGAACCAAAGTTTCAGACACATTCGCCTGTTCTTCGGTTAGCGGACGATTTGTTTCATTAACTTCCATGCGTATGTAGATATTTAAGAATTTTTCTTCCGAGAATATTATAATTACAAATTAACGAAAAAATATTTTAAAAACACAATTATATTACCGTTATTTTGTAATAGAAAATAAAATAGAACCAAAACTTACGACAATAATACTGTTATTCCCATATACAACATCATCCCGATAATATCGTTGGTGATAGATATAAACGGACCAGTGGCTATAGCCGGATCTATTTTCAGTTTTTCAAGAGTCATAGGGACTAGTGTACCGAAAATTGACGCAAACATCACCACAGCAAACAAACTTATAGAAACCGAATAGCTCACCGTGGCACTTGCACCAAATCTGACAAAATTATAAATATATACCAGCAGAGAGATTATGGAGGCATTAATCAAGGCCACAACAGACTCTTTGGCTATTTGTTTGAATGTATTGGCAGAATCCAGCGAACTGTTAGCCAGTCCTTGCACCACAAGGGCAGAAGACTGAGTACCTACATTACCCCCTGTTCCACCAATAAGCGGAATATACAATGCCATCTCAGGATGTGCAGCAAATGTTGTATCAAAATTACCCAAAATCATGGAATTGCCTATTCCTCCCAACATACCTATAAGCAGCCAGGGCAAGCGTGCAGTAGTCTGTCGCAAGACATTATCATCCGATTCGACATCCTGCGAGAGACCGGATGCCAACTGATAATCACGTTCAGCCTGTTCACGAACCTCATCCATAACATCGTCCACGGTAATTCGTCCCACCAGTCGTCCGATACTGTCAACAACAGGAACAGCCACAAGGTCGTATTTCTCAATAATCTGTACCACCTCCTCTATCGGTGTATCTACATGCACAGACACCGGGTCCTTTTTCATCACATGCTTGACTTTAGAAACCGATGGGCTGGTAATCATTTTTTTGAGTGGAAATACACCTCTGAGACGTTCATCATCGTCCACCACATATACATAATATATCTCGTCCATCTCTTCTGCCTGAATACGCATTTCCCTCAAACACTCAGGCATACTCCAGTTTTCTTTCACTATCACCATTTCGGTACCCATCAAACCACCGGCAGTATCTTCATCGTATTTCAACAAATCTACGATATCACCAGCCTGTTCGATGTCTTCGATATGCGAAAGGACTTCTTCCTGTTTATCTTCGTCCATTTCACGGATAATGTCTACAGCATCATCCGAGTCCATGTAGTCAACAAAGCGTTTAGCGATAGTTTCAGAAGGCAAAATATCAAGGAATTCCTTACGTGCATCTTCGTCCATTTCCACCAGCACGTCGGCTGCGGTTTCATTATCCAGCAAAAGATACACAAACCTTGCATTCTCCGCATTCAGTTCATTGCAGAGTTCCGCTATATCCGCAGGATGTAAATCATTAAGAAGCTCTTTTACCTTATCCGGCTCCTTATTCTCGATTAATTCCGTAATTTTTTTGATTTCTTCGCTGTTCATCCTGTTTACTTTAAATGTTAGAAAATAAAAGTCTTTTTACTTCAGAGCATCAGTTTCGTTCTTGTCTTGCAAGGCCTTTTCCACTCTGTTTGTAAGTTCAATAAATTCTTCTACCGACAACTGTTCTGGCCTTTTATTGAATATAGGGTCTGCACTAAGAGGATTTTCCTTGTTCAAAATAGTTGAGATGGAATTTCGTAAAGTCTTTCGTCTCTGATTGAATGTTGTTTTGACAATCTGCTTGAAAAGTTTTTCATTACAGCCCAAATTCTGAGTCTCATTGCGTGTCATTCTTATCACGGCACTTTTCACTTTTGGCGGCGGATTGAAAACATGCTCATGTACTGTGAAAAGATATTCTACATTGTACCATGCCTGAATCAGCACACTGAGTATACCATACGTTTTATTTCCTGGTTTGGCGGCAATACGCTCTGCCACCTCTTTTTGTATCATACCGGTACAACAAGGTATAATCTCTTTGTTGTCCAGCATTTTAAAAAATATCTGACTGGAAATATTATAAGGATAGTTGCCCGTAAGCACAAAAGGTCGTCCTTCGAACAAAGCCGACAAATCCATCTTCAGGAAATCCTGTTCAATTATGTTATCGCCAAGTTCCCGGAAGTTTTCTTTCAGGTAAGCCACAGACTCGAAATCGAGTTCCACAACCTTCAACGGTCTTTTCTTCGGTATCAAATATTGTGTCAGCACCCCCATACCCGGTCCTACTTCCAGCACAGGAATGTCCGGACAAGTATCAATAGTATCAGCTATATCTTTCGCCACTTGAAGATCTTTCAAGAAATGCTGGCCTAAAAATTTCTTCGGTTTAACTAATTTCATTCCGTATTCAAATATTTCTTTGTTATAATATGGCAATTATTCAGTTAAGCATTGTATATTTGCATAGTGCAAAGTTACATAATAATATCTAAATAAATTCAGATTTTGAAACGAAGTGAACCAAAAAAAGTTATTAAATAAGATATGGCAGGTAATTCTACCTATAATTCTAGGCTTGGCAATCCTTGTATGGACATATAAGGATTTTGATTTCAAAAGAGTCTGGTCCGTCATTGAAGGAGGCGTAAACTATTGGTGGATAGTATTTTCACTTGTCTTTGGAGTATTCGGACATTTATTCCGCGGATGGAGATGGAACATATCATTGGCTCCTCTAAACGAACACCCTAAATTATCCAACAGTGTATATGCCATATTCGTATCATATGCAGCCAATCTGGTTATTCCCAGAATTGGAGAAGTATCCAGATGTGGAATACTGGCAAAATATGACAATATTTCTTTCTCAAAATCATTAGGAACAGTTATCACGGAACGAATCATAGATTCTGTCTGCGTAATTATAATAACCTGTACCACACTTCTAATCCAATCGGGTATATTTGTAAGGTTTATAAATGAAACAGGAACAAACACGGCTTTCTTCGTTCATCTGTTCACCTCCACCAATTTTTATATCACAATAGCATGCATAGTAGCTTTATTGATTTTAGCCTATCTGCTATTTAGAAGATTTTCCATTTTCGCCAGAGTCAGAGGCATTTTCAATGACATATGGCAAGGATGTCTGTCCATAAGACACATCGACAGAAAATTTCTATTCATATTGTATACCATCGGGATATGGCTATGTTATTTTCTTCAATTCTATGTCACGTTCTACAGTTTTGACTTTACCTGCGATTTAGGATTAATGCCCGGACTGGTAATGTTCGTGGTAGGAAGCATTGCAGTAATAGTACCAACCCCAAACGGTGCCGGACCGTGGCACTTTGCCATAATAACAATGATGATGATGTACGGCATCAGCAAAGATAATGCCGGAATATTTGCACTGATAGTGCATGGTATTCAAACTTTTTTACTAATTTTGTTAGGAATATATGGTTTAGTGGCTCTACCACTTACCAACAAACGATTAAATAAAAAAACTCATAATTAAAAAACAATGTCTATGAGCGAAATTCTTTCTTTAACTCCACATAATGTGTGGAAGCATTTTTATTCTATAACACAGATACCTCGTCCATCAGGACATTTGGAAAAAATTCAGAATTTCCTGCTTGAATTCGGCAAGAATGCCGGTGTTGAATCTTTCAAAGATGAAGCAGGAAACATCATTTATCGCAAGCCTGCCACTCCTGGCATGGAGAATCGCAAAACCATTATCCTGCAGGCTCATATGGATATGGTTCCTCAAAAGAACAAAGAGACAGTACATAATTTCGAAACAGATCCTATACAGACTTATATAGACGGCGAATGGGTAAAGGCCAAAGGAACAACTTTAGGATCGGACAATGGAATGGGCGTTGCCGCTATTATGGCAATAATGGAAGATAAGACATTAAAACATGGTCCGCTGGTAGCCCTTATCACTGCCGATGAAGAAACCGGAATGTATGGAGCATTCGGTCTTAAACCAGGAACTATAGAAGGAGACATTTTGCTGAATCTCGATTCGGAAGAAGAAGGAGAATTATACATAGGTTGTGCCGGAGGCGAAGACCTGACAGCCACTCTGGAATACAAGGAAGAAGAAACAGATCCGGAAGACGTAGCTCTAAAAGTAAGCCTTAAAGGATTGCGCGGTGGTCACTCTGGTATTCAAATAGGCTGGGGACATGCCAATGCCAACAAGCTTATGGCAAGATTCCTTAATCAGGTAATCACTTACGACGAAGCCTGCCTAGTGTCATGGGAAGGTGGAAACATGAGAAATGCCATTCCTAGAGAATGTGAAGTTGTGATAACCGTACCTGAAACAGAAGTAGAAGATGTATTGGCATTCGTAGGTGAGTGCGAGCAGGTTTGGCGTGACGAGTTTGCCACAATTGAAGATAATATCACTTTCACAGCCGAACGGGTGGAACTTCCTAAAATGATGGTTCCAGACGAGATAAGGGATAATCTGGTAGACGCCATATTCGCTTGTCCAAACGGAGTGGAACGCTTTATTCCTACAATTCCAGACACAGTTGAAACATCTTCCAATCTGGCGATTGTGGAAATAGGAAACGGAAAAGCTGAAATAAAAGTATTGACACGCAGTTCAAGAGAATCAATGAAGGACTATCGCAACACTTCTATAGAAAGTTGTTTCTCTATGGCAGGTATGCATGTGGTTCGTTCCGGAGGTTATTCAGGATGGGAACCAAACGTAAACTCTCCGATACTGAACACTATGAAATCAGCATATAAATCTCAATTTGGAGAAGAAGCCGAAGTGAAGGTTATCCATGCCGGACTGGAATGTGGAATTATCAGTGCTGTTATGCCGGGATTGGATATGATTTCCTTTGGTCCTACTTTGCAATGTCCTCACACTCCGGAAGAACGTTGCAATATTCCGTCTGTAAAGAAATTCTATGATTTCCTGATTTCTACTTTAGAAAACAGTCCTGTAAAATAAGGACTGAGAAACCGTTTGAATGGATACATAAAAAGGTATCTTTTACTACAGATTATAAAAAGGTTGGTGCATATCTAATAAAAATGGTATGTACCAATTTTTTTATACACATCGTTCCCTATATTTCTGAGGTGACATCCCTACCTGTTTCTTAAAGAAAGTTCCAAAACTGGAAGGGTTAGGAAAATTGAATTCCTCAGATATTTCCTGCACAGTCTTGTTCGTACTGTCAAGCATTGCCATACACTTACGGATTATGGCCTTGAAAACCAATTCCTGAACTGTATATCCGCAAACGGCTTTCGAAACCCCGGAAAGATACTTGGGAGAAAGGAAAAGCTTATCGGCATAGAACTCCACTCCACGTTCGGACATGAAATAACGGTCAATAAGTTGGATAAGGCGAAGGAATATCTCAGTACGTCTTGCTCCTACAGAATTGCCTGAAAGGAATTTCTTCTGAAATACGGAACAAAGGCGATATGTAAGAGACAATAAAAGAAGACGCTTCTCATACATGGGGAAAAAGTCGTCCACCTGAGGCTGTTCTGTTCCGATGAGTGCTATATATCCTGCCACATCGTCTTCATCACCTGTATTCCATACGCAATGCGTTTCCGGAGACATCTGTGAGTATAAGTGTACCGAATAAACCATATTGCCCAATACATCACGTATAGAATCTACCTTATATATAATAATACTTACTTTGATATTATCCGACTGTCCTGTAATACGAAAAAACGAATCTTCGTGAATGAACACTGTATCACCGGCATGTGCCGTATATTGTCTTCCTGAAAGAATAAAGTCGAATTGACCTTCATGACAAACTATCAAACCTATACCAAAATTAGTCAAACCCTTTTTCATGCTTTCAGGAAAATCAAAAACCGGTCCGCCCGATGAACAGACATCGGACTGACCGGATATTTTTTCTTCCAGCTTTATTAATATTTCAGAGTTGTTCACCATAAGCCTTTAATTAGTTGACAAGGTACCAGTTACAAATTGACGAGGTTTATGTTAATATATAAAAGCCTTTGTATTAACTTGTCACCTGAAGCCTTGTATCTAAACAACGGCTAAGTTAGTAAAAATTACCGGACTTAGTGGAAGTTTTTCCCGCTAAGCCGATAATTTCCTCTTACGATATGGATAAACAAGAACGAAGAGCATTGAAATCATACATCCGTAGAATGTCCAACCAGACATTTCCTTTACAGCTGAAAGTGTAGCCTGAACCTGTACCTTACCTTTGGTGGATATGGCAGCCATGTTCTCAGCCTCGGTCTCACTCTTTCCCTGATAGCGCATTCCACGCACTGTCTGGTCGTACGAAGCAGCATTCTGGGCCACTACCCTATCTACATCGTGGGCGAAACGTGTGATATAATGCTGCTGGCGGTGTTGCATAACGTTGGTATATAGCGATGTTCCTATTGCCGGTCCCAACACCATACGTACTGACAGCATTATGCAAATCCAAGTGGAAAGATACTTGTATGGCATACGTTGGTTTGCATGTACCGCAGCAAGAGAGTATATAAGCATCATTCCTGCAGAACGGATTATCACAGTATATTTCATCCTTTCATACAGTCCTGCTGTCTGAACTTCGAAATACATGAACAGTGCAGACATTCCTATCAGAAAAAATCCCATCCCGAAAAGGTACTTCAGCTTTACCCCCTTAGATCCCAATAAAATGGCTATCACTGCTCCTATGAAATATCCCAACATACTCCAGTTGCCAAGAGCTGCATTCTGCCAGTTGTCTATCTTCATACCTACTCCGGTAAAGACATTGACAAACATCGAACTGGTATTGAATATCATCAGCAGAAGGAAAAGTACGATACCCATATTAATGGTGCACAGGCGAAAGACTTCCATCATAAAATATGGTGAACGTCCTGAAGACTCCATGTAGAAAAATGCTGCGCCGAATACCACAGCAAGCACTGTAGAACGAATAATGGTAGAATCAGAATACCAGTCAAGTGTCTTTCCGTAAACCAAAACATAGACTATACATGTCATCATGGCACTGAACACTGCCACACTACCGAACTTGCGGAAATTAACAGGAAAACGTCTGTTGTTATAGCTGTGATACGGCATTGTAACCATTATTATAAGTATAGCCACAAGTGTCATTCCCATCATGTAGTAATACACATCCTGCCACTGATATTCGTAAGCCAACCAAGCCGTAAGCGAGGTTCCTATCTGTCCCAGAATCATGAAGAAAAGGTATATGATAGGCATACTTTTGCTTTTTTCAGCATCAAGGGAATCCCATCCATCTTCTGTGGTAGGCTCCATTCCCGGAGTAATATTTCTGGTAGCCTCCATTCCGAAGGCATATTTTATCAGGGTAAAGAGGTTCACCATCATAAGCACCATACGGAGGAAGCCCATGATAAGGCTGCACAATGCAAGAAGGAAGATACTGTCGGTGACAGCACACACATAACTGAGGATGTACATAAGCGAAAATTCCACCACGCACATCATCTTTTCACGGCGAATACATACCAGCTGATAAAAGAATGGAGCAAAAGCTGCCATACCTATTGAGGTGACAAACCCCACAAACTGTATATGTTCCGACTGGATTCCAAGTCCGCTAGTCATTTCACCACTGTTGGCTGTATATACTCCGCCCACAGTCAGTATCGGGATGAATAGCAATATCAGCAGGATGATACCTACAGGTTTGGGAACCCAATTATAGAATGGATAATTCTTTGGCATATATTATAACTTCGCTTTCACAATAACCATCATTCCGGCAGCAAGCCGTTCATTGTCTTCCTTACTCAGCCCCTCGAAATCTATTCTTACAGGAACACGCTGGCGTATCTTAACGAAGTTTCCGGCTGAATTGTCGGTTGGAACGAGCGAGTATTTTGAACCTGTGGCACCGGATATGGCTGTAATCTTTCCTTTGAATTCCTTATCGCTGACAGCATCTACAGTGAGTGTCACCTCCTGACCTATATGAAGGTTTTCCACCTGAGTTTCCTTATAGTTGGCTATCACCCATTTCTGTGTATCCGGCAATATATAGGTTATAGTCTGTCCGGCAGAAATGAACTGTCCTTCCTCTATGGCACGACGTCCCAGCTGTCCGTCGCAAGGTGCCGTAACCACAGTGTATGAAAGATTCAACCGTGCCATTTCGAGTGCTGCCTGTGCACGCTGTATGGCAGCTTCCATATTCTGACGACGGGTTGATACTTCGTTCACTCCCGACATCGCAGCTTCCTGCTGGCGCTTCAATGCCACAAGTTTTTTCTTCGTAGCCTCATATTCTGTCTCTATCTGCTCCAGCTGAATAGGTGTGGCAGCATTTCTCTGAAGAAGGTTTTCATAACGTTTGCGGTCCTTGTCCAGTTTTGCAAGACGGATTTCTACTTCCGAAATAGAAGCCTCATATACCGAAGCCGATGCTTTTGTTGTCTGGAGAGTCTGACCTATAACAGAAGCTCCTGCCATAGCGTCTTTCAGTGCAGCCTCAGCTTCCATCACACGGATACGGTATTCTCGGTCGTCAAGAACCATAAGTGTGTCGCCTTTCTTCACTGTCTGATGTTCGGTGAAATACACCTTCTTTATATATCCGGAAGCACGGAGATTTACCGGCGAGATGTATTGTTCTATCTGTGCATCATTGCTTGTTTCGTTCAGTTTATAACTGAAGAACATCACTCCAATCTGATAGAGTCCAACAAGAAGAATTATAATTCCGAATGTACTTGCCAGCATCTGACGACGACGTTGTTTTCTCAGTTTAGCAGCTTGCTGCTCTAGTGTATTTTTCTTTATATCAAGTTCTTTTGTTTCCATATCGTTTTTTATTTGAAGTTATTTTATTGTGAAGTTAAAGAAGTTAGAGAAGTTATGAAGTTGCTTAATCAGAATTTAAACAGCATTTAAGTGGTGTTTAAGTGGTGTTTAAACACTGTTTAAATACCGTTATTTTAGTAATATCTCAAGTTTTCCTGTGAGTTTCAACATCGTAAGATTATTTACACGATAATTGTAGTGTGCAGTCACATAGTTGTTCTGTGCCTCACTCATACGCATTTCGTCCTGAAGAACTTCTGTCATCGATGCCACACCTTCACGATAGCGATCGGAAGTAACCTCGTAAACATCTTCTGCCAACAGATAGTTGTCTTTCTGTTTTGTGAAATTACGGCGACTGTTCATCAGGTCGTTCGTGGCATTCAGATATTGTGTCCTAAAACTCTTCAAAGCATTCTCGTACGACAGTTTTGCATTCTCGATATCAAGTTTTGCCTTTCTTACTTTAGAACGTTTATCAAGTCCATCGAATATCGGAACTCTCAGTGTCAGACCTATGCCGGATGAGTTATACCATTTGCTTGACGGTCCTGAATGGAACCAGTTCTTTGCCTTGTCAGTAAATGCAGAATACATGAAACTTCCTGTAAGCGACAGCGAAGGAATATATCCATGCGAAATCATTTTCTTCTGTTCCTCTGCCATTGCATTTTGTTTCTTAAGCAGTTCCAATTCCGGCTGACCTTCGTACAGCCCACTCATTTCTACAGGAATGATACTCTCCGTATCCACAGGAGTAAGTGTAACGTCAATTTCTGCAGGATAGTCTATCACATATTTCAACATATTGATTTGCTGTGTAAGCATTGCCACAGCATTATCGTACTGTACCTGCAGGTTTTCCAGGTTTATATTAACACGTTTCACATCCACTTCCATCGCCATACCATTATCGAAAAAAGCAGTGGTGATGTCTCTAAGTTCCTCCAGGCGGGTGATGTTTTCTTTCACTATTGAAATCTGCTCGGCTGTGCTTTGTCCCAGGTAATACATTTTTGTGATTTGCATAATCAGATCCTCACGTGCCTTGTCGTACGAAAGGGAATTGATTTCGTTCATCATCTTAGTGACCGACATGGCTGTGTAGATGGTCTGATTATACAGAGGCATCTGCAGTTGCAGCCCTGCCGATGCATTATACTGTAACGTCTTTGTCACGTTATAAGGATTACCATATGCCGAACCATCAGTAACAGAAACCGGCGGGTTGAAATTGTCGTTGAAGGATGCAACAGCATTGATTTGCGGCAACAGTTTAGAGCGATTTTCAGAGATACTGTGCTTCCCTTTTATAATCTCATTACGCTTGGTCTGCAGTGTGAGGTTATTCTCTATACCTATCTGCAGACATTCTTCCAGCGTCAATACCTGCTGCGCTCCAAGAGGAAAAAGCGAACAGGCAAAAGCAAAATTGAGTAATAGTCTTTTCATATCGTTTATCTTGTTCATCTGGCGCAAAATTAGGATGTTACGTTCAGAAAATCGTTACGATATTTTCGCTTTCGATGTTCATATTTTCCTTTTTAATTCAATGTACCTAGGTAATCAAAATCCTCTATATTCAGTTTTATGAAAAAACGCGGGCAAGTTTAAGGTAAAACTTGCCCACGTTCGAGATGGAATTTGCCCGCGTTTTGGAACGGTTTTCCGGTTAAAAGAAACTTAATGTGATTGACGGTAATAATGCCCCTTAGTTTATTACTTTTTAATTCTCCTAAGTCTCAGACTGTTTGTAATCACACTTACACTACTCATCGCCATTGCAGCACTGGCTATCATCGGATTAAGAAGAAAACCGTTTATAGGATATAGAGCACCCGCCGCTACAGGAACACCTATTATATTATATATAAACGCCCAGAACAGATTCTGGCGGATAGTACGCACAGTATGGCGTGAGAGACTTATAGTATCGGCTATCTTTTCCAAGTTGGATGAAATAATCGTCACCTTTGCAACATCCATAGCGATATCACTACCTTTACCCATAGCTATACTCAAATCAGCCCCAGCCAGGGCGGCACTGTCGTTTATTCCATCGCCAGCCATCGCCACGACTTTACCCTGTAAACGTAGAGTCCTGATAAATTCAGCCTTTTGCTGAGGCGTGACTTCCGACTTATATTCGTCCACACCCGACAATTCTGCCATATAATGTGCCGGAGCATCGGCATCACCAGTAAGCATTACAACTTTTATGCCCATGCTCTTCAATCTGGATATTGCTTCAGCTGATGACTTTTTCATTCTGTCTGTAATGGCACACAAGCACAATACTTTATCATTATCGGCAAACCATATTACCGTTTTCCCTTGTGCAGCCAAAGAGGATGCTTTTTTTTCCATCTCTTCAGGAATTGTGACACCATAAGAGGAAATCAAACGTATGTTTCCCGCAATGTATGTCATATCTCCACAAATACCTTTCACTCCTTGTCCAGTTATACTCTCGAAAGAGGTTATCTCTGCAGGTTCCACTCCTATACCCTGCACTACAGCCATCGCCAACGGATGTTCAGAGTGTTTCTCCAGTCCACACAATATGCGCTTTAAGTCCTCTGTCTCGTTGTTCCACATCCAGTCTGTCACCACAGGTTTACCTTCGGTAATAGTTCCTGTCTTGTCAAGAACCACCGTATCAACCTTACGGGCTATCTCCAGACTGTCGGCATCCTTAATCAGTATTCCCATCTCGGCTCCCTTACCTATACCCACCATAATGGCTGTTGGTGTGGCAAGTCCTAATGCACACGGACATGCCACAACAAGCACTGTCACTGCTGCCAGAAATCCGTGCGTAAGTCCGCTCTCCGCATCAAGTGTCACCCATAAAACAAATGAAAGCAGAGCCACTGATATTATAATAGGAACAAATATCCCTGCCACTTTATCAACAAGTTTCTGGACAGGTGCCTTGCTTCCCTGAGCGTCCTGTACCATTTTGATGATTTGTGCCAATACTGTTTCGCTGCCGACTTTCTCTGCAACAAATCTGAAACTTCCTTTCTGGTTGATAGTTCCGGCATAAACTTTTGTACCTTTCTCTTTAAGCACGGCTACAGGCTCACCGCTCAACATACTTTCGTCTACGTATGACGAACCGTAAACCACATTACCATCTACTGCTATACGCTCACCAGGTTTTACCACTACAGTATCGCCCACCATAAGCATATCTATATCAGCCTCCATCTCGGTGCCGTTCCTCATTACCGTCACCTTCTTGGGCTGAAGTCCCATAAGTTTCTTTATCGCCTCGGCAGTATTACCCTTTGCCCTGTCTTCCAAAGTACGTCCAAGAAGAATAAAAGCCACTATCATAGAAGCCGCCTCGAAATATACATGAGGTGTTATTCCATGACGAAGAAGATATTCCGGAAAAAACATATTGAACAGGCTGAAAAGAAACGAAATACCAGTACTCAGAGCTACAAGTGTATCCATATTAGCACCACCCTTCATAAGAAGTCTGAAGGCATTGACAAAAAACGTGTTTCCGAGTCCGAAGACCACTATAGCTGAAAGCACGGCCATAATATTCGCTGCATATGGCATATCATGAAGAGACATAGCTATAACCGATACTGGGATAGATAACACTACAGACAGTATTGTCTTTATTTTCAACACCTTATAGTGATTCTTACGTACTTCATCAGCTTTCTTCTGTACCTCTTTCTTTTCTTCTATAAGTAAGTCAAAACCAATTTTCTGGACAGCAGCTTTCAATTGTTCAGGACTACATTCATCAGTATTATATTCAACAGTAGCCATTGCTGCAGCAAGATTAACAGAAGCACTTATTATACCAGGTTGCTTGTTTAGTGTTTTTTCCACTCTGGCAGAACATCCGGCACAACTCATTCCCATGACAGGATAATTCTTTTTTATGGTTCTCATTGTTCAATACTATTTTACAGTGCAAAGGTATTGATTTTAATATATCCCCCAATACTATATATATAAAATAAGGCAGGAGTAACTCCTGCCTTTACATAAATCGTATTATATTATCTCATTTAAAAAGAGTATCTAGACCAAACCTCTTCTTTTGCCCCATCAAAGTCTGTAAGTATTAAATAATCATCAGCAATGATATATTTATATGATCTATTATCAGGATATTCACTGTCGTTCATTTCTTCTTGATAAGTAAAAGAAATTATATCCCCGGTAGCATCCCATGAGAATTCCACTATTTCTTTATCATTACCATAACCATAATCATAAGTTATATCACCTTGACCGTCAGACTCCAAAGTTAATGTCGCATTTCCACTATACCATGTGCCCGAAAGCTTTCCCTCAAAATCATCATCCTTACTGCAAGATGACAACACTCCGCTAAACAAAACAGCAGAGATCATTACCAAAAACATTCTAAATCTTTTCATAGTTAAATAAACGATCCTTAATTAATAATAATGTTCTATAGGAAAGGATCAAAATCACAAACAGAACATCTTTGTTTTAGTTATCAGTATTATTGCTTCTATTCTTTTTACAAAATTACACCACTTTTCAGATTTATAAAAACAGCCATAATTGCACTTCGTACTATAT
>NZ_JADYTJ010000058.1 GCF_021531075.1 Bacteroides caecigallinarum | reverse complement strand
TTATAGCACTGAATGAAGAAATGTTATAACAGTTTCTAAAACATTCATCAGGGATATTAATTAAATTAGTATCAGAAAGGTTTATCTCTAAATTATAAACATTATGCTCTAGTAAATAGTTCTTAATTGCAAATAGGTCATTGTTATTTAATGAACCTACTAAGATAAGTTTAGGTGAGTAGTTGTTTGTTTCAATAACTTCTGAAATAATTTCTGGATTATTTGCTAATAATCCAGGAGAAGCTAAATTTATAGTATTACCATAAACATTAGCTTTTGGCTCTAAAATTGTTTGAATAATATTATATGTTCCTGGGGAATATACCATCTCACGGTTACTAGAGTTTTGATATGCTGCACTATAGATAGCCCCTTTTTCCGTAAGAATAGTTATTGACATTTTCTCATCTATAGGTAATATAGCAGGGTATCTCATTATATAGCAAACTAGTTTATTATTCGCTTCTAATTCTATATTTTATAAAGTTAAATTAATCTTATTGTCTTTATCATAATTACAACATATAGGAACAAAAATATTACTATCGGCTACTATTGATAGGTTAGAAGGTTTACCATGTACAGTTGTATTGTATGATTCTGGTAAAGTTAGTTCAAATTTAAAAAGAGTCATCATATCTTGTTTTATATAAAGACCGTTTAAACTCTTTTCTGAGCATTTCATATAGTTGTAACCTTGTAAATGTTTGATATTATCATTACCAGTTTGCTTTTGGTTGTCAATAGGTAAATTTATTTGATCATAAAACTCTTTCTGCCCCGAATAACTTTCTGGGAATTTTTCTGCAGGATAAAGAATTTCATAATTAGTATTCTCTGGTAAAGATTCAGGAGCCATTCCTTCAAATATACCTTCAGAGGTTCCTATGCCACTTTTTAATGTAAAGATAGAACTATGGTAATAATTGTCGTTATCTTTCCAATATACACGTACTTTGTCGTTTTCACTCCAATATAATTTTATATTATTTTTATCATTATCATCGTATATCAAACGTGTGTTTGCTTCTATTCCGTTTTCGATACAGATTTTTAAACGAGTTGATTCAGTTTTTAATAACTCTTTTGTTGTATTATTATCGTTATTATTGATATTGTCATCATTACATGAAATGATAAGCATCTGTAAACTCATGATTATTAGTAAAAATAATTTTTTCATATTCTTAATAATTTAGTGGTTAATCATTATTCCTTAATATTCTACGATTTGGGATTTCTCAATAGGTATTTTATATTTGTTCTTAAATCCATTTATTATAATTGAAGCGAATTCCTTATCAATAAAAGGAGAAATTATAACCTTTTTAATTACAGAAAAAGGATTTATATCTATAAGTATTTTTTCTTCTTGACAAAGCACACATAAACGAACCTCCTGTTCGTCCCTGTAATATATAGATTTCGTAAAAATATCTTTTTGAGGATTACCTTTTATCCATTCGTTAGTACTGTATTCTACATTTGATACTAAGATATCGTATTCGTCTGGAACTTGAATGTTTTCTATAAGCTCTTTTAATGTTGTTTCTATACGACAACCTACATTTTGATAAGCGTAAGTCTTCCACATAAGGTAATTCTCATTAGCCTTTGCATCTCCATAATTGTGTTCATCGTAAGTCCAACAAGATATACACGAATTATAAACTTCATAATTAAAATTAAACCTTTTCTTTGCTGATTCTTCTTTCTCTTTCTTATTTTTATGAATACAATCCATTGAAAATAAATACTTGAGATTACTTTTATATCCTTTTTCAACCAAATCTGTAAATGTATGACGATTGGCAATATATAGTTTATTGTTTATAAGCATATTCAATAAATGTTCAAATCGCATATATTTGTAAATGGATTTGTTTAGAGCTTCTTCTGTAGATACCGATGGGTGTAGAAATACACCTTTATGTATTATATAACCTTCATTTCTGAAGTTATCAATGGTTAATCTGTATTTCATAGTTTTATTATTTTTAGTTTTTATAAAATGTTATGTGGGTTTTAATTGATTGTTAAATTGGGAATCGATTGACAATAAAAAAAGCGTGGGAAATCTTATTATCACTCGTCCCACTCTTTAAGGCCTTCGCATTGCCCATCACAGTCTATTGAACGAGCAATGCAGAAGCCCACGCTAATATATGTATAATACCTTACATACTTTTAGAAAGTATGTTGGTGCAAATACATACAACGCAGACATCTACTATTGCTTTGCCTTGGACTGTGAATTAAAAGTTGCGAAGTTTTAAAGAGTCAAAGTCAAAACGTTAAGTAAACGTCTTCTCGTAATATATAAAAAACTATTATACACAAAAACTATGTATAATAAGATGTTACAAAGTTAATAAAAATAATATGAATAGCAAGGTTGTAATGAAAGAAAATGTGAGATTTTTCACTATAAATGAGTTCTTTTATGAAGAATATAAATATAGTGTATATAAGTTTCTCACTTTATTTCCTCACATAAACCTTATGCGTCCCCAATCCCTTCATCGCAATTCCGGACTCTGCGTCAGCAGCCCAAGCTTTCAGTTCCTTTGCCGCAGTAGTACGGTTAAGTTCTGTCATTTTTGAATATTCGCTCACCGTGAGGAAAGGATTCTCTTCGAGATATCTTTTTGCCATTGCCAACCTTTCTTCGGCAGTTGTTTTAGGCCTTTTGCATTTCTTCACACCCGAACCTCGTTCAAGGTCGCAAAGAGTATTTGTTTCGTTGATAAGTGTCCTGTCGGCACGGAAGTTTATACCGCCTATTTTTATGCTGGCGGCATTACGGCGAGGGGAGTTTCCTTCTATTTCTTCTCTTTCCTTACCTTTCTTGAGGGATAGTGTAGGAGTGAAAAGACCGATTCCTTCTATTCTCACCGAGCGGCCTTCCGCCATGAAACGAGCCATGGCACCAGCTATAAGGTCAAGTGCTCCACGAACTTCGCCACGATTGAACGTTGAACCCTTGATACATGTTTCCACCAGTTCGTCAGTTTCGCATGTGCCTGTAATTTCCATTCTCGGATAAAGTAATGTTTCGCCTTCTTTCCTCATGTCGGGCATTTCCTGCATGAAATATTTTGCCATAATTTTAAAAAAGGTATTAGCTGTTATTAAATCAATTGTTTCAGTTCTTTAAGTTATAAATTTCCTGACATATTCTGTAAATACAAGTTATATCTATATAAATACAGCTTGTGTTTTTATAAATATAAGTTGTATTTATAAATCAATAATCTGTATATATAGATTATGTAAGCACAAAAATAACTTTTAATCAGCAGATTTACAACTTATTATGCGGATAAATGCGAACATGTAGGAGGTATGTTGTGATTTTTATACAAGACGATATAATTTATAGGAAAAAGCTTGTATCAAATAGTGCTTTTTATTACATTTATAGAAATTTGAAAATCTTTATGTATGTGAACTTTAGGATGCATAAACGACATGATGAGTCGCGACAAAGAAAATCGTGAACTGAGAAACAGAAACCGCTAACGTATGAAGGAAACGCGCGACCGTCTCATTGAGGTAGGGAAGGGGCGCGGACTTCCTGATGTATCTGCCGAGGAAATAGAACATATAATGGAAAATACGGTAGAAAAGGAAAAAGCTGACAGTGACAAACTTTTTCGTCTGAAACTGAAGTTTGCGGTAGTTGTTGGTGTGTTGCTATTGCTGTGTTATTTTGCTTATGTGCTGATAATAAAATAGGTAGCACCTGTGAGAGGGAGGTACTACCTGTTTGTGATTACTCTTATTGTTATCAAGAGGATTTTTACTCAATAATCCATTTCTCTATACCTTTAATAGTGTTATTGAAATTGACTCCTACCTTTATGAGTTTTCTTCCGTCCGAGGCAAAAGGTAGCGCATATTGCTTGTCGTTGATTTGTTTTATGGCCTCTTCTGCTGTGCCTTCCAGTTTGAATTCCATGACGTAGATATAGTCGTTTGTCTTCACAACCATGTCTATGCGTCCGGATGATGTATGATATTCCACTTCGGTATAGAATCCAAGCAATCGGAATACTATGAAAAGTACATTCTGATAATGCAGTTCCAGCTGACGTGTCAGTTCGTAAGGAATATCTGCAAAGAAACTTTGCAGACGGGTCATGAAACTGTTGATGTCGCCTTTTCTCACATCCTGAACAAATGATATTATCTGGAATGATGACTTTCCGGATTCGATAGAGGCATAATATGGCAATAGAAATCTTGTAAATCCGTCTTCCACTTCACGGTTTGGAAAACCGAGGTTGTATGTTCTGAATTCCTTATCATACCCTTTTATAGTGAGATAACCGCTTTGATAGAGGATAGGTACAGGGTTTGTGTACATAGAGTCTATCCCTCCGAGGGTATCGGCAAATGCTACTTCTTCAGTCAGTCTGTAGAGATTATAACTACTTCTTTTGAGCAGTTCCACCAAGAATGTAGGAGTGCCTGTCTCGAACCAGAAGCTTCCGAACTCACGGCTTTTCATTACGTTGAGTATGCTGAAAGGATTGTATATACCTTCCGGGCTGCTGCTGAAATGATAACCGTCGTACCATAGTTTTAGTTTCCGGCACGTCTCTTCGTATGTCATATCGTTTCTTTCTCCGAGGTCTTTTATTTCATCGGGGAAATAGTGCAACAGTTCTTTCTCCGTTATTCCGCAGAGGTTGTTGTAATCTCTAAGGATTGAAATGTCCTCTAAGTTGTTAAGATCGCTGAATACGCTTACCTTACTGAACTTTGTTACTCCGGTAAGCAGTGCAAAGCGCAGATACTGGTCGCTGCTTTTAAGAACTCCATAGAAGGCTTTCAGAGTGTTGCGGTATTCGTCCGTGAGTTCTTCATTACCGATAGCCTGGAGCATAGGTTTGTCGTATTCGTCGATAAGAACGACTACATTGCGGCCGGTTGTTATACTAATCTTCTCTATAAGATAAGAAAATCTTTCTTCCGGAGAACGGTCCTTTTTTTCATCGCCATACATCTGTTCCCATTTCTCAAGATGTTGGTTCAGTATTGCTGTAGGTGAAAGTTTGTCTTCGTATTTTTTTGAATTCAAGTCAAGATGCAGAACCGGATATTCTTTCCATTCAGTCTCTAATTTTTCCATGGCAAGCCCTTTGAAAAGGTCTTTTTGTCCAAGAAAATATGCCTCAATGGTTGATATAAGAAGGCTTTTCCCGAAACGTCTTGGACGGCTCAGAAAATAGTATTTACCCGTATTTGCTAATTTGTGGATTAATTCGGTTTTATCTATATATAGATAACCACCTTCACGTATTTCTTTGAAATTTTGTATGCCTACCGGATAAAGATTGTTCATAATGGCAGTTTGCTTAACTATGTTACACAGTATCACAAAAGTAATGTTTTTTTCTGATATTGCAAAAGATGAGTTTTTGCAAACCTTTTTAAAAACCTTTTAAACAGTGTTTAAATGCTGTTTAAACGGTGATTAGAACTGAAGCGACGAAGATACCGATTTGTTATACGGATTATAGGTAGTGGTTCCGCATGAACTAAGACATGCGGAAAGACAGACTACTGCAAGGAGGATAAGAAGTTTCATGTGAATTAAGAATTAAAAATAATACGTCAATGAAACTACAAATGTTCTGTTCTTGGTTTCAGGGTTGTTCATATAAGAATTTTTCATGCCCCAGTCATAACCTATGGCTATCTGAGTGTGACGTGCTATTTCCACTCCGGCACGGAAACCTATTCCCCAGTCGAAACGTGGTGAGAGTCCGTCTTTGAACATATTATTTGATGATACTCCTGTTTCCGTTTTGCCGCCGGGATATGTATTCGTGTAGTTCATCTTGCCGAACATTCCGATGTTGAAGTACGGACCGGCATTGACGAAAATGCTTAGATTGTCGTTGACCTTGAATTTATAACCTAAGTGGATTGGTATGTTCAGATAGTAGGGAGTCGTGTCCCACTTAAACATTTTTCCTGTTCCGTTATCGTATGCAGGTGTGGATTTCCAACCGTATGATGAAATCATCAGTCCGAAATCGGTGTACAATCCTTTCTGGGCGTCCCTGAAAGCATATTCACCTTTCAGTCCGGCATGGAAACCTGATTTTGATTCGTTCGCTATCATAGAGTTAAGGTTATAGCCGCCGGAAAGTCCGTATCTGAATTCCTGTGCTTGTGATGTCGCAAAAACTATTGCAGATATTGCGATTGTAAGTAAAAGTTTCTTTTTCATAAGTCTATGTTTAAATAATTGATTATTCTTCGTTCTCTTCATTTTTCAGGTTCTCTATCCAGTCGGTTTCGTAAATACTGCATCCGCCTAAAAGACCTATACCGTTTTCTATGTTTGTGTAGTGGCTGCGGATAGGAGCAAGGCCGTATTCTCCTAATTCGTTGTCGTTTATATCGTTTACTGATTTCAGATATTTGTACATATCTTCCGAGAATCGGTAGAGGTAGATTTTGTAATAGGTAATTCTTTTGCTATGCTCGTTGTCGTAATTATTGTAATAGCTTGCACCGAGATGTAGTGTGTAGCTTTTTCCGTTAAGCATGGTATCGTCCCACAAATAGATGTCCTGGTAATGATGTTTCAGTATATCGAATATCTCATCGAAACCTACTTTCTTTGATAATAAAGGCTCTTCGTCAAGATTTAGCCTTTCACCCCATATTTCTATATCATTATACTCTGAACCAGATTCAGGGTAATAACTCCAGTCAATATATTTGTGTACAATCCTCACCCCGTAATAGTCCTTCGTCTCTGCATTATCCGTAAACGATATGCGGAACTGAATTTCCCTGCCGTATGAATCGTCCTTTAGAATCATATCCCATTTGTCCAATGGAAAAGGCTGCGGTATTACGGTACTCGATTTTGCCGTAGGCATATCCGGGTATGATGCTTCCATGTCTATCTTGTCGCCTTCTTTCAGTTTGCCAAGAACATAGTATGAATTTGCAGGGAGCAAGTCTGTCGCTTTGTCAATATATTTTATTTCCTTTTCCATTCCGTTCAACTTAAATGTTATGTCCGGTTTGGCAGAAGTGTTTGTACCTTTATTGTTAACAGATATACTTTGCGATACCTGTATCAGCGTAGTGTCGCCGAGGGTGTTTGGCATACAGAATACCACCGGCTTTCTTTTAGTCTCTATATTATCTATGCTGAATTCGTATGTACACGATGATAATGTAATCAGTAGTGATGCTATATATATAAATCTGTGTTTCATATCTGTTTAAAATTTGAGTGTGTAGCTGAATGATGGAATTATGGGGAATACACCCTGTCCTTTTCCGGTGAATGTACCGTCCTTGTTCTGTTTTACTGTGGCATACATTGGATTCATTCTGCAATAGGCATTGTAGAGACTGATATTCCATATTCTCTCAAAGCCTTTTTTCGTGGTTTTGCGGAAGTTTATACCCAAGTCCAGTCTGTGATAAGCCGGAAGGGATACATTGTTAGGAGCCTCATAAACCATAATGCTTTCGTTTGTATTTTCTGTTCCGGGTATGGCCGGTGCATCTACTTTTTGTGTAGGGATGGTCATGCGGTTTCCGCTATGGAAGTTCCATGATGCGTATGCGTCAATCCTGTTGCTGAACTTGTGGCTCAGGTTGATAGAGAATTTATGACGGTTGTCGAACTTATCCGGGTACCATGACTGATGGAAGTCCGGAAAGAATCTTTTGCTCCATGAAAGGGTGTAGGATGCATCGACGGAGCTTTTTCCATTACTGTAGCTGATGTCTGCTTCTACTCCGTATGCCTTTCCTTTTCCTGTCCTTACGTTCTCTTCCCAGTCGTCGGCAGACGGGTTGAGTTGGTTATCGCCATTGTATTCTATCAGATTGTTCATTGTTTTATAGAAGCCTTCTATGCTTAATCTGATGTTATACGGAAGTCTGCTGTATATTCCTGCTGAGTATTGTCGCGACCTCATAGGGGTGATTTTTTCAGTAGAAGGTACCCAATAGTCTGTCGGCAGGTTCAGGTAGGTAGCAGAAAGTTGGTGCATGAACTGGTTCATCTCCGTATATGATACCTTGAAACTTGCATTGTCGCATAGTTTGATATTCATTGCTGCGCGTGGTTCAACCGAGTGATATTTTGTACCTGCAATACCAAACATGGTGTAGTGTATTCCACCGTTCAGCTTCAGACGGCTGCCAAGCGAGATGTCATCCTCGGCATAGAGGGTAAATTCATTACTCTTGTACTGACTTTTTATTATGTCAGTCAGTTCGTTGTTTGCCGCATTGTCATACTTGGAATAGTAATTCTGCGGCATGAAAATGTGGCGCATATAGTTTGAACCGAAACGGATGTGATTCCATGTGTTGGGACGATAGTCGAACTCCATTCTGTAGCCGAAATCGTTTATGGTGGAATGGTTGTTCTGGATTTTTATTATTGCACCGTCCAATCCCTCAATATATCCCAAACGCTCTTCACTCAGATAGTCGAATTTGGAGCGGTTGTGGGTATATACTCCCGTAAAATTTGCAAACAGCTTGGGTGAGAAAATATATTTCCAGTTGGCCGATGCAGTGAAGTTTCCCCACTGCAGATTGAATTTGTCAATATTGGAAAGTTCCGAAGAATAAGAATATGCTCTGTTATTTACTTTTAGAAGGTCATTACCGGAATAAAGACTTATATCCGCACGGCTCTTTTCAGAAAATATGTGAGTAACCTTCGCATTGATATCGTGGAAAGCATATCTCGTATTTAGTTTGTCGCGTCTGCTTGTATTCATTATGGCAAATGAGGGGGCAGTGAGTAAATCTATCCATGTGCGTCGCATAGCCACATTGAATGAGGTGCGGTTTTTCACTATCGGTCCTTCAAACTGTATTCTGCCTTCAAGAAGTCCGAGCGTGAAACTTCCGTGATACTCTTTCATGTTCCCGTCGTTTGTACGGACATCTACTACCGATGACAGTCGTCCGCCGTAACGGGCAGGAAATCCGCTCTTGTAGAAGTCGATGTTCTTAACAATGTCAGTATTGAATGCTGAGAACAGTCCTCCGGCATGGTTCACCTGATAGAGTGGAGTACCGTCGAGCAGGAAAAGGTTCTCGTCGTTCCCGCCGCCGTGAACATAAAGTCCGGAGATAAGTTCTGTACCGCTGGCTACTCCCGACAGGCTTTGGAGTTTCTTCACTACATCAGGCGAGCTCATGAAGTTGTTTCCGCTTACGAAGTCCTTTGCCGTAAGTGAAACTTTTCCGGTCTGTGTAGTGTAGATAGGGGAGTTCAGGTCGGCAGTAACCACTACCTCATTTATGCGGTAATCCGCTTTCAGGTATATGTTCTGCGATTTGTTTCCTTTTAGCGTAATATCTTCCGTCTGCTCGCCACAGCTGATATGTGAGAAACGGATTTTATGTTTCCCCTCGTTGAGTGTAAGACTGTAGAAACCATGTTCGTTGGTAAGTGTGCCGGTATTGGAGGTGATGTCCCAGACTGTGGCGTTTATCACTGTCTCGCCGTTCTCCTGATAGATATATCCGCTCAATGTATATGAAGACAGTTTTTTCAGTATCACGTAGTCACCGTCTATCTCCCATTTGATGCCGGTATTGCTGAATATTGTTTCAAGGCTGTTTTCAAGAGTTATCATACTTGGTTTTTTGCCCGAATACGGTATGTTCAGCTTTATAGACGAGTCGTAAACAAAGCTCACAGGGTAGATATTTTTCACCTGCTCCATCATGTCTTCTACTGTGACTCTGCCTTGTGCTTTTATTGATGAAACGCAAATAGTAGAAATCATAAGGAGTATTGATATAATTCTGTTCATGTTCAGTCTTTCTTAGTTATTGTGATATCTAATGTCTTTTCAATAAGTGATATGATTTCGTCCAGACTATCCGTTTTGAACTCGGCTGTAATGGTCTTGAAATGCTCTGAAGCATAAAGGCTTGTTCCGTAATAAATTGATAGTTCCTTCATTACGGCATCTATAGGAGTATTCTTGTAAACGAACTTTCCTGTAGCCCATGCGGATGGGTTAGGGAAGGCGGCGCTAGTCATTTCTGGCATTTCGTCTCCGTGCTTCAGTGTTCCGCTCATATCCTTTGTGAGGATAATTCCTTTGGAACTGTTCCTGCCCTTGAACATTACTTTTCCGGATTTTACATACACGTTTGTGAGAGTGTCTTGCATACGCTCGTCAATTTCAAATTCAGTTCCGAGGACTTTGACCTGTACATACATTGCTGTAGCCGTGAATGGTGACTGCTCGTTTCTGCGGACAGAGAAAAAGACTTTTCCTGACATATTTACCTTGCGTGACTTCTTTCCGTAATTATCGGAGTCGTATTCCAATGCAGAACCTTTGGAGAGTATGGCAAGTGTGCTGTCCGGCAGGAAATGTCTGGTGATTCCTGCATCCGCAGTGACTGATATCATGTTACTGTCACTTCGGCTTAACAGTGTATAGCTTACTATACATATCAATATTGCAGCAGCTATGCCGGATGAGTATATCCATAATCTTTGCAGATTATTCCGCTGACTGTGGCCTGTGATTTTGTTCAGAGCCTTGGCCGTGTCCAGTTTCCCGTGTCTGTAATATCTGAGGACGAACTGCAAGTTTTTTTCTTCTTTATCTTTCATGATTGTACTTTGTTTTTAGATAAGACGCAAAGTATTGAAAAAACTACTATGCCGAAATGAAAAAAATTATCCGAAAAAGAACGAATATACTTTGCGGACACCTTCTTTGAGGTTTTTAAGAGCCTTGTTCATCTGATTTTTTACCGTGTTTACGGAGATGTTCATCCTGGCGGCTATTTCCTCATACTTCATTCCGTCGCGTTTTGCAAGCAGGAACACTTCCCTGCATTTCTCCGGCAGTGAGTCTATGGCGGTCCATAGTCGCGCTTCGTCGTACGAACGTTCTTCGCATTCCTCTTCGGAGATAATGCCTTCAAGGTCGGACGGCTGAACATTGTTGTCTATCAGTGAGTCTTTCCTTACTATATCTATACAGCGGTTTCTTACCATAGAATAAAGATATGATTTTATATCAGAAATCTCCATTCCTGAGTCTTTCCGTTCCCATATCTCTGTGAAACAGTCCTGCACTGTGTCTTCCGCATTGTCTATGTCGTGGAGATAATGCAATGCGAAAAGGCATAGCGGACGGTAGTACATACGGAAATTATCCTTAAAAGTGTCGGTATTTATAGCCATAATGTGTTTCTTCGCGCGTTTATATTTTAAGGAAGACTATAAATATATGTCATACTACTATGGAAAGGTTGGTTGATTTAACTATATTTAAAAGATTAAGCTTCGGTTTAGTATATGTTCAGTGAATGTTCACTAAACGTTCACTGAACATTTACTGAACACGTAATGAATTACTTGCATGAATATGCCTGACATTCTGTTCCTGCTGTTTCAGTTTCGATTGTGCAATGATGTACTCCTGATTTATGGAAAATCTCTCTTACTTCAGTCTTGACGTTTTCCATGTCATTAAGGTCTTTTATAACGATGTGAATGGTAGCTGCAAAATCAGTGGTGCTGATAGCCCAGATATGAAGATGATGCCAGCTTTCTATCTTGTTATAATTGCGTAAGTCTTCGATGATGTGCTCTTTGTCAACGGATGATGGAACGGCATCAAGCGTCATTAGCAGACTCTCTTTGAGCAGATTGTAGGTGGAGAACATGATTATTATTGCCAATACGATACCGATTACCGGGTCTATCCATACCCATTCCGTGTAACTTATTATGATTCCCGATACTACAACACCTACTGATACAAGTGTGTCCATAAGCATGTGAAGGTATGCGCCTTTTACGTTTATGTCCTGCTTGCTTCCACCCATCAGCAGCCATGTGGTCAGTCCGTCGATCAGTATTCCTGCTCCGGCGGTCCAGCTTATGGCTGTACCTGATATAGGCTGCGGATTCTTCAGTTTATATATACTTTCTATTATGATGGCACCTACGGCAACAAGCAGTATAAGGGCATTAATCAGAGAAATAAGTATTGTTGCTTTCTTGTATCCGTACGTAAACTGTGGGGTGGATGCAGCTTTGCTCATTCTGAACGCTACAAGCACAAGTACTAGGCTGAAAACATCGCTAAGATTATGTCCGGCATCCGACAACAGTCCTACAGAATTGTATAGTAACCCTACAACGGTTTCAATCCCTACGAATAAAAGATTTAGCGCAATGCAGAAAATGAAAATCTTGCTCATCGAAGCAGAAATTTCATGATGATGGTGGTGATGATGATTGTGGTGGTGATGAGTGTCCATAACATATATATTTTTCTTCAAAGATATGGAATTAGTTATTAAACTACCAAAAATGAGGTAAGAAACCTGATTCAACTGATGTTAAAATCATTATTTTTAGGTATTTCAGAAACACTTTGTTTGCACTTATTTTGCAATGTCAAATCAATTAAATGTAAGGAAATGAAAAAGACTGGAATTTTTTATGGTTCCACCACAGGAACTACAGAATCGGTAGCAGGAATGATTGCAGGAAAATTGGGTGTATCATCGGCCGATGTACACGATGTTAGCAAGATGACTGCAGATATGGTTAACTCATACGATGTCCTTTTGCTGGGAACATCTACATGGGGTGATGGCGAGTTGCAGGACGACTGGTATGACGGTGTAAAATTGTTGAAAGGACTTGATCTGAGCGGTAAGATTGTAGGATTGTTTGGTTGTGGCGACTCTGAATCTTATGCCGATACGTTCTGCGATGGAATGGGAATCATCTATGAAGATTTAAAAGGTACCGGATGTGAGTTTATCAATGGAGTTTCTGATGCTGACTATACTTACTCTTCGTCTGTAGCGGTTGTTGACGGTATGTTTGTTGGTCTTGCCATAGATGAGATGAACGAGAGCGGAAAAACTGATGAAAGAGTGACAGCATGGACTGACCATATCAAGACTTTATTGTAAAAATATTTATACATAAAACCTATTGCCTATGATGAAGCAAAATGTAAATCCTACTGATATGAAGGTGTTCCTGAACCATGTATATGAGTTCAAGAAAGGAGTGCGACAGATGGTTCTTTACACCATGAACAAGAAGAATCAGGAGTTTGCCGTGAACCGCCTGAAGAGACAGCGTATAAAATTCATAATACAGACTGTTGATGAAGAACGTATCAATTTGTTCTTCGGCAAGGACGAATGTATCAATGCCATACGGATGATAGTCACCCGCCCGCTGAATCAGCTTACACCTGAAGAGGATTTCATTTTGGGGGCCATGCTCGGGTATGACATCTGCGGGCAGTGCAAGCGTTATTGTGACCGCAAGATGAGAAAAAAATGTGTTTTGATAAACTAAAATCAGGCTCGTATTTGTATTTCAGTCTCAATCATACTATTTTTGCAATATGAAATACATATACAGTGTCATAGGCTTTGTTTCGGTGTTGCTGGGCATTATAGGAATTTTTCTTCCTGTATTGCCCACAACACCTTTTCTTTTGCTGGCGGCCGCATTGTTTTTCCGCAGTTCGCCACGTGCCTATAAATGGCTGACTGAGCATCCTCAGCTCGGACCTTATATAAAGAGTTTTCGCGAGGACAAATCAATACCTTTAAGAATCAAAGTTATATCCGTTGGCACACTGTGGATTACAGCAGTACACTGTATTGTTTTTATCTTTGATACGTGGTGGCTGAAACTATTTATGGGAATACTTGCCACTTGCATCACACTTTATATTCTTTCTTTCAAAACACGCAAAAACAAATGTCAAGACTAAACTTCCTGTCGCGCCAGGATGCCATTAAGAGAATGAACTATTATGGCAGAAGAGGAATCCCGTTCTTCTTTCTGATAGACTTTGATGAAGAAAACTGCATTGTAGAAGAACCTAGCAATCTGCCTGACGATGATATACTGTTCAGCTTTCCGTCCGGTGGAAATTATAATGAAATGCTTTCGACGATAGAGATCCCATTCGTATGGGAGCCTCATCCGCAGACTATGGAAGAGTATTCAAGTTCTTTCGATATTGTCTATAAAAATCTGTATGCAGGAAATTCTTTTCTGACTAACCTTACTTGTCCAACACCGGTTGATACCAATCTTACACTAAGAGATATATTCATTCATTCGCGTGCAAAGTACAGACTCATTATGAAAGACCGTTTTGTAATGTTCTCCCCGGAGATTTTTGTAAGGATTACGGATAATATGATTTATTCGTATCCTATGAAGGGAACAATAGATGCGTCATATCCTGAAGCCGCAGCCGTAATATTGAATGATGAGAAAGAGTCGGCCGAGCATGCAACAATCGTGGATTTAATAAGGAACGATTTGAGCCAGATAGCATCCGAAGTGACGGTCACCAAGTATAGATATATAGATGAAGTTCAGACAAACAATGGTAGATTGCTCCAGGTAAGCTCCGAAATACGAGGGAGGCTGCCGGAGGATTTCCGCGATACACTAGGGGATATGTTTTTCCGACTTTTGCCTGCCGGTTCAGTGACAGGAGCACCTAAGAAAAAAACGGTTGAGATAATACGTGAGGCAGAAACTTATGATAGGGGATATTACACGGGTGTCACCGGATTCTTCGATGGAAAAAATCTTGACAGCGCTGTTATTATAAGATTTGTGGAACAGCTGCCTGACGGCTCTTTGGTGTTTAAAAGTGGTGGGGGTATAACCTTCAAGAGTGATATGGAAAGCGAATACAAAGAAATGATTCATAAAGTGTATGTGCCGGTTTATTGAGACTATATGTATAAACGACGGAGTGATAGAGAATCTGTCGGCCCATAATGAGAGGATGAACAATACAATCCGTGTGCATTATGGCAGTTCTGCCATGCCTGTTTCTTTGGAGGACTTCATAACCGCTGAAGGTTGTAAAGGAAGAACCCGTTGCCGTGTGGAATATACTTCATCAGTAGAGAAAGTGGAATATTTCCCATACAGGATTCGTGAGGTCAAAACACTGCAACTGGTGAACGACGATACGGCAGAGTATTCATTCAAATACGCTGACCGATCTGTCTTAGACCGTAATTTTGCCTTGCGTGGCAATGCGGATGATGTAGTGATTGTCCGTTCCGGTATGCTGACAGATACTTCAATAGCAAATATCGCACTGTATAAAGAAGGAAAATGGTACACTCCCAAATATCCATTGTTGAAAGGAACGTGCAGGGCAAAGCTTCTTGCAGAAGGAATTATAGAGGAGGACACTATTATGGCAAACAGTTTACATAAGTATGAGAAAATCCGCCTTTTTAATGCGATGATCAGTTTTGGGGAGGTGGAAATAGATATAAATAATGTCTTTCCGATAATTGAGGATTAATTTTGTAAACTCTATGCCGAGGATGTTTTAGATGTGTATTTTAAGGTGGAGAAATTAGATTAATTATTATTCTTTCAGTCATTCACTTATATTTTGTGTTATACATTAAAATCATAAATTTCAGTATTAATGAGATTTTATTGCTTTATTTATAGAAGTTAATTATGTTAACCAATGCTAATGTAATAAGCATGATATGTTTATTCGAGTATTAATGAC
>NZ_JADYTJ010000057.1 GCF_021531075.1 Bacteroides caecigallinarum | reverse complement strand
TTGAATCATTGATTTTCATATTTATAATATGTGTTTAATTTTCTGTATCGTAAATCAGCACAAATTATTCGTTTTCCTACATTTATGAGTATCAGCAAACCGTATCTCATAAAATATTATTATAGATGAGTCTCCTTTAAAAAGTACATTCTTTCAAATTTACCCCCTCTCAGAGGCATTTGTAAGGCGTTAAAATCTATAAAATACTTTTTGTAGTAGATAAATCAGTAATCTTCCAAGTCATGAATACTTGCAATATCCATAGAAAGGTATCTCTCTCCAGTATCAGGTAATAGTACAATTATCCTTTTCCCTTTATAAGAATCGTTTGAGGCAAGTTTAACAGCGGCTGAAACAGCTGCTCCTGAAGAAATACCAACAAGAAGTCCTTCTTTCCTTGCCAAATCTCGCATCATTTTAAAAGCATCATTATCATTTATCTGAATTATTTTATCAATATAACTCGTCTCTATAATTTCAGGTATAAATCCTGCACCAATGCCTTGTATCTTATGCGGACCAGCTACTCCTCCAGACAAAACAGGTGAACCTTTTGGCTCTACTGCTATTATTTCTATTTCAGGACTCTTCTCTTTTAATCTTTTACCAATACCGGTAATACTTCCTCCTGTTCCGACACAAGAGATAAAGACATCAAACTTTCCTGCATCTTCAATAATCTCATTTGCTGTTGTCATATAGTGAATATCAGGGTTGGCGGGATTTTTGAATTGCTGTAATATGACAGATCCTTTTATTTGAGAATTTAATTCTTCTGCTTTTGCTATCGCACCTTTCATACCTTCACTTCCCGGTGTCAAAACCAACTCACTGCCGAATGCTTTGAGAAGTTTCCTTCTTTCTATACTCATAGTTTCCGGCATGGTAAGAATGACTTTATATCCTTTTAGGGCTGCAATCCAAGCCATACCGATTCCGGTATTCCCGCTTGTAGGTTCAATGATTGTACCATCTTTTTTTAATTTTCCGGAAGTTTCCGCTGCTTCAATCATAGCATAGGCTGCCCTGTCCTTTACACTGCCTCCCGGATTGAAATATTCCACTTTGGCTATGATTTCCGTTCCGTATTCATCTTTATATATATCCTTAATTCCGCAACACTATTATAAATATAACTTTTTAAGTACCTGAGCAACAAAAAGTTGCTCAGGATTTTGTCATGTCAGATTTTTCACCTATCTTAGTGTTGCAAATCAAAATATGTATCAAACCCGACAGACATGGCAAAATTTCCAAGGGACAACATCCTTTTGATTTATGACCGTAACTTCAAGTGGTCTAATAGCATTTATGTTTCTATATAAGGCAAAGAGGATAATTTTTCTGTCACTGATTGAATAATATTATCTATCATACGAACACGCCCTTTATTTTATTTTGCATCTAATTTTCTAATCTCAGTTATCATTGGGCAAACTATTGCAATGCAAATAATTAAAATACCTGATAGTAAAAACCAATGATTTACATCGATTCTATCAGCAAAGAATCCAGAAAGAATTAACCCAATTGGCATAACAAGAGACATGATACTTCCAGTTAAAGAAAATACACGTCCTAAATATTCAGGCTTAATTTTCTCCTGAAAAAGAGCTGTTTGCACACCGCTGTAAAACGGAACCGAAAGCCCCATTATTGCACAGCAGACTACAAATATGAAAAATCCACTTTGAGGAAGTAATCCTGAAATGGTTAAGCTTATCCCCATCATAAAAATTGATGCCGTTATTAATAAGATTCGCTTTTGGTAATTCCCAAATAACCCTAATAATAGACCCCCTATCAACATACCAGAGGCATAAGCAATCTCCGTAATAGAAATATGCATCGGTGTACCATTAAAATATTCCATAGTGATTAAAGGATATAATGCATTTATGGGCATATAAACAAACATATATAATGTTCCAACGAGTAATAAAGCAAATAATCCTTTATTTTGCCGTAGTACAGCCATTCCTTCTTTCATTTCTCTTATGAAATTTGGTTTCAAACTTTGCACTTGATCACCTAGCTTAGGAATACGTACAATTGCTACCGTAATAGATGCAATCACAGCCCCCAATACATCGATGGCAATAATAGCATTTAGTTCCCAAACGGAGTATAAGAGTGCTGCAACCGCCGGACTAACAATATAGCTTATAGACTGCAAAGACTGACTATAGCCTGCACATTTCGTAAGCTGTTCTTCTGGTACTAAAAGTGGAGTAACCGCATTGAGAGCCGGGGTATGAAAAGCTGTTCCAATGCTACGGATGAACAATACTACCATAACCATCCAGATAGGTAACTCCATATACAATGCAACAATAGCTAGCACGGCCCCAGCTGCTGCGATAATTAAATCAGCACCAATCATTATCTTCTTCCTATCATGACGATCCACTAATACACCAATGGCTGGTCCAAAGACCGCATAGGGTAAAAAACCTACAAGTGAAGCCATAGACAAGACCATCGCAGATCCTGTTTTTTCTGTAAGGTAAAAAATAATCGCCATTTGCAGGATGGCACTAGTGATTAATGATACTGCCTGCCCTGCCCATATTGTATAAAACTTAAGTTTCCAATTGTTGTATTTTTCCATTTATACCTTAATTCCGCAACACTTTGATTTAACTTTATTTATAAGTTCCTGAGCAACAAAAAGTTGCCCAGGATTTTGCCATGTCAGATTTTTCACTTATCTTAGTGTTGCAATTAGAAAACAAGCGAAAATCGTAACAAGGCGCTGCAAGGGTACAAATAAAATTCGAAAAACTCACACCTTTTGGAGGAATTTTTTCAATCATGGAGAAATTTGACTCCATGCTTTCACCCGTTATCGACTCAACACTGGGTCAGAGATGCAGCAGTATCTTCGGATATCAGTTCAGCGAGATAGTCCGTTCGCTGATGAGCGTTTATTTCTGTGGCGGCTCATGCGTGGAAGATGTAACGTCACAACTGATGCGCCATCTCTCGTATCATCCTACCCTTCGTACATGCAGCTCTGATACCATCCTCAGAGCCATCAAGGAACTGACACAGGAAAACATCTCCTATACTTCCGACCAAGGCAAGACCTATGATTTCAATACTGCAGACAAACTCAACACATTGCTTATAAACGCTTTGGTTTCTACAGGCGAGTTGAAGGAAATTGAGGAATACGATGTTGACTTTGACCATCAGTTCCTTGAAACGGAGAAGTATGATGCAAAACCGACCTACAAAAAGTTCCTCGGCTACAGGCCTGGCGTATATGTTATCGGTGACAAGATAGTCTATATCGAGAACAGCGATGGCAACACGAATGTGCGTTTTCATCAGGCAGACACCCATAAGAGATTCTTCGCTCTTCTGGAATCCCAGAACATCCGTGTAAATCGCTTCAGGGCAGACTGCGGTTCCTGCTCGAAGGAAATCGTCAGTGAGATAGAGAAGCATTGCAAACATTTCTACATCCGTGCCAACCGATGCAGTTCGCTCTACAATGACATCTTTGCTCTGAGAGGATGGAAGACGGAGGAGATTAACGGCATCCAGTTCGAACTCAATTCCATTCTCGTTGAGAAATGGGAAGGCAAGTGCTATCGTCTTGTCATCCAGAGACAAAGACGCAACAGTGGCGACCTTGAC
Organism: Bacteroides caecigallinarum; assembly: GCF_021531075.1. Classification (GTDB taxonomy): domain Bacteria; phylum Bacteroidota; class Bacteroidia; order Bacteroidales; family Bacteroidaceae; genus Phocaeicola; species Phocaeicola caecigallinarum_B. The sequence goes on along the minus strand of NZ_JADYTJ010000057.1, from coordinate 12,041 downwards.
CTGTGGGAAGGCGAATACACTTACCGTTGTATTCTGACCAACGATTACAAGTCATCGACAAGGGACATTGTTGAATTCTACAATCTGCGTGGCGGCAAGGAACGTATCTTTGACGACATGAACAACGGATTCGGTTGGAGCAGGCTCCCCAAGTCATTCATGGCGGAGAATACTGTCTTTCTTCTGCTTACTGCATTGATACACAATTTCTACAAGACCATCATGAGCAGGCTTGACACCAAGGCTTTTGGGCTCAAGAAAACGAGTCGCATAAAGGCTTTTGTCTTCAGATTCATCTCCGTACCTGCCAAGTGGATCATGACTGCAAGGCAATACGTGCTGAATATCTACACAGAGAACCGAGCTTATGCAAAACCCTTCAAAACAGAATTCGGATAAGAATCCTTTCTTTCCGGTTTGAATCTGCGTATTACCTCAAGTCGCATCGTGGGGTAAGGGGATGGTGGCTACATATTGATGTTGTGCTGTTGCTTTTTACTGAAAGCTACTACTAACGACTCATAAATCTACCCTTAATCGTGTATTGGATGATAGTTGCGGATTTTAGGTATATTAGAAAGCCGCACCAATGGAGTCTTACCTATAAGCTGCAGCAAATTGTCCTTTATATTGCTCATATTTATCAGATTATTTTTTCTGTACTCTTTTTCCGTATGGTTCCACATCTTCTGTTACCCAGAGATTACCCCCGATAACAGCCCCCCTGCCGATTGTTATACGCCCCAATATGGTAGCATTTGAATATACCGTCACATTATCCTCCAATATGGGGTGGCGTGGTATTCCCTTTATCGGATTTCCGTTTTCGTCAGTCGGGAAACTTTTTGCACCGAGTGTGACACCCTGATACAGTGTGACGTGATTCCCGATGATACAAGTCTGCCCTATCACGATACCGGTTCCATGATCTATATTGAAATATTCTCCTATCTCAGCCCCCGGATGAATATCTATCCCTGTCTCAAAATGGGCAAGCTCACTGATAATTCTCGGTATGAGCGGTATCTCCATTTTATATAGTTCGTGGGCAATCCTGTGGTTTGAAATGGCTCTGATGGCAGGATAGCAGGATATTATCTCCCCGATACAGGTCGCTGCCGGATCTCCGTCAAAGGCTGCATGAATGTCCGTTGCCAGCACCCTTCTCATTTCGGGAAGGCTCCGTATGAACCTCTCGGCATACTTTCTTGCCGTCTGGCAGCAGGGAGTTCCCTTTATCCTTTCCTTCATGTTCTCATTTCCGAAGAGCATACCCGCCTGTATCTGCTGCGTCAGGATCTTGCTCAGCTTCTCCAGTGTCACCCCAAGATGAAATGTGAGTGTCTGGCTGTTTACCGTATGATTTCCATAATACCCCGGAAACAGGACTGCACGGCAAAGTTCTATTATCTCATGTATGGCTTTACCTGAAGGTATCGGGTCTCCTTCTTCATATTTGATGAAAAGTTCAGGGAATGATGAATAATCCGCCAACTTTTCAACAACTTCTCCGATGTATGTAATATGTTCCATGTGATTATATATATTTAAATCGTAAATATACGTTGGTTAAACCTATAATAAAAAGGATAGGTCATATCCTTTTTATTGTCTGCACTGTCTTTAAAATCCCAAAGCCTTGATCATCTTATGGTTCAGGTGTCTGTTCTTGCCCTTGAACGGATAACAGTGTATATGTATGGCAGGATTGAAGTTCATTTCAATGATCGCATAGTTATCCGGTGTGGCAGGAGCATGAATATCCTGTATCATCATATCCAGTCCGGTAATCTTCACGTTCAGAGCTTTTGCAGCTTCCACAGCAATAGCCTTGTACGAATCGTCTATATCGTCTGTAAAATCTATGCTGTCTCCTCCCGTACTGATATTGGAGTTCTCACGAAGATAGACCACTTCCCTCTCTTTGGGTACAGTGTTGAAATCCATTCCCTGCTGCTTCAGAAACATTTCTTCCTCACGCCCCTTTCTGATTTTCTCCAAAGGGGTGCGATATCCTTTACCTCTGAGCGGATCTTCATTCTTCCTGTCTATCAGTTGTCCGATATTCAGAACACCGTCACCCGTCACATTTGCCGGAACACGGTGAAGGATACCTACCACTTCATCATTGATGATGAATATCCTGAATTCCCTTCCCGGTATGAACTTCTCTATAAGCACCGTGTTGTCATGCTCAAAGGCTATCTGCAAGGCTGCCTTGAAGTCCGTTTCATCATAGTTGTGCTTCAGTATGGTTATACCCAATCCGAAATTGGTGGACTTAGGCTTGATTACCACAGGTTTCCCTGCATACAGGCGGTAGTCTGCCATACCTGCCTCCGGTGACGTGTATTCATAACCGCCCGGCACGCTTATTCCGGCACGTTCCAGCACCTTCTTCGTTACCACCTTATTTTCCATCATCAGTACAGACACGTATGAGTCCAGAGAGGTCTTGGTTGCCTGCATCACATATTCTTCCTTTTTACCGTCAAACAGACGTATGAAATTTTCCTTACGGTCAAGTATTTCAAAACCTATCCCTTTAAGTATTGCAGCCTTCAGCAGAAGCTGTGTGGACATTTCCATATCCTCCAGTCCATGAAATCTGTAACCTCCGCTTATGGTGGTTTCCCTATACTGTCTTGCCTTTTCCAGATGGAACGGTACAAACCCCACCCTGTTTATGTTCTCATACAGTACCATGCCTATACGCTTCTCAGGATTCTGTACAAGGTACAGATTATGCTGCATCTCCTGACGGTAGATTTCATCGTCAAGCACCCCATATTCTGAGAGAATTCTCTCCATATCTTCTAAAATAGAAGTAGCTTTCTGCTGTACAGTGGTCGAGCAGCATTTCAACTCCTTCTTTTCGTCTCTTCCATAGCATGAAGCCATATCCTGATTACGTGTTGCCCTTTGCAGTTCTTCCTCCGTAAGACTTCCGTTCTCCTCCTTCAGCAGAGAATAGACAAGCAGAAGGTGAGAAAAATAAATGGCACTTGCACATACCCCCGATTTTGTAAACGGGTCAAGATCCACAATTCGTACCTCAATATAAGAAGGAGAACCATTATCCTTTTCCAGAAACTTGATACGGACCGGAAGATAAAGCTCGTGAGGTCCGTCAATACGGTTTTCCCTTATCAGTTTGTCAATAGACATATTATAGGCTTCAAGTGAGGAATAATCGATGAAGAACTCCTCACGGTTACGATACCCTAATGGACTTGTCCTCAGACTGAGGCTTACCCCACACTTCATGGGCTGCTTTTCTCCCGTTTTAAGCGAAATCACATTCAGGGTTTCTTCTGCAAGCGGAGATTCACCGTACAGCCAGATAAAAAGCCAGCGGTATTTGAGAAAGTTCCTTACCACACGAAAATATACCGTTTCCCTGACCTCCTCCATAGAGCTGCCGCAAACACCGCTTTTTAGCAGAACGTCCATCAGTTTTTCCGAAAAAGAGAAATTGAAGTGTATTCCCGAAATAAGCTGCCTTTCCTTTCCGTAGGTTCCGGCAAGTTTCTGACGGTAATACTCCTTGTCCTTGAACTCTCCCGAATAATGTGCAATGGGTATCTCCTGATTCTCCTTCAATACAGGAGGAAGGCTCTGAGGCCAGAGAAGCTCATCGCCGATATTCTCCGTAACCACATCGTGCAGCGTTTCCATAAATCCCAAAGCCTCTCCTACACTTGGCAGCGGCGGAGTTATCATTTCCACCTGACTCTCTGAAAAGTCGGTGGTTATATAAGGGTGCTTCCCCTTGTCGCCAAATACTGCCGGGTGTGGAGTCAGGGCAAGCGTACCGTCCTGATTGACCCTGACATTTTCCTTTTCAAGTCCGAAACACCCCTCTCTAAGCAGATGGCTGTTCTGTTTAAGTATAAAGCAAAAATCCTGTGTATTCATATACTGCTATATTGTATGTTTGATTCTTCAAGTTCCTTTTCCCTTTTTCTATATAATAGATAAAGTACAATGCCCTTTATCACGCTAGTAAGCGATATGCTCCACCAGACACCATCTATTCCCATTCCCATACTTTTGCCAAGCAGAAGGGCAAGAGGTATCCTCATTGTGGTGAACACGATGCTCACGGTTGCAGGATATTTGGTAAGCCCCTGTCCGGTATAAGCTCCCGAAGTGAGTATTTCAAGTGTGGCAAACAGCTGTGAGAAGCCGACTATACGCAGATAGGCACTGCCTATTTCTATGGTGGCAGCCTCCTTCACGAAAAATGACAGTATGGTTTCCGGGAAAGCTAAAAATATGAATGTGGCAGGTATGGAAATACAATATCCAAGCCTGATGCTTGTACGATAGCATTTCCTAATCATATCCGTATTCCTTTCCCCGTAATATTGCCCTATCAGTATGGAGGTTGCCTGCATAAGACCGTTCATAAGAAGAAACGAAAGCGACTCTATCTGAAGACCCAGCTTCTGTGCGGCTATTGCATCTGTTCCCCATATACTTACTATACGCCCGATGGCTATACCGATAAGCGAGAACAAAATACGCTGCATGGCAGGTGCTGTGCCTATTCCAAGTATTTTCCTGAGAAACTTGCGGGGTACCGCTTTTATACTCAAGGTAAGTTCAAGCCTATGTCTGAGAAGATATATCGCATACATCATGGCACCCCACTGTGAAAATGCCGTAGCCCATGCCGCACCTTCCACTCCCAGTCCGAAATAAAATATAAACAGAGGGTCAAGAATGATATTGACGATATTCCCATAAAGTACCGCCCTGAACGAGAACTGTGTCTTTCCGTGTGCGTCTATAATGGCGGTAAACAAAAGGTTCATAAACATGATAAGAACAGTGATACTGCTTATCCTCAGATAGTTCTGAGCCATCGTGTTTACTTCCGGTCTTTCGATATTGAAAAGGGATATAAGAGGCTCTGCCAGCATAAAGACGAACAGGGCATAGAATATCCCCAACACGAATGTACTGCGTATTCCGCATGATATGAAGTGTTGTATTCTGTCCTTCTTTTCAGCCCCTATACTGTGTGAAACCGATACCATGGTACCAATGGTTATCACGCTTATCAAAGACCAACCCAACTTGATATAAAATCCGGCTGTTCCAACAGCAGCCACTTCTCCGCTTCCCAGTTTCCCGACCCAGAACATATCCGTAATATCGTATGAGATCTGAAGACAGGATGATAATATGATAGGGATTGCTATTCTCAGCAGTGATTTTCTTTTTTCTCTTTTTGCCGTTATCTGTTCCATAGTTTATTTTATATCGTAAAAATACGATGTTATATACCAATAAAAAAACTCTTATTCAAATCATAAGAGTTCTGAAAACAACTTCTTTGCCAAAAGCAGGCTTTCACGGTTAATACGATAGCAAACCTTTGGTGGAGCTATCTCGCCGTCTATCAGACCTACATCTTTCAGTACCTTCAAATGCTGTGATATGGTAGACTGCGCGATTGGCAATTCCGTTGTCAAGTCTCCACAATAACAACAGGCATTATGGTTAGCCAACAACCTTACGATTGCTATTCGTGCCGGGTGGCTCAGAGCCTTTGCAAAACGGGCTGCCAAAATATCTTTTTCCTCAAATTCTTCAGCTTTACTAAATGCCATAATATTTTCATTGTTTTATATCGCAAATATACGATGTGTTTTTTTATCAACCAACCCCCAGATATAAATTTTATGTATTTTTTAATGTGCAGACGCACGAAGCCCCCGGAGAGTTACCCCGCCGGAGGCTTTTTATCAGAAGAATTTTCTTGTATTGTTTGCAATCCGTACAAGGCTCAACATTACAGGCACTTCTACCAGAACACCTACCACTGTTGCAAGTGCAGCCCCGGACTGAAGACCGAACAACGATATGGCGACAGCAACGGCAAGTTCAAAGAAATTACTTGCACCAATCATACCTGCCGGAGCAGCTACGTTATGTGGCAGTCTTGAAGCCTTTGACCAGCCGTATGCAAGAAAGAATATAAAGAATGTCTGTATAATCAGGGGTACTGCAATCAATAGAATATGCAGTGGGTTTACAAGGATTGTTTCACCTTGAAACGAAAACAGAATTATCAATGTGAGCAATAGTCCGATTATAGTAGCATTGTCGAACTTCTTTATAAATACATTGTTAAAATAGTCTTCTCCCTTTTTCGATATTACAGTACGGCGTGTAATTACACCACCTACAAGAGGTATGACCACAAACAAAATTACAGAAAGTGTAAGCGTGTCCCAAGGAATGATTATTCCGCCAACACCGAGAAGAAAAGCCACTATCGGAGCAAAAGCCACCAGAATAAGCAAGTCATTCACTGCTACCTGTACCAACGTATAGGCAGCATCGCCTTTAGTAAGATAGCTCCATACAAATACCATAGCTGTACAGGGTGCAGCACCCAACAGTACGGCTCCGGCAAGATATTCACCAGCCAGTGCTTCCGGTATCCACTGTTTGAATATAACAAAGAAGAATATCCATGCTATGCCGAACATCGTAAACGGTTTTATCAGCCAGTTTACAATACAAGTGATAAACACTCCTTTAGGTTTCTTTCCAACATTCTTAATACTCTGAAAATCCACCTTCATCATCATGGGATAAATCATCAGCCATATAAGAATGGCTACCGGTATGGATACATTCGCATATTCAAACTTACCGAGTGTTTCGGGTATGGCAGGAAACCATTGTCCTATTGCTATTCCTACTACAATGCAGATAGCCACCCACACTGTTAGGTATCGTTCAAAAAAACCTATTCCTTTTTTCTCTTTTTCCATATCCTTTTTAGCAGTTGCCACCGCAAGAGCATTTTGGCAATTCTTCTTTTCTGATTTCAGTAATGTAGAAACGGGCAAAGGCATTTCTGATTTCGTCACGCACACGGCGAAACTCCGAGTCAATAAACTCCAGTGTACCTGTTGCGTGTGAAGGATCGTCAAAGGCGATATGAAGACGTTTTCCTACTTTTCCTATGAATGTAGGACAGCTTTCATTTGCATCTCCGCATACAGTTATTACATAATCCCATTCCTGATTGATATAGGCGTTTACATGTGTCGGAATATGTGAACTGATGTCTATTCCTACCTCTTTCATCATTTCCATAGCCTTGGAGTTTACCTGAACGGCTGGTTCCGTTCCGCCGGAATATACCTCTAAATGTTTGTCAAATGACTGCAAAAATCCGTGAGCCATCTGGCTGCGGCAACTGTTTCCTGTACAAAGTATCAATACTTTCATTTCAAATAGTTTTTTAATTTGTTGATTTATATTTTACATTCTATACTCATAAGCAGGTAGTTTTCACGTTTCCCACTTTTTGCCTTCCAACTTTGGTAGTTTGGAGATATTCTGACTTGTTTAATCGGAGCATATTCAAAACCTCCTATAATGGTATGTCCTTCCTTAACTGTATTTTGGTTTTCTTCGGTTGCGTCCAATAAGTCGAATCTTCCATACAGATGTATTTTTGAATTTATTTTTATGGTAGTGTAAACCGAATATCCGTTTACATCTGTTTCCGGTGAAAATTTATAGTTGAAAGCACGGTTATATTCTGCACCGAAAGAAAACCTGCTGTGGCTGTACCCCGCAAAGGCTGCAATTGAATACTGATCTTTCTGATTTCCAGAAACCGACTTCATATACTCCGGTGTATTGTATATGTCGCCATACAGTCTGAACATAAATCCTTTTACCGGTTTTAAAGTTAGTCCGGCTCCGTATTTGTAATTGTTGTCCATATTCTTAAACTTACGCCCCTCTCCGTTTGTCAGAGCCATATCAGCAGATATGACAGGTGAAAATTCATATCCTGCTACAATTCCTATATCTTCACAAAAGGCTATTCCATATTCTTCCTGAAAAGATTTAAAGATATACCTATGTCCCCAGAAATTTTCCTGTTCCGAGAACTGCTTCAGATTTACCAGTCCGGCAGACACAAAAAATCCCTTCCCTTTCCAGTCTATCTGTGCGTTCTTCAAATATCCGTTGAATTTGGTATTTCCGTTTTCATCTGCCATTGTTTCCACATTCATAAGAATTTTTGCAGAAAAACCTTTTGTAAAAAATCCTTCATATCCTACAAAAGCACGGTCAAGGTTGAATCCGCTATTCTCGTTGCAGTGTCCGACCCCTGCCTTGTAGTTGGCAAAGAGGGTTAGTATGGGTTTGCCGGAAAATAATTTTTCATCATTTTGTGCAAAAGTCGGTTGAATGAAAATGGCGGCCATCATAATTGATGAACACCATTTTATAATACTTCTCATATTCATTTTTTTATAAAATGTAATTAAACAGATAACCGGATAGTATAATGAAGAAAGCAACTGTGCCAAAAAAGATACCAATCAGTTTCCATGTCATTACTTTTTTGAGTAAGGTTGCTTCCGGTAATGATAGCCCGACAACGGCCATCATAAAGGCAATGGCTGTTCCCATAGGGATACCTTTTGCTACAAATACCTCGATAACCGGAACGATACCTGCGGCATTGGCATACATCGGTACGGCAAGAATTACGGAAAGAGGAACTGCATACCAGTTGTCTTTCGACATATATTGCTCAAAGAAACCTTCCGGTACAAAGCCGTGCATAAAAGCACCTATACCTATACCTATAAGGATATAGACAAGTACGCCGCTTACTATCTTCCACGAATCACGGATAATGGTTGGCAGTCTTTTTATAAAGGTTGTATGGTCTTTTTCCCATTCCTCGCTTTGTACTGAAGAATTGGCTTGTATTTGCTTTACCCAGTCGCTGAGATAGGGTGCAAGCTTCATTTTTCCGAGGACGAAACCGCCGATAACTCCAAGCAATATACCACTAATCACATAAATCAGAGTAACCTTCAGTCCGAAAGAACCTAAGAACATGGCAACGGCAACCTCATTCACCAATGGTGAGGTTATCAGAAAAGCAAAGGTTACTCCCAACGGAATACCTCCCTTTACAAACCCGATGAACAACGGAATGGAGGAACAAGAACAGAACGGGGTTATTGCTCCGAAAATCGAAGCCAACAGGTACTGAAGTCCGTACATTTTGTGTGTTACCAGATAATTTCTCAAACGCTCTATCGGGAAATAGGCATTAATAATTCCCATTAGTACGCTGATGAAAAACAAGAGGATTAAAATCTTTATAGTGTCATAAAAAAAGAAGTTTACGGCCACTCCTATCGGAGTGTCGGCACTCAGTCCGAACAGTCCGTAAACAAGCCAGTCTGCAAAATCCTGTATCATATTTTAATTGTTTTTATTCGTCTAAATACGAACATTGTTCCAGTTAAAAAAGCGGCAGATACAACCGTTATGGCATCTGCCGCTCATCGTTAAATAACTCTGTTTATCAGATACCAAGAAGTTTCTTTACATCACTTTCTGTCGGCACCTGTCCTTTCATCTTCACTACTTCGTCAATGACAACGGCAGGTGTAGTCATGATGTTGTAGTTCATCATTTCCATGATGTCGTCCACCTTGGTCAGTTTTGCATCGATGTTGTTTTCTTTCAATACCTTCTCAATTACATTATAGGTTGATTTACATTTGGCACAACCCGGACCTAATACTTTAATTTCCATATTCGTAAATATTTTATTTGTTATCAAATCTGTTTTACAGATACATTATCCAGCAATAATAGATGCCGATGATGATGAATACCACACCTACAATAAGGTTCATCCATTTCTGCACCTTCTGCATCTTACCGTAGAAACTTCCCATCTGCTGTACACTGAAAGCAAGAATCCATGCAACGGCAAGTACAGGCAGGGCTGTGGCAATAGCGAATACCACCGGCAGCAGATAACCGGCTGTAGCCGTTGCAGACATCGGTATAAGCATACCGAAATAGAAAACTCCGCTTGTCGGACAGAAAGCCAGGGCAAAGAGTATTCCAATCATCAGGGCACCCCATCCGCCTTTCCTGGCGAGACCTTCCGCATTTCCGTTAAACCCGAATTTCGGAAGATTAAGTTTGTCACCAAAGAGCATGAACAGGCCTATTACAAGCAGAAGCGGACCAAGAACGAGTTCACCCCATGTCCCGATAGTCTTCTGAATGCCGAACATGCTGGAACCTTCTTTCAGAATCATAATCAGTACCACTCCGAGCAGGGTGTATGAAAGGACACGTCCCAACGTATAAAGAAGACCGTTCCGGAAAATGCGTTTTCTGTTTTCAATGTCTTTCCGATAAATCCGATGGCCGCTATATTTGTTGCAAGCGGACAAGGTGATAGTGCGGTCAGCAGTCCGAGTAAGAATGCCGTAAGAACGGGAGTAGAGCTGTTATCCAGCAATGTCTGTAACCAATCCATAGCCCTTATATTATTTCAACATTTCATTTACAGATTTCACTATACCTGCCTTGAATACATCCGGTGACTTACGGGCGTTTCCGAAAGCAAATTCTGTCATATTCTCGTATGTCTCCTGTCCGTTCTTATACTTAACGATAAACAGTGATGACCAGGTTACCTCATACTTTTCAGCTATCTTCTCATTTTCTTTCTTGCTGATGTCTATTACCTTAAAAACGACCTCACCTTTTTTGATCTGCTCGGCAAAACTTTCTTCCATCGCAGCTTTTGTGTTGCTTTCGATAGCCATACAGGTTGCGCAACGCTGCTTTCCATGAAAATACAATACTTCTACATGGTCTTTTACTGTCACTTCTTTTTGAGTCTGTGCTTCAGTTCCGTTCTTTGCGTTCATGTTGCAAGAGATAAAGGCGAAACATACAGCAATTAAGAATAAAATCTTTTTCATGTCTTTCTATTTTTTGTTGTTAGTTATTCGCAAAACTACGAATCTTCTTGTCAAAAAAAGAGCTTACTTGCAGCAGCCCTCTTTCTTACATATAGGTTGGCCAAGAAAATCTGCAAACATTTTTTTTGCAGTTTCCCAGTTTTCCTTGTTGATACAGTATTTTACTTTCGGTGTTTCTATCTCCCCTTGGATAAGTCCGGCTTCTTTCAACTCTTTCAGATGCTGAGATACCGTAGCCTTTGCAATGGGAAGTTCCTCATGAATATCACCGAAAAAGCGACATTCCTGAGATGCCAGGAACTGGAGTATGGCTATACGTGCCGGATGTCCCATCGCTTTTGCAAAACGGGCTAACTTCTCCTGCTCTTCTGTATACTTCTTTTTTATCATTTCTATCCCTCTTTCTGTTTGTTATTCGCAAAAATACGAATATATTTCAATAAGTCGAATGAATTATCATATTTTAATCTTTAAAAACACTTGTTATCCCTTCCATCAAAAATAAATCCCAATCCTGATTTGCCAGCCGCATTTATTCCTTTTTTCAGGAGAATTTTCTTTATGGCTTACGCCATGAAAATTCTCCTGAAAAAGAATGCGGCGGCAAAAGGATTAGAATTAAAGGAAAGATTACAGGGATTAACTGCGACCGACGTGACGCATAGCCGTAAACTAAAGGCGGCTATCCTTATATTCCATATATGACCTCACAAATACTGTGAAAATCCACCTTACCCAATAATAAAAACATAACCTGCTTATCAACTCCCGAAATAAGACAGGGATTTCAGCTCCCTCCGATCTGCATAGTCCGGTGGCTTCGCCATGCTTTTACTTCTACTCTTCATACTTCTTTTCATCCTTTTTTCCTGCTGTTTCAACATTCTTTCCAATCCTTCGTATGACATTTGATGACATCTGATGCCATCTAATGCCATCTATTTGCAAATCAATTGTTTACCCAATTTATCATCTTACATTTGGACTGTGAAACAAATCAAGTAGTCACTCAAAACAAAAGATTATGGCACAAGAAAACAGTCCAGACAAGGGAAAAAGGCAAGGCCGGACAAAGAAACCGGAAAAGCCTTATGTGGAACAAATTGACGAGCTTCTGCTGGTACATAACAAGAACGACCCCAAGGAGGGTTTGGGAGTGGTCAGCAAGGCAGACGAGAAAGGTAATTATCAGACGGTTGCACCGGAGGAGAAGAATGAGAACTCATTCCTGAAATTCGACAA
>NZ_JADYTJ010000056.1 GCF_021531075.1 Bacteroides caecigallinarum | reverse complement strand
ATAAATTCCTCTTCTGATTGTAATCATTCATATAAAGTATTCCGTATTCATTTTGATTATTTTTTATATAAGAAGTGAATACAATTATTTTATGAACCATGAATAAGCACAATCTCCATATAAGGCTTTATTAAGTCCTTCAGCAAGTTGTGTAGCATTAAGTGACCTATCCAGGAAATTATCAATGTAGCTACTCTTATTTGCTCCAGTAAGTAAATTGTACACATTCCACATAGATATATCATTTTGATTGTCAGGAAGAGAAAAATTATCATCATTATAAAATGACTTAGCTACAATACCTATTTGTGTATCAGTCATAAGCATTTGAGGAAGACTTTTCTTCTGCTCAAGTGGAAGATATTGGTATAATCTACTCTTTCCTAAAAATTGTGCAAACTGTTGTTCTGTCATATAGCTGTCTTGAAAAGCCCCCATATAATAAAGGTGTTTGGCTATATTGTATTCCTGAAAAAGTTGTATAGCTGCATTAAACAGTCCATTTGTATCCATCACCTTTAATTCTGACTTAAAACCATCAGTAGATACACACATATTACAACAGACAAGGTTCTTGAAGCCTATAAAGATTTTGAACTTCTCAACACCTTTTTTGCTATAAAGATTCTCATGATTATATGCCCTTACACCACCTATTGTAAGGTTTAATCTGTTGCCCATTATATCCTCATGGATAGTAGGTATTTCAAAGCAAAACATCATTCTCTCGTAATAAATGGTCTTATCTTCTTCCAATAAATCTTTTACTGATTTATGAATGGCTTCGGGTGTTCTTCCTTTGATAATATGGCTTACTCTGATTTCAGGTATATCAATACTTTCATTGGGAAAAACTCTATTTGCTGCTTCCCATACAGATTCAATGAAGTTAGGATGGCTGATTGTGATTTCATTGTCCTTGCTGAATACAGGTACAATGCAATCATCTTTCAGGTGCTCAATGGTAACTTCTTTTGTATTTGCCTCAATAAAAGGTAACTTTTTACGTGTATCTGAGTATAAAGATTTTGGTTTTAAGATTTCTATTGGTTCTATCACTTCTGCATCATACTTTAAACTTCTATTCATCTTACTTGGATAAACTTGTTTAGTTCTTACAGGTTGTAGTAACATTGTTTCCATATCTTATAAAATTAGGGTTATAATTAATATTCGGTTTATTTTGTTCTTCCTGCAGTTGCATTTTCTTCTGCATGAAATCGGAAGTAAGTTGCTGATACCATTCTGGGTATTCATGATAAATGGCTGTTAGTTCATCAATAGTTCTGGCTGCATTTATCTTCTGCTTTATCATATCCACATTAACCCCGTCATTACACCAATCAAGAATTATTTCTCCAGTAGTAGGTGTGATTGTGAAGTCAGGCTTTCCCATAAAAAGGTTGGTTCTATCTTTGCTTGCAATAGCTTGGTGTTTCATATTTATATCAAAGACTATAGTAAACTCATAGTCAATACCATCCCTCATTACAGCCTTAAGACCAACTTTTTCAGGAACCATCTTACCATTTTTCTCATTTAATACATAGTCTTGTTTACACCTCATAGTACAAATGATATGCTTATCACTTTGTAGAATTTTATGCATGAAAGCATTAATTCTTGGAGTGACTTTTTGCCAATTAGTAAAACTATTGCCTTGTAAATTAGCATGATATTCTAACAAATTATCCCAGCATTGAGAAATAGAATCTATGATAATAACTTCCATTCCTGCATTCTCACATATTCCTATGGCTTCCATATATGTTTCAGGTGTGAAACTGTCTTGAAGAGGTAAAACATTGTAGTTACCCAAATGTGCATATAAATCTGCACTTCCATTCTCAGAATCAATGACTGCAATTTTACTCCACTCTCCACAAAGCCCATAAGCCAACAACAAGGCTGAATATGTTTTTCCTGACCCTGCACAACCTTGTAAAGCCAATTTAATTTTAGCTTGCTTTTTTGATGTTCTTCTTAGATTCATAATTATATGTTTTAAATAAAAGACTTTATTAATGGGGAAATAAAAAAAAGAGTAGCAATTTCTTGCCACTCTTCAAGACTGATAAATTACAATGTAGCCAGTGTAGGTGCTCCACCTTCCCCTTTTTGATGTAACATGTAAAACAAATCACCTGTATCAGGAGAACATACTTGCGATATAACTGGCATTGTAATATTCCCTTTGATAAATCTTTCACTTACGGCACCTGTTTCACAGCCATATACAAAGAAACATTTTCCAGTTTGAGGATTCTGTTTTACTTCAATTCTTTCTACTCCCATTTTTGTCTTGAAGTCTGCTACAGACATTGTTTCAATAAATTTCAAGCTATCCATAATTTTTATTATTTAATTGTTGTGGGAGGGAATATCCCAACCCTAAGTTATGGGGAGGGAGGTATGGTGGTGTATATTATGCTCTTAAAAACAGGAACGATTCAAAAAATATAAAAAAATTTCAGTAAAAATAATTATATATTATATATTTACATATATGATAATCTCCCTCTCTATATAGCGAGAAAAGGGGAAAGCGTGTATTCTGTATTCACTTTCTATTATTTTATATAGAAAAGTGAATACATTCTCTACCTAAAATCTTAGAAAACGAGCTATTACAGTTTTAGCAGAAATGTATTCCAAAGGTTCACCTTCAAGCCCATATGGGTTAATATCAATAATTCTATATACCATTACAGGTTGTCCATTAATTCGCTTAGAGGTTCTTTTTGAAAGGGTACAAAAGTTCCTTATTATAGGTATTGCTTTAGTAGGGGTTAAATTGGAGTAATTCAATAAACCGCTATATATGGCATTAAATCTTTCTGTTAATTCAGCCCCTGTAAACATCTCATTTATTGGAAAATTTGCGCTGATTGAAACCTTTAGAGGATGTGTATTTTCCAATGCCCAAAAGATTACATAATTATAGAATTTGTTATAGTCTGTATTGTTCTTATACTGCTCTAATTTCTCAATCAATAAATCAAAAGGTACATATTTCTGGAGCTCTATGAAACGCTCTAAAAACAAAGTGTTTTGTTTTGAACATTTTTGTTTCATTAAATTTCGTGCAACTCTTTCTCTTGTTTCTATATTTTTTTCTTCCTGTAATCTTCTAATCAAGTCTTTACGTTGAAGTGTATTTGCTTGTCGGAAATTTTCATCGGTTTGTTCTATTATATCTGAAGATATATCTTCGTTTTCAATATAATCATGCACTTCTACAATATGTCCATCTGTTCTTAATGTACCAGGAAGCGTTTTAGATTCTGAATATAATCTACATAATAAATCAATTTGAATGCGAACAAAATCTATATTGAAGTAAGAAGGTACAAATATCCCATCCGCATTCTTCCTGACTAATTGTATAGGTTTATGCCCTAAGTATCTTTTTTTTGTTGATTCAATAAACTCTTTTTCTATGAAATCTTCTCTAAAATAGTAAGAATTTGGGAATGTACTTTTTAATTTTGGATATAAATTGCCAAAAGTAGCCAATACTTCCGCATCCCCCAAAACCTGTTCATGTAAACCACCCAGTTCCTCATTGTTATTCTTTGTTGTATATATTATGGTATCACTTAACAAACCTTCAGTATGCCTACATCTTCCTGCTATTTGTTGCAATTTATCAGTAGATAGTATGGTATATGGCTTTAGTACATTTATTGCAGTAATAAGATGGAATCTTTCATTTATATCTACTCCTACAAAATAAGTACACGTCATAAATGTAATCCTCTTAGGCAGTTTGTCATCTACAATATCACTATAATATTCTGTAATATCTTCATTCTTTGAACTACATAAAATAGCACATTCAGATTTTAGGTTGTCACTTAAGCTATTTATAATAGTAGCACATCCTTTTACTGAATTATAGGCTATCAAAATTTTGTCATTAGGTTTGTCTGAAGCTATTTTTTCTATTACCTTTTTCAGCCTGATTTCTGCATTGTTTGTGTGAATAAGATTGATATTCCTTGATTGGAAATTATCAAATAATACATTGATTACTGGCTCTTCTGTAATGTGTTTATTTGAAAATTCTCCTATTGTTGCCGATACTAAACATCTACGGTTAAATGGAAACTGAAAATAATAATCCATTACATTTTCCATATTGGGCCTGTAACTACAATCATATTGATATGAATCTATTTCATCAATCATAAGGAAATAGTCTTTATAATGTTCTTTGCCTATAATACTCAACAATCTTGGCAAACTGTCTGCAACAACAATAAACTTTTTATAATCTATAGAAGAATCCATTAAATAGTCTGATATTTCAGGGACAACAAAACCTGTTATGTCTCCACCTACATACAACACCCTATATTTATTTGGAACTTCTTCAATCTTACTACTAATGGCTTTTCCATAAGCCAATGCCCTTGTTGGAACTACAATTATACTGTTTCTTGGAGAATTGAGTTCCAATGTTGTAGCCCCTATACCTGTTCTATTCTTTTTTATCAATCCATAAGGAGAGGTTATAAAAACATCCCCTAAATGGGTTTTATCTTTTGGCATGAAGAAACTAACAGATTCTATAGACTTTCCTACCTCTTTCCAGTTTATTCTGTATTTCAAATGAATATCATTGTACCTAACATAAGCATTATTCAAATATTGGACAACCTTAATACTATCTAAAATACCGTCACTTTCATAACAATAAGGCGATGACGCATATAAAATCTCATATTTACCTACTGAGACAATACTACCTATTTCAACAACTTCTTCAATCATATTTTCCATAATTACATTTGACATAATACAAATGTATATTTTTGTATTCACTTCTCCTAATATAAAAGGAAGCAAGAGAATCCTCATAATTTAAATTATGAAGACTCTCAATATATCCATACACTTCAATATATATTAAAAACATACTCTATAACCTTCCTGTTTGCTTCATTCTCCACCTCAAAATCTCTTTCTATGTAGATGTCAGTCACTTTCATAGCTTCATCAATGTGGTTAAGAGCTGCATGAACTGTATATTTGTCTATACCAACCTTATTAACAGCCAAGGTAGCCCAAGAATGTCTTGCAGCATAATACTCCAAATCTTCTATTCGTAATATTTCCCCTATTTGTTTTAATCCATAGTTTATGGCTTTATTGAAACTGTCTGCAGTGGTATAATTCTGATAGAAATTGAATACTTTCTTTCCAGTTCTATCCCTATACTTATTGACCAAAGGCTTGATAATATCCATAACTTTCACCTTCATCTTTGCCTTATCATTTCTTCTGGCAGAAGTTTTTGCCCTAAAGTAGGTAATAACATCATCACTTATATCCTCACATGAATACAAATCTGCTGAATTAATGCCTATCAATCCAAAAGAGAGAATAAAACAATCCTTTGCAAGATTGAATCTTCCCAATTTTTCTTTACCTTTACTATCAAGAATATATGGCAATTCATATATCCTCAATATATCATTTGCAGAAATAGCCCTTTTTCTTGTTGCTTCCTGTTTAGGTATCTTGAAATTTTCAAAAGGAGAATGAGATATGAGAATTATATCCCTGTCATAATCATTATATTGCTTCTTGGCTTCATTGAAAAGATGCCTTATACTACCAAGATATAAAGAAACTACCCTGTTTGATGGAACCCTTTTGCCTTGTTCTTTAAGCATCTTAATTTTTTCTTCTCTCTTCTTGACAAGATAGTCCATGAAATCTTTTAACAAAGATGTAGTCAATTGTTGGATAATCAATCTATCTTTCCCAAGAAATTGTACAAAAGCATTGACAGCAGACGTATAATTCTCTACTCCTTTAATAGTAGAATGAGTTATCCATTCCCTACTGAACTGAATAAAGTCAATTTCTTGGGATTTCATTTGCTCTCCCTTCAAGAATGCTACAATATCATCCATACTATAGTTATTAATGCCAATCTGCAATTTGGCACATATTTCCTGATAATATCTTACTATAGCATCTGCTTCTTGAATAAACTTAGGATTTTTAAGTTTGAATGATTTGGTTAAATCTTCCTGTCTAACAAATATATTAGTCGAAAGTCTTTTGACCTCTCTATTGTAGGTCATTCTAATCTTTACATTATAAGTACCATCACTTTTCTGTTTGCTTTTCAGTACTTCTGTTTTGAATGTCAGCATATTATATCCTTAAAATTGGGAACAACTATGGAACAACAAACAGTATTTTAAGCATGATTTCGACTTAGATTAAGCTCTTATAGACAAATAAAAAACTCCTGTAAATATCTAATTTACAAGAGTTTATCAGTGGACCAGCCAGCACTCTTTAGAATACATCATAAGATATTATCAGACTGTATATAATACTGATAATAAGACATATACAAATTTCTTCTCAACTTTGTAGTTTCAATAAAACTCATATACTTTCCAAAAGCGAGGGAGTAGTTAAAAGGTCTTACTCCCCCCAATCTTTCTTCCTACCTTTGTTTTGGACCTAAAGAGAAATCGAACTTTACAGGGGGAGTACGGAGGGAGTATTTATAGCAAGTACAATCATATAATATCCAGTGATTTACATTATATATATCCTACTGAATTTCTCCTTAACTTCATCAAAATTTAAAAGACAAAAGGTATGAAAAAGATGAATTTTAACACGAGAGCCTATGTTACGCAAAATGGGCAGCTAATGATTAGGGTAAGATGGAACAGCAAGAAGAATGAGGTGGCTTTTTCTGTGGGTTATACCATTGACCCGATGAAATGGGATTCTACAAAGCAACTGGTAAAAGCTAATACCACACATTATATTAGTGGAAAGACAGTGTATGCACGAGAGATTAACAATGCAATCCGTACTTTCTTGGGGCATATTGAGGAAGTTTTTACTGAATATTCACTGCATAATGAAATACCGGGTAATGCTGACTTGAAGGAACTGGTAAATGAGAAATTAGGGAGAAACAAGCTTAAAGTTGTGGAAGATGATAATACAGAAAAGACACTAAAAGACATCTTTTCTGAGTTTTTACAGCTCCGTCCAAAAGAAGGTTGCTGGTCTTTACAATCTCAATACAAGTATGAACAAATGTGGAATCAACTTATGGGATGCGATTCTAATATTACTCTGGAAGGGTTAAACCAATCTAAGATGTTAGAACTAGTAAATTGGTACATAAAGAATGATTATCATAATTATACGATTACTAAACAATTTAGAACGTTAAAATCATTTCTTCGATGGGCTGTAAGACATGGATATAAAATACAGCCGGGAGTGTTAGAATTTAAACCCAATTTGAAAATGGTACATAGGACAGTAACATATCTTAAATACAAGGAGCTGATGCACTTTTTTGAATATGAATTTCCAAAAGAGAAGGAATATCTGTCAAAGGCTCGTGATATGTTCTGCTTCATGGCTTTTACTTCATTAAGATATTCTGACTTGGCTAAACTCAGAACAAGTAATATATTAGATGGTTATTTGGATTTTTGTACCGAAAAAACAGATGACAAACTTCGTATCGCTCTAAACGAACACGCTCAAAAGATTATTGATAAGTATGCTTGGTATAAAGGTGATACTGTTTTTCCAGTTCCTTCCAATCAAAAACTGAATGATTATCTGAAAGAAGCTGCAAAACTGGCTGGGCTAGACAGAGAAATAACACAGGTCTATTTCAAAGGTAACACTCGGCATGAAGATACCTATAAATTTTGGGAACAGATAAGCTGTCACGATGCCAGAAGAACTTTTGTATGTTGTTCTTTAGCTCTTGGTATTCCTCCCAGTGTAGTAATGAGCTGTACAGGACATAGTGATTACGAATCTATGAAGCCTTATATTGAAGTAGCGGATGAAACTCAGAAAATGGAGATGGATAAGTGGAACACCCATCAATATAAGTCGAGGATCATTGAGAAGCTTGATAAAATGGATTCTGAACAATTAAAAAAACTTTTTGAGTATGTGAAGGAAATAGCTTAAAAATAAATTCTTATATTTAGAGCAGTATTCGGTAGGTTGTTTATCGGGTACTGCTTTTTTGTATAATCTTTTAATTATAAATCTATGGCACAAAATGTAACTATAAATAAAACAATAAAGATTGAGAATAATTACTATATTCAAGTTATACCTCCTCAAACTGTACCTCCCCAACAGAAATCAGGAGTAATGCGAACTATAACTACTGGAACTATAGGTATTCTTTTTGGAGTTGGCGGTAAGTGGCTTTGGGATAGATACAATATGAGTGATAAAACGAAAAATTTTGCAAATAAACTCTTTGGTGATGATAATTTGAGAAACGAATTGAACAACATAATGACTTCTGCAAAAAGAAACGACTGTGCTAATACTAATCCTTCTGCAGATGTTAGTCATTCAGAAAATATCACCGTAAATACTAACCATTCGGAGAATGACTGTAGCAATACTACAGAAACTACGACTCCAAATAATGCATTTACTGTAACAGAAGATGTGAAGTGTAACCAGCAAAAAACTGACTCTAATACTGATTCATTAAAGAATAAAAAGGCTGAATGTTCAGAAGTGGTGGAGTCTTCAAGTGAAAGTGTATCTTATTCCACTGTACAAGAAAATAAAGCAGATTTAGGTGAACAATATGCTGCTGATATGAAATGTTCACCAGCAGAAGAACAAAAGAAAAGTGCTTCTTTCCAGCAAAAAAACAAACGTAAAGCAGAAAAAAAAATCGCAAGAGGAGCAATTTTATATAACCCTTTGCTTCTTCCTGATTTAATTCGAGGTTTTGAAGTTGATTTACAGCAAACAGCATTGAAGGTTTTGTATGGATTATGCCAAAACAAACTGTTTCAATGTTCAGAAGATTGTTTTCTCTTTTGGTTTGGTGGAGAATCAGATACCCCTAAAAAAGCGTATCAAAGAATATCATGGCAGAAAAGTAAGCTGACTTTGCAATATTTTATGAAACAATTGTATTGTGGAGAGTTTGATAAAGGACAATGGGAAATGGTAGCTAATGTGTTCAAAATAAGAGGTAAGACAATTCCGATTGGCGATTTAGGAAAAAATACAAGCAATGTCGGAGATAAAGACAAGCAAATGATTGATGACCTTATAAAACAGTTCAAAAAGGAGGTAAAAAAGATAGCACCAAGTAGCATTAAGTAGTATGAAGTAGTCATTTAATATCATATTATAGCATTAAATATCGTCTGATAATATCATGTAATATCAAGTATAATCTATTGATATAAAAGCAGTTACAATTTCTTTGTGGCTGTTTTTTTTGTTTCTACATTTGCACTGTTCCGGGAACGAAAACAAGTTTTATAATTTAAAATATAATGAAAATGAATACAGAAAAAAACATTCTGCTATCCCTTTTGGATAAACCCGTATTAATGATGAGCGGTGCAGAACTTTTGGAATTGCTGCAACAGGTAAAAACAAAGAAAGTGGTAGAACAGCCTTCGGTATCTAACTATCCAAAGTTACCACCATTTGTAACAGGTATCAAGAGTGCAGCCGAAGTCTTTGGTATATCAATCAGTAATATAAGCAGGATGAAAGCTGACGGTGTACTTGACGAAGCCATACTGCAAAATGGAAAGACCGTCATTTTTGATACCTATAAGATGTTGGAAATACTTCGTCTGAGTAATCATAATAATAAGTTCAACCGTAAACAAGCGTAGATTATGAGTACCGTTCAGAAGGAGTTGCGAAAGATAGCAGGGGAATTGTCCCCTGCTGATATTGAGTTCTGCAAAGAAGAAACACAGAAAATAGCAGATTTATCTCCCAAGATGTTCGCCAAAGTTTTTTCACTCTTGTATATCGTTGATTTGCTTGGTGCTGAAAAAGACGGAGGTATCAGAATAGCAAGGCTTAAAATGAACAGAAAACCAAAAGCCAAAGCTATCGAATCGCTGAAAAAAACAATCTTAGAGGTTGGAGCGCAAATTATGTGTGTGATTATTCCTGCTACTGTTGCAGTCAGGTTTGGATTTACAGTAACTGATTTTGATGGGAATCCCATACCGGAGGATGAGCTTTCAAGAACTGTGGTAATCATAGACGGTCAGACAAGGTATTCTGCTATTCGTGAAATCAGAAAAGAATTTCCCGATATGGAATTGCAGTTATATGCTTATTTTCCTCTGCAATGGATAGCTTTAGACAAGATGTTACAGGCTATCAATCTGAAAGTATTTACTTGGATGAACAGTGATTTTATGACAGGTGTATTGGGAAATACCAATATAGATAAAGACACTAAAGCTGCTCTGGAGTATGTTCAAATGCTGGAATCAAGGGGATATAACTACACTTCCGCCTGTGAATGGATAACTCTCACGAAAGGGATTATCAGAAAGACACCTCTCGTAAGAGCCATGAGTGAAGAAAATCCCAATCTAAGCTATTCATACTCTGAATCTGGAATAGCAATTCATAAGGCTGCACTGGAGAAATTCTCAGGAGCTAATGAGGATGCGTTGAAAAACAAGACCATTCCTGAGCTAATCATAGAAAAATGGTGTACCGCCTGTAAGGAACTGAGCCAGAAGGATGCAACAAAGTATATCATATCCTTTATCAAGGGGATTGGAAATGACGACCTGAGAGAAATGGTATCTCCAAGCGAGTATAAACGTGGCTGTGGAAAGAAGAAGGAAGTATTTGTAAAGGAACAGTTTGAACGGTCATACCAAGTATTTTTAAACACTAATCCACTTAAAACCAGAACAGAATGAGAAAGACTTATAGACAATGGATTACGGAAGATTATATATTCTGTACCCCTGTAAATCCCAAAGTGGATATGATAATGGTTGGTTCTTATCGCTGCAATCTCAAAATCCATACAGGTGAAGTGATGTTGGAAGCCGTATCTGCCGAAGTGTTTCTAAGGAGGGGTTATAAAGCAACTGACCCTAATGGTATTCCTGTTACTCTCTTGGATTCTGATTTATCCCAAAAGCTGGTTATCGTTGAGGATTTGAACTTATACCTTGCACTTCAACAAGAGATGCTTATGGAGGATGATAATGTAGTGGTTGAGATTCTGAATGATTTGCCAAGAGCCAAGAGATGGAGTTTTTAATGTCTAATTAAGGATGGGAGTTATTTTTATGGCTCTCATCCTCAAAAAATGACTGATGTTATGGGTAAGATTGAATTTAGCAATGGGGTGATGCAGTTTATAAATTGCAGTATTCCCTTTCCAACCACCAACGGACTTCACATTGTAAGTTCAGGCTGTGGTTCAGGAAAATCTACTATGATTCTGGAGATAATAAAGGAAAAATGCTGGAAAGGTATTCTGGTGGTGGTGGCAACTATTGAAGCTGCCGAAGAACTGGCTAAAAAGACAGCAGAATGGATTGGCGGTATAGCTTCTTTTCATCGTCCAAAGCTCATGGTATTGCACTCCGGTACAAACAGAATAGCTGAAATGGAAGCTTACAAGGATAATCCCATCTCTTTGGCTGATTATGATATTCTGATTATCACCTCTGCCCGGATTATTATAGAGCCTTACGAGCTTTTCATTTCCTATAATACCGGAAAAAGAGGATTCATGCTGATAGATGAAATGATTAACTATTATCCGCAGCCTTTTGAGATACCACGGGAAATAAAGGATATTGTTACCTTCATTGACAGCCACAAGACCCATAATGGAAAATCAGGTGTGGAGTGTGAAGGAGGGTTTTATCAGCATTGTTATCAGGATATAAACCAGATGTGGGCTGCTTATGGAAAAAGTGGTTACAAGCTGTTCCGTGCCAGGAATGAGCTTGCAAGATATAAGACTGAATATATCTTTAACCATATCCTAAAGAATGGTATTGTTCCTATTCGTGGAAGGGTGAATGATTTTGCTGATGGATTATGCTGCATATTGTTTGACGGTACTGCTGATAACATATTCAGGGAAACAGACCAAAGGCTTCTCTGTATTGAAGGTTTCCACTATTCAAGTGATATAGAGTTTATCCAGTTTGATATACCGTTCAAGAGGAAAAACAATGAGAACTGGAACAAAAATGAGTTTATGGCTGTTGGAAAAGGAGTTGTTTATATGCTGAAAAATGTTTGCAGTACAGGAAAGAGCCTTATCGTAACATGGAAGTCTTTGGATATATTCAAGGGGGTAAGGAATGAAGGGGTTGCTGATACTTATGAGCTTGCCGGAGATAAGGTACAGTATAATTTCCCTAAACTTTTGGGAGAATGTCTGATGGAAGCAGGAATAAGCTCAGACTGTTTTTCAATTATTTACAGAGGGAGCGGTCTTGACAGAGGTTCTAATGAATACAGAGATTTCCAAAATATTGTTTTCTTAGGCGAATGGCATATTCCTGATAATATTGTAGGAGATATAAATAAGATGTTCGGGTGTCGTTGCAGCTTCAAGGACTATATGAAGTCTTTGGTAATCCAGACTATATGCAGAATCCAGATAAGAAAACATAGTGGACTTCCGATAAAGGTTTATTTTTCTTCCGATATTGACTATAATCTCATGGAGGAAGTTCAGGAGTATTTCATTAAAAATTCACCTTCTAGTTGTAAAATAGGTGGTGTGATGAAGCCATGCAGAAAATATAGTAAGCCTGAAAAGAATTGCATTATGGATATGATAAGCCTTTACTCCTATGACCCAAAGATAAGGGATAGTATAGAGAATGAAACTACTTATTCATTTGATATTACTTTGGATGAACTATATAATCTGATTCCTAAAAAAAGAAAGGCTAAAGATAGATATAATAAACTTTGTAAATATTTGAATGATAGAGGAATAAATATGAATATAACATAGAACCAAAAAATTTCTATATCCTATATAATGGTATATCAAAAAAAAAGAAAAAGGTTACATTACTTGTCTGACTAAAAAACGATATAAAGATGGAACTGAATGAAATAATGGTGTCCTGCTTTCCTAACGTGCTTGTAAAGGTAAATCCTAAGCATATACCTCTGCTTGAAGTGTTGGAAAGCATAAGGAAAGGTGATTTGAGAGTGAGGGTTGAAAGAGTGAGAAAAGAAACAGACCATAATCTGAGAAACGACCTTAAAAAGAAATTATTACCAGCCATCTGTTTTTCAGGTATGCTTGAAAGGATGGAGGATGCAAAAATTATAATCTCATCAGGGGTTATCTGTATAGACCTTGATAATGTAGCTGACCTGAAAGCTGAAAAGGAGCGGTTAAAAACTAATCCTTATGTGCTATCTGTATTCAAATCTCCCTCCGGTAATGGTTTGAAGGTGCTTGTCCTGCATGACCTGCAAGATTTTTCCTATCATAAGGCTTTGTATTATTATATTGGAAATTTATTAGGAGTAACCGGAAGAAGTGATTTGAAGTTTGACCTATCATGCTCCAATATCTCCCATCCCTGTATGTGGTCTTATGATTCCGGGCTTTATCTGAACAAAAATGCTAATAGACTGCATATAGACACAGCTAATCTTCCATCCATTCCACCTGCTCCCAAAAAGAAAGGGAAAGCTGCTACGCCTGTCCTTAATAGTAATATAACTCCAATTCAGATTACAAAATCAATAAGAGCTAAGGCATTAGAATCCCATACCTTATTTGAAGAATATTATAGCATGTACCCCGGTGTTCGGAACAATAACCTTCTGATATTGGCTAGTTTCTTCTATAATGATGGAATACCGGAAAGGGTTGCTGTTGATTATCTGATAGCTTATTATAGTAGTATTGAAAATGGATTCACTTCTGACGAGATAAGAAAAATAGTACATTCTGCTTATCATTAATGGGTTATATATCAGATTATCAATATATTATGGTAATAACCAAAAATTCTACATATCCTATATAATGGTATATCCAGAAAAAAAGAAAAAGGTTACATTACTTGTCTTTTTAATTCTCTGGATATTATCGGATAATAGGGAGAAACAAAATACTGGAAGCCTGCATATTGGTTTCCAGTATTTTTATATGTTACTTCATTTGTACCCTCAGAACAATCATATTTGAATTTATCTCCAGCCAACAATCCCTTATCTTGCTTGCTCCAAGAATTTTAGCACTTTCTTTATAAATCTCCAGAAAGTCTGACTGTTCCAGATTATAAATTATATGTCCTAAATAAGGCATAGGTGGAAGAGGTGATGGCATTATGAACCCATTATATCTATCTCCTGTAATGATTAAAGCATCCTCACCAATAATACTTTCTCTCGGGTCAGCCCCTAAAGTGGAATATTCTAAAGGTCTATTGAAAAACATGGCTACAACATTTCCTAATGTACATAGCTTAAATTCAACTTTATCTTTACCAACCATATTGTCCAAATCGTCCTGTACTGCTTTCTCAATTTCAGCTATAGTCTGTTTTTCTGTGTCATAGATTTTGCTTGTGATAAATAATTTCATAGTTTTCCTCCTTTAGATTTTTGTGATTTGATTGTTAGTGTAATTCCCATTTTGCCCTTCAGAAATGATATAAGTCCTATATAAGCATCAGACCTAGCTCTTTCTCTCGGTATGATTTCCAGAGCTTCTTTTAAGGTTAGATTGATGCAGAGTCCGGTTTTAAAATTCTCTCCATACCTCTTTCGTAAGGCTTCTACATCTTTCTCGTATTTTTCAGGGATAGGTTTGGCGATTTTACTACTTTTTTCGGTTACATCAGGTGTAGCTTCTCTAACCTGACGCTCTGACGATTCTTCTAAAGTACCATCAAAGAATATATTCATAAGATTTCCTAACATACTCGTAGTTATTATTATTGTCATTAGTTAGAGTTTCAATCCTTTAGAATCGCGTTTTTGTCATTTGAGAGATAGTAGGTATAAAAAAAGAACGACTAAGCTTTATTCTTAATCGTTCTTTATATTAAATAGTATTACATCCTATTGTAATCTAAATCTAATGGATATAGTTTGCTTATCATCTTCTATTGCTGGTATCCACTTAGGCATAGAGCTAACAATACGTATTGCTTCTTTATCCATATCAGAATCGACACCTCGCTCAACTTTTATATCTTTAAGACTTCCATCTTCTTTACTAACTATAAACGAAACTGTAACTCTACCTTGAATACCCATCTCTTGACAAGATTTTGGATAAATCAAGTTCTCATTTATAAATTCTGTCATAGCCTTTTCTCCTCCTGGAAATTCAGCTTTTTCATGTCGAATTAAATTATTTGTCGAAGACTCATTCGATGAGTAATAATTAATATTACGTTCTGTTATTAAATAATAGTCCTTGTTATTTTCTTTTAGAGTGGTTATTTTTAATATCCAATTCCCCTTGGAATCATATTTATACTTGGAAGTAGCTGTTTTTCCTCTTGTATTAGTACCTGTTACAATCTCTTGTCTTATAAATCCTTTTTCATTATAGAATAATCTGGTTGTTGAATTTACTTTCTTCCCTTGCATATCATTAATTCCACTTACATCTCCTAATGCATTAGCCATCATGAAAGCACTCAAAACATCACCCATGTCAACTTTTACTCCAGAATAACGTTTCTCTATCAGTTTTTTATTTGCATTATATATGTAATTAGTAGTATTATTGTAAACAACCTCTGTAACCAACAAATTATTCTTATAGGTTGAACGTCCTCTTTCACTACCGTCACCATTATAGGTTATATCTACAAATGAACTTGGAGAATTATATGGACGTTTAACCCGTCTTTCCAATTTATTATTTTTGTTGTATGTATCAATCTTTATAAGACGATTATTGCTATATTCATAAGATGAGTTGCTTCCATCTAAAGATGAAATTTGAATCAATTTATCATTTGCATTATATTTATAACTGTTCTTCTCATGTTTATCAGAGTTAATTAGTTCAAACTCTATCAAATTCCCTTTTTGGTCAAACTTGTGTGTGGTCGTTTCAATCAATTTGTCTGTAACCAGTTCCCCAAAAGACATTTTACCTGAATAGTCTTTTGAAACAACAGATGACACATCACCCTTTAACTCATATTCTGCAAGTTTTCTAACTTCAGGTTGAGCTATCAAATTTTGAAAAGTAAAAATTAAAACTACTGCAAAAAGAACTTGTTTCATATCATTTTCTATTTAAAACATTTTGTAAAAATAAGCCATAATAGCATTGTTTAATCCATAAGCTAATCCATTATCGAAATCAATCGTACAAACTTCCACATCATCTGAATCTGGAAACCAGTCATAACTTATAACTTCAAATCTGATACAAAAACTAATTTGTGGATTACTATCACACATTTCTTTTATATAATAAGAGTCTTCTTCTGACAAAATACAATAATTAGTATTATATTTATAATTGCTTAATTCTCTTACTGTACCATCAATCTTATTTTTTATTTTAATAGAAAGAATTTTGTTATTATCAAACCTTCCAGGATACCAAGGCAAATCGTAATAAAATCTCACATGGTCTTCGTCTCCTTTCATAACGGCAATATATGTACTATTCATATAATTCAAGTCACTATTATAGACTGCTATAAAAGCTTTATCTTTAATAGGGTCTCCAAATTCATCGTTTTCTAAATATTTTCCTTCCCATTTACTTCCTTCATTCAGAGCAAATGTTCCATCTGGGTTCAATAATGAATAGTAATCATCATTAACTTTTATATTAGTAAATACATCAATATCATCT
>NZ_JADYTJ010000055.1 GCF_021531075.1 Bacteroides caecigallinarum | reverse complement strand
GTTTTTACATTATTTTAACTTTATAGGGATGAATATTTACAACCATACAAAATAGGCCGATTATTTAAATCAAATTATCACAAAAAACTATAGTTAGATTCAAAGAGAAAGAGTAAACAACATCTCAGTTGTCTTGATTATGACTTTTGAAACACTGTTTACTCATTAAAAAATCAACAATAATTCTATATAAAATTAATTTATTCTACAATCATCACCCATCCGTATGGATCCGGTTCGTCACCATACTGAATAGCACGAAGCCTGTTATAAAGTTTTTCACTTATAGGACCAGGTTTTCCATTCTTTGCTATAACATACGATTTATTGTTTTCAAGGTCATCAATGCGTTCAATAGGACTGATAACGGCTGCTGTACCGCATGCTCCGGCTTCTTCGAATGTTTCAAGTTCCTCTTCAGCAATAGGACGACGTTCAACTTTCAACCCCATATCTTCAGCCAACTGCATCAAGCTTCTGTTTGTGATAGAAGGCAAAATAGATGTAGAAAGCGGAGTTACATAAGTATTGTCTTTGATACCGAAGAAGTTGGCAGCACCACATTCGTCGATATATTTCTTTTCCTTAGCATCAAGATAGAACTCGCTTGCATAGCCGGCGTCATGCGCCATCTTATTGGCACGAAGACTTGCAGCATAGTTTCCTCCAACCTTGAAAGTACCTGTTCCAAGAGGAGCTGCACGGTCGAACTGACGGATAATTACATATGGATTAGTGGCAAAACCTCCCTTGAAATAAGGACCTACCGGAGTGACAAATACCACAAAAAGATATTCACTGGCAGGGTGTACACCTACCTGTGCTCCTGTACCGATAAGCAACGGACGGATATACAGTGATGCGCCGCTCTCATAAGGAGGAATGAAACGTTCGTTGGCCTTTACAACTTTCTTAACAGCCTCACAGAACATTTCTGTCGGAAATTCCGGCATCAAGATACCGTTACAGGTACTCTGCAGACGTTCTGCATTAGCCTGTGGACGGAACACACGGATTTTACCGTCTTTTCCACGATAGGCCTTAAGTCCTTCGAACGCTTCCTGGCCATAGTGCAGACATGTAGCCGCCATATGAATATTCAATGTTTCTTCCGAACAAAGTTCCAATTCACCCCACTTACCGTCGCGATAATAGCAACGTACATTGTAATCTGTCTTCATATAACCGAATGACAGATTAGACCAATCTATTTCTTTCATAATTATTTTAATTAATTTTTTGTATTATCCAATATTACCTTGACGGCAAATGTAAGATTTTAATTTACATATTCCAATTTTTACAATAAATATTTAGACCAAAACCTTTAAAACAGACATTAATGCTTACATTATTCTTCTTTGCCATCATTTCCTTCGTCCAGCATTTTCCTTATTTCCTCATCGGCCTTATAAAGCTTATTCTTGCAAAACTTTATTAGTTTCTGAGCTTCCTGAAGGTTCTCACCCAATTGGTCAATATCAAGTTCGCCACCTTCTATTTTTGCCACTATCATTTCCAGCTTCTTCATGGCTTCCGTATATGTTTCTTTCCTTGCTGCCATATAATTATTTTTTATTTTACTACACTTTTAAATTTGCCGACAGACAACTGTGTCTCAACTTCATCTCCCGGTTTTAGCATTGAGGCGTCTCGAACAGCTTTGCCGTTTATCAATGTTATACTGTATCCCCTCTTCAGAATATGTTCAGGAGAAGCAGATTTAAGTATTTTCTCTACCAGCTCTATTTTATGGGACTCTTTTTCCACCTGTGAACGCGAAAACTTTAACAAACGCGGAAAAACATCCAAACGATGATGTTCGTTAAGATAACGTTTCTGCCATGCCATGAGCATACGTGATGACATTCGTTCGCAACGCATATTCTCACGCTGCAACCTTGACTGTACCACCAACGGTATACGCGACACTAACTTGTCAAGCCTTTCTTTTTCTGCATTCAGCAATAGAGGAATCTCACTGAATAATCGTCCGGACAAGTCCTCCAGTCTGCCGGCAGCCTCAAGCATATTGGCTATTATATATTCAGCAGCTGCCGTAGGTGTCTTCACTCTGGTATGAGAGACTATATCTATCACCGTATCATCGCGTTCGTGCCCTATACCTGTAATTATAGGTAACGGGAACTGTGCGCAATGTGCTGCAAGATTATATGTATCGAAACCAGACAAATCGGAAGTAGCACCTCCACCACGAATAATAACTACCACATCCCAATTTTCATATTCAGAATAAATCTTCTCAAGCGAAGATATAATAGTTTCCTCCACCTTATCGCCCTGCATAACGGCAGGAAAGAGTTTGGTATAGAACACAAATCCAAATTTATTGGAATGTAACTGATTGCAGAAATCGCCATATCCGGCAGCTGTAGCAGAGGATATGACAGCTATCCTTTGCAAAGGCACAGGCATTTCAAGCTCCTTGTTCATAGTAAGAATACCCTCATCATCAAGGCGCTTAAGTATCTCCTTTCTCCTGCGCGCCAAATCGCCTATGGTATATGCCGGATCTATGTCAACAACTGTAAGCGAAAAGCCGTACAATTCGTGAAAATCAACGGTTACTTTAACCATCACCTTTATCCCCGACACGAAAGCCTGCCCTGTCTCTTGCTCGAAATAAGGACGCAAACGCATAAAGACATTACTCCATATCACTCCCCTTGCCTTAGCTATCAATGCATTGCTTTTGGGGTCTTTCTGTACAAACTCCATATAGCAGTGTCCGGAATAATTGGAACGCACGTCACTCAACTCAGCCTGAATCCAATACTCGTCAGGCAAGATGGAATGAAGCCCACGGCGAACCAGGGTATTCAATTCATATAAAGACAATGCTTCTTTTTCCATAATATATTGAGTATATATCAGTCTGTTACTGTTTTTTCATTTCCAACCCTATCTGATAGGCTTTCCATATATCAGTTATTCCATAACCGAAAATATTGTCAGGATAATCATATCTGTCCGACGAACGGTGTACCACATCTATAAGTTCCTTTACCGTAAGCCACGGGCACGCCTGCCACAAACATGTCACCAAACCACAAAAAATAGGTGAAGCAAATGAAGTTCCATTCCCATACGATGTTCCTCCGTTTGTTCCGGCTACCCCGGAATGAAAGCCTACCGCCATCACATCAGGTTTTATACGACCGTCTGCTGTATTTCCTATAGAAGAAAAATCAGCATTTACTCTATCTACATTTACAGCTCCTACAGTCAGTACACCATCGGCATCTCCAGGAGGAGTGATTTTTTTCCAGCTTGATGCACCTGAATTTCCGGCACTGCATACTATAAGCATTCCTTTATTGGCAGCCATACATGCAGAACGGGACATAAGTGAAGTACGTCCGTCAAGATCGCGATACTTATAATTATCTTCAACATTATCAAATGAATAATACCCAAGAGAGGTGTTTACCACGTCCACTCCAGCACTGTCGGCAAACTCGACCGCAGCTGCCCAATAATCCTCTTCTGCCGGCTGTTCGGTATCATTATCCTCGCTTCTTAAAAGCCAATACGAAGCTTCCGGAGCTGAACCTACCATGACATTAGGCATATTTACAGCCATACACGACAAGACTTTGAGCCCATGATTATGTTCGGCATATATATCAGAATCAGGATTTACAAAATCCTTTGTTCCCAAAATATGGAGCTTGCGGAAAAACTTCATTTTGTCTACATTATAGTATCCTGCATCTATTACAGCCACATGCATACCTTCACCACGAAATCCGGAATTATGAAGACTGTCGCCATGATGAATCTTAATCTGATTGGCTG
Organism: Bacteroides caecigallinarum; assembly: GCF_021531075.1. Lineage (GTDB taxonomy): Bacteria > Bacteroidota > Bacteroidia > Bacteroidales > Bacteroidaceae > Phocaeicola > Phocaeicola caecigallinarum_B. The sequence continues at coordinate 15,870 of NZ_JADYTJ010000055.1, read as the reverse complement.
CTACCCCATAATATTCATCAGTCTTTTTCCACTTGTTTGTAACTTCCTTTTTCCTGTCCTTATTCCTTGGGAAAATGGTATCAGGAGAAATCCATACTTTTCTCACATCCACCACAAATGGATTCATCTTAAACCTCTCTGCCGTTTCTTCATTCTGTATGAGCATTAGCACAGTATTATTCCATTTGCTTTGCATCAGATACTCTCCACCCTGCTCCACCAAACGGTCAATATATGCCTGACATACAGGTAGGTCTGTAGAATCGACAGATATTCCCTGCCTCTGCCTACGTTCCAGGGCACGATCAGATAAAAACTCTTTTGGATTTTCTATACTAAATGTTGTAACAGACTTATCTTTTAATTGCACACGATACTTGTATGTTTCCGCAAAAGAGTAAAAAGAGCCGGAAACCAACAAACAAAAAAATATTATAATTCTTATTTTCATTTACTGGAACAGTTATAAACCACAAAGATACTACAAATAAATAATAATTTGAGTCATTCTATTTACAATTCTTTATCTGCTTCATCAAGGCAGAACGTGGTATCCCCAGACTTATGGCCTTTTCATACGCTTTCAGAGCCTTATCCTTTTCCTTCAATGAAAGGTACACATCGCCCAGTTGAACCGTAGTTTCGGCATCCTGAGGGTTTAGGCGCAAGGCTTCCTCCAAATCAAGAGCAGCAGCTTCAGGATATCCTCTTTCCAAATCAAGATTGGCCCTCATGACTAAAAGTGAGGCATCATCGTCAAACTCGCCTATAAGCAGATTCAACTTGTCACGAGCCGCCGACAGATTACCTTCCCTTTGGTCAAGCATAGCCAGCCCTATGCGTGCTGCCTTATGCGACGGTTCCTTGCCTACTATAACATTATAGTCTATTCGCGCTTCCTTATATTCGCGACGCTGCATGTAAATGTATGCACGATAAAGGCGAGCCTCTATGTTTTCAGGTATAAGATCTATTACATTACAGAAATCAACGTAAGCCTTAGAGTCAAGTCCCTTATCAAGATACAGAGTTCCACGGTTAAGCAACATTGCCGTTGAGTATGGAGTAATGTTAAGAGCCATAGTATAGGCTTCGATAGCCTCATCCGTACGCCCCATACGCTTTAGTACCGTACCTAAATTGGAGAATAACAAGGCATTACGGGCATTATTGGGGTCCATTTTCAGAGCCTGACGGAAAAGTTGTTCTGCCTGCACAAGGCTATCACCCAAGGCACACTTCATGGCGCGTTCCACCACTTCATTGTATGTCTGTGCATATGAATGTGAAATGACACATAATGACATGACGAAGAGTATCAGTATTTTTTTCATAATGACATTTTTTCAATGGTTTGTGGCGCAAAGGTACAGATAAAGATGTATATAGCTACAAGAGTTAAAATCTTTTTGTATGTTTGCACATTCATTTATAAAACTGACTGAAATCATGAAAACGGAAAAAGCAATATTTGCCTGCGGATGTTTCTGGGGAGTACAGCACCAGATGGAAAGAGCTAACGGCGTGATAAAAACCACAGTGGGATACACAGGCGGACACAAGGAAGAACCTACATATCAGGAAGTAAAGGCTCACACTACAGGACATGCCGAAGCTGTGCTTGTGGAATACGATGCCGAAAAAATTTCATATACAGACCTGTGCAAGCTGTTTTTCGAAATACACGACCCTGCACAGACTGACGGACAGGGTCCAGACATAGGCCCTCAATACAGAAGCGAAATTTTCTATCTTGACAATTCACAAATGAAGCAGGCACAGAACGTTATTTCCATCCTACGGGACAAGGGATATGAAGTAAACACGGCTCTTACTCCAGCATCGCATTTCTGGGAAGCTGAAGAGTATCATCAACATTATTATGACAAGACATGCGGAGAGCCTTATTGCCATATCAGAGTGAAAAAATTTTGACATAATTCATAAGCCGGGAAATTAAGACTAAAACGACCTGTCGTTTTGCCTAAAACGCCTTGACATTTTGATTAAAATGTCAGGGCGTTTTCTCAATTACTGTATTTACAAAACTCAAAAGTAACAAGCCCTTACCCATTAACTAAGTTTAACCTTCTAACATTTGCATAATTACGACAATTTCGTAGATTTGCGAAAAGTTAGTAATTAAAAGATTGATACAATATGGAAAAACTGACATTTCAGGAAGAAGAAGCTATGCGCTTCATTTGGAAACTCGGCCCTTGCTATGTGAAAGACGTAGTGGGATGTTATGACGAACCGCTCCCACCCTATACTACGGTTGCATCAATAATAACCAACCTTAAAAGAAAAGGTTACCTGAAAGCCGAAAAGTTCGGAAACACTTACAGATATACTCCACTGGTGAAACAGGAAGAATATACCAAAAGTTCGGTAAGCAGTCTGGTGAAAAACTACTTTGCCAACTCATATAAGGAAATGGTTTCTTTCTTCGCCAAGGAACAGAAGATATCGAAAGACGAACTTAATGAAATCATAAATCTGATAGAAAAAGAAGGTGACAAATAAACCTCTGTCAGATAACTGTAAAATCTTCAATACTTTAAAATACATTATTTATGATATACCTATTTCAAGTCAATCTTGGCATAATCCTGTTTTACGCTCTGTACAAACTGATATGCACACGCGATACTCTCTTCAATTCAAGAAGGTTGATACTCATGCTGGCACTTATTCTTCCGTTCATCATACCGCTGATTGATATCCGTGAATGGATGGAAACACGTGACAGTTTAGTAATGCTGACAAATTTTGATTATTCCACCACTATTCCTGAAATAGTAGTCGGAACTGCTGGAACTGAACCGGGAAACCAGGTATTTGTAATTTCCGAATGGATAAAAAATATATACATTGCCGGTATATTGGCATTATCCGTAAGACTGATTGTTCAGGCCATAAGCCTATATCTGATTATTCTCCGTACACCGGAAAAGACAGTGAACGGAATACGTATAAAATGCATGAAAGACAAGTCCGGTCCGTTTTCATTCTTCAATTGGATTTTCCTGAATCCTGACAATGTGCAAGAAGAGGAAATGAACGAAATTCTCACTCACGAAATGGCTCATGTCCGCCAGAAACATTCCATAGATGTGATTATCTCCGAACTGGTAAATATATGCTGCTGGATAAATCCATTCGCATGGCTGATGAAACGCGAAGTGAGACTGAATCTTGAATTTCTGGCAGACAGAAAGGTTATGGATGCCGGATTCGCCACAAAAAGCTATCAATATCACCTGCTTGGACTGACATACAATCACAAGTACGGCTTATCGAATAATTTTAATTTTTCTCACCTTAAACAACGTATCATTATGATGAACAAGAAAAAAACAAACGGTACGGGACATATCAAATATGCCCTGTTCACCATTCCGGCCTTTGCTCTACTCCTTGCCGGAAACATTTCATGCTCTTCGGAAGCGACAAAGACTGATGATGTAAAAGAAAACGCAACTTCAGTAAAGACTGATGCGGTAGAAGCTCCTGCCGAAAAAGCTGATACCAAAGACGAGGTATTCATGGTAGTAGAACAGATGCCTGAATTCCCGGGAGGAGTTCAGGAACTTATGAGCTTCCTTAGTAAAAACATCAAATACCCCGCATCAGCAATGGAAAGTAATATACAAGGTAGAGTAATCGTTCAGTTCGTAGTTGAAAAGGACGGAACTCCTACAGAATTTAAAGTAATGCGTTCTGTAGATCCCGCCCTTGATGCAGAAGCGTTGAGGGTAATGAAAGAAATGCCCAAATGGAAACCGGGAATGCAAAGAGGTCAGGCTGTAAGAGTTAAATACACCGTCCCTGTAACATTCAGACTACAGTAAATCAATTTTCTGAATCCACTTTAAGATGTGATTAACGGCAGGAATCTTAAAGTGGATTCTTAATATAAGACTAATGCAATGAGAACAACACTCTTTATACTATCATCCATAATATTAGGATTTACAGCAGGCGGTTGTAACGATAATAATCAGAAAGTTCCAGAAGGAGAATTCCTTATTGAGGGATACATAGAAAATATCCCCGACAGCACTATTGTCACTCTATGCAAAGCAGAAGACAGAAGGTTCTCCGCTAAAATAGTATCTGACACAATAATCGGAGGAAAATTCATTCTCAGAGATACTATGAGTTCCAAAGTGCCTCAACAACTGGAATTGATGACAATATATAAGGAGTCCTTTTCTGTGAGAGTACTACCTTTATGGATAACTTCCGGAGCTGAAATTAAAATACAAGGTGAAGGGATGCTTTGTCCTTTCTGGGAAGTGGAAAGCAATGTGCCAGAGCAGAAATACGAAAGTGAGTTCACCAAAATAGGAATGCCTGAAATGGTTGAAGCGCTCAATAATGAGATGATAGTATATGAATTGTTCCGAAAGGATATAAGCGACATCTCTATACGAAACCAGATAGATTCCATAAGAAACAATCATGTATTTCCGCTGGAGGACAAGGCACGTCTTCGCGAGCTGGAATACATGAAAACAGCACCGGTGACAAAAGTGTGGCTCGAAAAATACTATTATCAGGTATTGCATCTGTTTACAAATAAAAATCCTGAATATTCTCATAAAGATTTGGTATATTCCTTATACGGACGCCTGAGCGAGGAAGACAAGAATTCGCGTGTAGGACGAGAGATAGCAGCCTACATGAAAATGACTGAAACTGTAAAAACTGGTGAAAATATGGTGGACGGAATTTTGTACGATACGGAAGGGAATAAACGTAGTCTTTCCGAATTCAAAGGCAAATATATCCTGCTGGATTTCTGGAGTATAGGTTGCCAGCCTTGTATGGCCTCAATACCCGAAATGGAAGAAGTTGGCAGAATTTATAAAGAAAAACTAGAAACTGTAAGTATAGGCAGTAATACAGAGGACAGATGGAAGAAATTCATAAAGGAGAACAACATGACCGGGAACCAGTGGAATGAGCTTCGTTCTGTAAACGACGGACTTGCGGCAGCATACGGTGTAAAGGGCGTACCTCATTATGTACTGATATCTCCGGAATGTAAGGTAATAGACATCTGGACAGGGTATCGTAAAGGAATCATAAAGGAAAAGATTGCAAAACTCGTAAAATAAATCACCACAAATAACAAATTTCACTATTTATGAAAACACATATCTACATTTATATTTCCATATTATTTATGGTAATGTTTTCCGCCTGCGGAAAGAAAACCGACAGAGAATATCTTTCTGAAGTGCTTGAGAAGATGAACAAGGTAAATTCAGTAAAATACCATTGTGTACTTAAATCTTGGGAGCCGGGAGACAAAGACCCTGTTTACAACGAACATAGGGAAATATACGAGCATGTAAATCCTGAAGATACCGCCATAGGTTATTCATATATCATTGCATCAGATAAGGAATTCAAGCATCCTCTATCGGTATATGATGGAACTGTTCAATCATATATTGAAGAGAAAGAAAAAGAAATAGTGATAGATGACTTCACACGAAAAAGGCCTTTACCGTTCAGATTAATCAAACAAGAAGCTTTTTATCACATGAAAGCAATAATAGATTATGCGCTGAACACAAACGACAGCATTGTCCTCACACTGAAGGACGAGGGAAAGGATTATCTTATGAAACTGACGATAAATATGCCGAATCAGGTAGAATTTTTCGGAAAAGCTCAATATATGCCGGAAAACCCTTACATATACGACCCTACATCTATTTACAAAATATGGATTTCTAAAGAAAATGATATGCCATACCGCTATCGCAGGGAAATGCAACATAATATAAGTGAAAGAATCTGTTCCGACTTTGTATTCAACCCCTCGGGAATGGGAAAAATAATAGCAGAAGATTACTATCCGGAAGGCTATGAACGGTACATAAGAGGAAAGAAAAAAGAGAAGCCCGCCATTGACATGACAGGCAAGACTGCTCCTGAATGGACTCTGACAGATATTAACGACCGGAAAATCTCTCTTAGTGACATTAAATCGAAAATTGTCCTTCTACAGTTCACAGGAATAGGATGCGGTCCGTGTAAAGTTTCTATCCCTTTCCTGAACAGGCTTAGAGAGAAATACGACAATAATGAGCTTGAAATCATAGCTGTTGAGACATGGATAAAGAGAAAATCATCGAGCGAGAACTATATCAGGAAGAATGGAATAAAATATAAATTCCTCACTGCCGACAAGGAAAGTATAGAAGAACTTATAAATGACTATCATGCCGGAAGCAGTATTCCTCAATTTTATCTGATAGGTAAAGACAGAAAGATATTGAAGAAATTCCGAGGATACGCCGAAAAGATAAGTGACAAAGAGATAGAGGAAGAGATTAAGAAAAATCTATAAATGAGACATTGACATGAAATCAGGAATACTTCTTAAAAGATAAATAAACTCAAGAAACGATATGAAAACTATATATCTATTTTGTTTGTCATGCACCTTTACTCTTGGAGTGCTGGCTCAAGACAAGGACAGCATAAGAATTGCCATTGATAATTACGAATACGAAAAGGTTCTTGAGCTTACTTCGTGTACCGACTCGCTTGACGAGGAATGTACGGAACTCAGGCTACAGGCCTGCAAGGAACTTAACAAATGGCAAACCGCACTTCCGATACTCCAGAAGAAGCTTGAGCGGGACAGCACTTCACTAAAATCATGGGCAGAAATAGCGGAATGCTACAGAAGGATTGGAGATGTAAGGAAAAGCTCTGAGGCATACGCTCATGCTGTGAGACTCAGTCCTGACAAATCTTTCTTCAGACAAAAACACATCAATGCCCTGATTGCTCTTGACGACCTGGAAAATGCGAGAAAAGCCTGTCATGACTGGATAGACCGTGATTCCACATCGGCTACAGCATACCGTCTGTTAGGAGAAACTTATGAAAACGAAAATCCTCTGGCAGCTTTTGCCGGATATAATGCTGCATTTCGCCGTGATTCTCTGGACCCTCAGATTATATCCAGAATAGCCAATATGGTAAACAACAATGGGCAGTATTCATACGCGATGCTCATTACAGAGGAATACCGACGACATGACTCTCTCAACATAGATGTGAACCGCCAAAATGCAAAAGCTTTCTGCATGATGAAAATGTACCCCAAAGCGATAGAAAGGTATGAAAGTCTGAAAAGAATGGGCGACAATTCTTATCTGACACTGTTCTATCTCGGTATGTCGTACTACGGCAACTATGACTTTTATTACGCTTACGACAATCTGAAAAAGGCTATAAGCATAATGCAACCGTCAGGACCAAACACAGGAGCCTTATATTATTTCGCCAAATCTGCAGCCCGTACTTCATGGAAAGAAGAAGGTGTAGAAGCCATGAATACTGCCATATCGCTGACCATGCCAACAGACAGTGTTATGGTCCGTCTATACAAAGGTCTGGCTGAATGCTGTGAGCTGAACCTTGACACCAAAGGTGAAATAGCCGCTTTATTAAAGCAATACGAATACTCAAAGGAAAATGTATTGCTCTATACCATCGGATGCAGATATTATTACAAAGATGACTACGAGAATGCTTTAAAATATTTCAACAAATATATGGAGAATGTTCCTAAAGACAAACGTTATAAGTATGACGAGAACGGAGAAATAGACAACGACAGAAGAACTTACTATCAAGACGCAGAAATAAAAATCAAGAATATCAAGGAACATAAATTCTTTGAAGGGAAACCACAGTAAGATTATTACATTCTACCACTGAATATAAAAAAGTCCGGACAGAAAAACACTGCCTGGACTTCTTATTATATTGTATATGAGTAAAGATTATGCTTTCTTGATATAATCTACAATCCATTGACCAACTTCCTTAGTACCGTATTTGGCACCGCCTTCTACCTGAATTTCAGGAGTACGGACATTAGCGTCAAGTGAAGCATCAACAGCACGACGAACCAATGCTCCTTCTTCTTTCAAATCAAAATATTCGAACAGCATTGCTACAGATAATATCTGTGCCAACGGATTGGCGATATTAAGCCCCTTAGCCTGTGGCCAAGATCCGTGGATAGGCTCGAATACCGGTGTACTTTCTCCTGTAGAAGCAGATGGAAGAAGTCCCATAGAACCGCTGATTACAGAGCCTTCGTCTGTAAGGATGTCGCCGAATGTATTTTCTGTAACCATTACATCGAAGAACTTAGGTTCCTGAATCATCTTCATTGCAGCATTGTCCACATACATATAGTCTGTAGTTACTTCAGGATACTGCGGAGCCATTTCCTGAGCAATCTGTCTCCACAAGCGTGAAGAAGCAAGAACATTTGCCTTATCAACCACAGTAAGATGTTTGCGGCGTTTCATCGCATATTCGAAACCTACTTTCAAAATTCTTTCGATTTCAGGACGGGTGTACATATTTGTATCGTACGCCTTGTCGTTATCCTGATACTTTTCACCGAAATACATACCTCCTGTCAGCTCGCGGATACAAAGGAAGTCTGCACCATCAACAAGTTCTGCTTTAAGAGGAGATTTGTGTACCAGGCATTTGAAAGTCTGCACAGGACGGATATTCGCAAACAAGCCTAGTTTTTTGCGCATAGCCAGAAGTCCCTGTTCCGGACGGACTTTTGCTGTAGGGTCATTATCGAATTTAGGGTCGCCTACTGCAGAGAACAATACCGCATCGGCATTTTTACAAGCCTCGTAAGTTGCTTCCGGGAACGGATCGCCCACTTTATCTATAGCATCTGCACCACAAATGGCATATTCGTATGAAACTTTATGGCCGAATTTCTCGCAAACGGCTGTCATTACATCTACTCCCTGAACGGAGATTTCCGGTCCTATTCCGTCACCGGCTAATACTGCTATTTTAAAATCCATTGTATTTGAGTTTTAAGTTTGTATTCTATTCAATAAGATTCAACATTTTTATTGTAGCTTTTATTGCTGCTTCTGTCTGGTCGGCATCCAAACCGCGAGTACGGAATTCCTTATCATCGTAATTCCACGTTATAACTGTCTGTACAAATGCGTCAGTACGTCCACCCGGCGGAATTGTAACCGCATAATTCACAAGCATAGGAAACTTACGGTTCAGTGTACCTTTATATATCTTTCGTAATGCACGTACAAAGGCATCGTACTGACCATCACCGCTTGAGCTTTCCTGATATACCTTACCGTCTATCTCTATACTCAATGTAGCCATAGGTTTCAAACCCTGGGCAAGAGTGACAAAGTAACTCAAGAGTTTGACTTTTTTATCTACCGTATCATGTTTGAGTACATCGCTTATGATATAAGGCAAGTCGTCCTGAGTCACAAGTTCCTTGCGGTCGCCAAGTTCGATGATACGGTCTGTCACCTTACGCATTGATTCTTCATCCAGTTCCAGTCCCAGACTCTCAAGATTCTTACGGATATTCGCCTTACCAGAGTTCTTACCCAAAGCATATTCCCTCACACGTCCGAAACGTTCCGGCTGAAGGTCGTTGAAATAAAGATTGTTCTTGCTGTCACCGTCGGCATGGACACCTGCCACCTGAGTAAACACATTCTGTCCGACTATAGGTTTGTTGGCAGGGATACTTATACCTGAGTATGATTCAACAGTACGGCTTATCTCGTTCAGGCGACTCTCATCAATGTGGGTGATAGCCTTGAAATGGTCTTTCAATATCGCCTGTACACTGGCAAGAGGAGCATTTCCTGCACGCTCGCCCAATCCGTTGATTGTGGTATGAAGACCTTTCACTCCGCTTAGCACTGCTGCAAGGACATTGCTTACCGCCAAATCATAATCATTGTGTGCGTGGAAATCGAAATGCAAATCAGGATAGCGTTTCTTCATCTTACGCATATACTCTATCACCTGAAGAGGATTTAGTATTCCTAGTGTATCGGGCAACATAAAACGTTTGATTCCCGCGTCAAGCAATCCGTCAATAAGTCCATAAACATATTCCGGAGAGTCTTTCATTCCATTACTCCAGTCTTCCAGATAAAGATTTACTTCCATATCTCGGTCCAAAGCGTATGCCACAGTACGGCGAATGTCCTCAAGATGTTCATCAAGTGTTTTCTTCAACTGATAGCGGCAGTGTTTCTCCGAGCCCTTCGAAAGAAGGTTTATCACACGGCCTCCTGCATCATGTATCCAATCTACAGAGACAGTACCGTCCACAAAGCCAAGTACCTCTACCTTGTAAAGCATGTTGTGGCGTGCTGCCCAATCGCATATCATCCTGACAGCATTCAGTTCTCCGTCGGACACACGTGCCGATGCCACCTCTATCCTGTCAACCTTCAGGTCTTCGAGCAACATGCGGGCTATCATCAGTTTTTCATGTGGTACAAACGATACTCCGCTGGTCTGTTCACCGTCGCGGAGTGTTGTATCCATTATTTCTATTACAGGATGATCCATAGTTATCAGTTCAATTATTATCTGTTACTTACAGCTTCTTCGTATGCTGCTATCTTATCTTTATTTTCAACAAGGAAATCTATATCGTCCAGACCGTTCATCAGGCAGTGTTTCTTATAGGCATTTATCTCGAATTTCTCCGATTTGCCTGTAGCCTTGTTTGTGATAGTCTGTTCAGGGAGATTTACCTCTACCTCAGTTTTCGGATCTGCATATATAGAATCGAAAAGTTCTTTCAGGAATTCTTCGCTGACAACTACCGGAAGAACAAAATTGTTCAGTTCGTTATTCTTGTGGATATCGGCAAAGAAACTTGACACTACCACTCTGAATCCATATCCGGCAATAGCCCATGCCGCATGCTCACGGCTTGAACCACTACCGAAATTCTTTCCTGCCACCAGTACGTGTCCGCTGTATTTAGGATCATTGAGAACAAAGTCTTTATTCAACGAACCGTCAGGATTATATCTCCAGTCGCGGAAAAGATTGTCACCGAAAAACTTCTCGTCACGTGTAGTCGCCTTAAGGAAACGCGCAGGAATTATCTGGTCTGTATCCACGTTTTCCAAAGGCAAAGGGATACAAGTGCTTGTTATTATATTGAATTTCTGTTTCATTGTTATACTCTATTTTACTGATTACATAAGTGTTCTTGGATCTGTTATCACTCCTGTTACTGCTGCTGCAGCGGCTGTAAGCGGACTTGCAAGCAATGTTCTTGAACCTGGTCCCTGACGTCCCTCAAAGTTTCTGTTGCTTGTAGAAACTGAATACTTGCCGGCAGGAATCTTGTCGTCATTCATAGCAAGACATGCAGAGCATCCCGGCTGACGGATTTCAAATCCGGCTTCTTCCAAAATCTTGTCAATACCTTCTTCACGTATCTGTTCATCCACCATCCATGAGCCCGGAACGAGCCATGCAGTAATGTTATCGGCTTTCTTGCGTCCTTTAACTATTGAGGCGAAAGCACGGAAGTCTTCAATACGTCCGTTTGTACATGCACCAAGGAAAACGTAATCCACTTTCTTTCCTATCAGATTTTCACCTGGTGTAAATCCCATATATTGCATAGATTTCTCGAAAGAACCTTTCTCAACTTCACCCATACCGTCGGTAGTCGGAATATCAGAAGTAATGGCCATACCCATACCAGGGTTTGTACCGTATGTAATCATCGGTTGAATATCTTCTGCATCATAGCGGACTTCTTTATCAAATACAGCGTCATCATCACTTTTAAGAGTCTTCCAGTAGGCAAGCGCCTTATCCCACTCTTCTCCCTTAGGTGCATATTCGCGTCCTTTGATGTATTCGAAAGTCACTTCGTCCGGAGCTATCATACCCCCACGTGCTCCCATCTCAATAGAAAGGTTACACAGAGTAAGACGTCCTTCCATAGTAAGACTGCGGATAGCTTCTCCTGCATATTCCACGAAATATCCTGTAGTACCACTTGTAGTCATCTTCGACATCATATAAAGAGCTACGTCTTTTGCAGTCACTCCTTTGCCCAGTTTTCCATAGATAGTAATACGCATTGTCTTAGGGCGTGACTGAAGAATACACTGCGATGCCATAACCATTTCCACTTCACTTGTTCCTATACCGAAAGCCACAGCTCCCATAGCACCGTGAGTAGATGTATGCGAATCGCCACATACGATAGTCATGCCAGGAAGTGTCAATCCTCTCTCTGGACCAACCACGTGGATAATACCGTTCTTCTTGTTCATCATTCCGAAATGTGTCAGACCGAAATCGGCAGCATTCTGTGCCAAAGCATCTACCTGTGCTTTTGATACAGGATCTTCTATCGGTTTATCCTGGTCGTGAGTCGGAGTGTTATGGTCCGGCATACAGTAGATTTTCTCAGGACGGAAACATTTCAAACCGCGTGCACGCATACCAGCGAACGCCTGCGGACTTGTTACTTCGTGGCAATAAAGACGGTCTATATATAATTGGGTAGGTCCTTCTTCAACCTTCTGCACTACGTGTGCATCCCATATTTTGTCAAATAAAGTATTCATGTTTATTTTTAGTTATTGAGTTTTTAAGGTTTTCAGACATAAGAACCAAAAGACATATTTACTTGATTATATCTCATATTTTTTATTTATGTACTTATGTTCTTTTGTCTGAAAAGCTACTTGTATTATTTTTTGAACTTGTTGATACAGTCTATATAAGCTTCTACTGAGGCAGCAATGATATCAGTGTTCGCTCCGAATCCATAGAACATCTGGCCATCGTATTCCACCTGCATATGTACTTTACCCACATCATCACTACCCTTGCTGATAGCCTGAATAGTAAATTCCTTAAGTGTCATCTGGCGTTTGATAATCTGCTTAACTGCCTTAATAGCAGCATCAACAGGACCATTACCGGTAGCCGCAGCTTCGAAATGCTCGCCAGAGATATTAAGTCCAAGACTTGCAACAGAACGAACTCCTACACCACTTGTTACCTGTAGATATTCCAACTTGATATGGTGGTTTACATTCCTGTCAGCACCGGCCAATACCATTATATCATCGTCAGAGATATCTTTCTTCTTGTCGGCAAGCTTAAGGAAGTCCTCATAAACCTTGTCCAGTTTCTCCTGAGTCATATCCAATCCAAGAATATGAAGTCTGTGCTTCAATGCTGCACGTCCGCTACGTGCTGTCAATACGATAGCATTGTCATCAATACCCACATCTTTAGGATCGATAATCTCGTATGTCTGGACATTCTTCAAAACTCCATCCTGATGAATTCCTGATGAGTGTGCAAATGCATTACGACCAACAATAGCTTTATTTGGCTGAACAGGCATGTTCATCAGGCTTGAAACCATTCGGCTTGTAGGATAAATCTTGGTAGTATTGATGTTTGTATCGATATCAATGTCATTGTGGCAACGAAGAATCATGGCTACCTCTTCAAGTGAAGTATTTCCGGCTCTCTCACCTATACCATTAATAGTAACCTCTACCTGTCTTGCACCATTCAAAACACCGGAAATGGTATTTGCAGTAGCCATTCCCAAATCATTATGACAGTGAGTGGAGATTATTGCTTTGTCTATACCATCAACATGCTCCATCAAGTATTTTATTTTTGCACCATATTCCTCAGGAAGACAGTAGCCCGTAGTATCAGGTATATTTACAACTGTAGCACCAGCCTTTATAACAGCCTCTACCACTCTTGCCAAATACTCATTATCGGTACGTCCTGCATCCTCTGCATAGAACTCTACATCTTCAACATATCGTTTAGCGTATTTTACAGCTGCGACAGCACGCTCTATGATTTCTTCTCTTGTAGAATTGAACTTATACTTGATATGTGAATCTGATGTACCGATTCCTGTGTGAATTCTTTTATGCTTTGCATATTTCAAGGCTTCAGCCGCTACATCGATGTCTTTCTGTACCGCACGTGTAAGAGCACAGATAGTAGGCCATGTGACTGCTTTTGAAATTTCAATAACTGAATTAAAATCACCAGGACTTGATACCGGGAAACCTGCCTCAATAATATCTACTCCAAGTGCTTCCAACTGACGAGCAACCTGAATTTTCTCTACAGTATTAAGCTGACAACCAGGAACTTGCTCACCATCTCGAAGAGTTGTGTCAAAAATAAATAATCTCTCACTCATATTCTTTGCATTTTATATAGTTATCAAAAAAAAGCCTTTCGCACAGGGAAGTGAGAAAGGCTTGATATATCTTAACATTTTTACATCAGTATGCACGCGACTCACTTCCCACCAGTGTACCCAGTAGAATAATAATACCGCATAGCAAAATATGTAAAAACATTGTATTCATATAATTCTCTTTTTGTTTGATGCAAAGGTAAATATTATTTTGGAATAATAAAATAAAATGAAAGTTTTTCTACTGCTTTAACAACATTTTAATAGTTATAGTGTATTATTCATGTTATTATATCAGTATATTTTAATCCTTCTCTATCCTTAATTCATGCATACATGCCTGAACTTCTGTTATACTTCCCATATGTTTTCCCATATCATCGGACAGTTTTATACATTCTCTCCATCCCTGATTAGCGTTCATCTTACATTTTGACAGTTTCATTACAATGTTTGATGGTTTATATCCAGTATCATTAGTAAGATTTGTACCTATACCAAACGAACACCTTATTTTACCTTGACAATATTTATACAACGATAATGCCTTCTCAAAATCCAAAGCATTACTGAATATTATAGTCTTTGTGGCAGGATCAATTCCCAACTCCTTATATCTGTCTATCAACTTGTCTACGAATTCAAGTTCATCTCCAGAATCACATCTTACACCATCAAACAGTTTTGCCTGTTTACGGCTAAAGTTTGTCAGAAACGATTCGGAAGTATAAGTATCAGACAATGCAGTACCTAAATCACCGTCATATACGTTCACCCAATTCTCCAACGCCATATAGTTGGCATGCTTATATCCAAACTGAGCACCGTGGAACATAAACCATTCATGGGGATGAGTTCCCATAGGACGCATTTTATATTTCATAGCAAGATAACAGTTTGATGTACCAGTACAATATCTCGAATGTTTCTTCAAATAATCAACCACCCAATCATGTACATCGAAAGAAAATCTTCTTCTCGTTCCAAATTCTGAAAATGGCATTGCATTCAAATTAGACAACTCCACTTTAAAAGCTAATTTCTCCAACACCTCATCTTTCAAAGGTTTCTGATTGAAAAACAAATTCTTTATTTCAGAAACTATAGCCAAAATAGGAACCTCATAAAGAGTAACTTTATATAAATAGTCAGTAATTTCGATATGAAGATGTCGCTCCTTATCAAGATAAACCTCAATTATCTCAGGATTAAATCGGAAAGAAGACAACCACTCCCAATAAACTCTTGGCATAAACCTGCAATTGACAGACATATACTCTAACTCATCAGATGTAAGACACACACCTTTTAATCGATTTAATTCTTCTTTAAGTGCATTCAAGAAATCATCAGAATACACAGTCTCATCACGATCCTTAAAACTGAAAGTTCCTATTGCATAAGGAAACAACTTGATATAAGCATATGATGTAGTAAACTTATATAAGTCAGTATCTAAAATTGATTTTATTATCATTGATATATTTTTTTGACGATGTGGTAAATTTACAATAAATTAATCGGAATGTAAAATTTATGTGGATTTTACTTTCACATCTTTCACAAAATGAATTATTCTAGAAAACAAAAGGAGAAGATTGTATTTGTATAAACGCGAAAATCCCCGAAGTATCTCTACCTCGGGGATCTTTCTCTATTAAAACGGCGACTACCTACTCTCCCACAATAAGCAGTACCATCGGCGTGACGAAGCTTAACTTCTCTGTTCGGAATGGGAAGAGGTGGAACCTTCGTGCTATAGTCACCTGAATATCTTTATTTAC
>NZ_JADYTJ010000054.1 GCF_021531075.1 Bacteroides caecigallinarum | reverse complement strand
TGTTTGCCGCCAGCTTCTTTCAGATTCCACCTCACGATGGACACCCTTGCTATTGGCTGTATGATTCCCGCTATTAGGGCTCATTAGGGACTTGCACCCGTTAGCTAATACTCATGCCGAGCATACTGTCCCCTTTTAGACGGACGCCAGCAAGCGCCCGTCTAAAAAAGAGTCCACAAATTTAACGATTATTATTTGCATATTGTCATGGGAAGGAGGTTTTCGTAATCCGTTCTTCCCTTTTTTAATTCTCTGAGCAGCCTGCAGAAGTAATCCCTGAAGGAGACTCCTGCCTGTTTGCATGTTTCTATAAAGGTATTATAGATTGCGGAGTTCTGTATTCCTTTCACACTTCCGAAGAACAGGCTGTTCTTTCGTTGGACAGTGATTGGTCTTATCGCTCTTTCAGCCGCCATATTGTCTATGGAGTATTCTCCCTCATTTCTGTAGGAGAAGATCTGATTCCAGAAGTTTTTCAGATAGTTAAGGGCCTTGCCCATAAGCTCGCTTCGACTCTCATCCGGATTTGCTGGAGGAGAGAAGGCTATCAGCTCAAGGAAGATTCTTACCTGCAGACTTCCTTGGTCGTAGGCGTACTTGAACTTAGCTCTTGCATGAGCCAGACAGCAGAGATGCTCTATATCCATAAGCTCATTGTCAAGATACATATATACGTTGTAGCCGTCGCTCTGCAGTGATTTGATTTTTGCATCACCAAGGAACTCCTTCAACACGTTTCTGTTCCTGCCTCCATGTTTCTGTACACCTTCATCATCCGTTGTATCCTCATAAAAGAAGATGACTATACGGGCCTTTCTGTTTACCAGACACCACATATACGTCTTACGTTTCTTATTGTAAGCGTGGTAACGAAGCCATGTCTCGTCCACATTCACGTTCGCACCGTCCTGAAGGGCAATTTTCTTGAGGGCAGGTATCAGCTTATTGAGCTGCATGGCACCTTTCTCGGCCCAGTTCAGCAGGTTTTGAGGAGAGGTGTTCCAGTCCATATCCGACAGACGGTTCTTAGCTTCCCTGTATGCCGGTGTTGACATCTGGAAGTGGTTGAACATGAGATACGAGAGCATGTTTGCCGTAATGCTTGTACCCGGTACTATCTCATTGTAGATGTCAGCCCGGGCGTCATCTTTCATGGGAAGAAACATGCTTTCAATCCTGCCGTCGGCATGTTTCACCTTAAGCACTTCAAAGTGATGTTCCTCAATGTAGCTCACGATATTTCTTATTTTACGGTAGCTTGATGATATCACTACAGAACCCTTAGGGAGCATTGTATAATCGGACTTATGTATTATCGGAGTGCCTACACATTCCTTGTTGTATCTCATTCCTTTTCTATACGGTCTTTCCTTGGAAACAGGAGCGACCGGAGTATCCTGCGTGTCGCATGATGCGGCAGAGTCTGACTGTGGAACTTCAGTTGTCGGAGCAGTGGGAGTTCCTTCAAAGTCATCCTTGTCATCATGCTTTCCTTTTACAGTCTTTTTACGGTCAATGCCTTTGAGGCTTTTGGAAGAAGCGTATGTCTGGGTGTTCATAAGTGAAAGACGCTCGACAAGGGCATTATGCTTCTTCTCAAGCTTTTTGTATTCCTTTAACTGCATCTTATATTCAAGAGCAACCTTTTCAGCCTTGCTGTTTGCCTTGAGCAGGGAATCTGTAAGGGAGTCTATTTTCTTATTGGCTTCCTTCAGATCTTTTCCTATTTCATCAAGTCTTGCTATCATTTCATCAAGCTGCTTGCTCTTGTTCTGATTCTCCTCAAACAGGAACAGGGCGAACCTCTTTATCTGCTCATTATCCATTCCTTCAAGGGGCGTATGCTCCTTTTCGGGTCTGTCCATCATCTCTTCAAGATGCTTGCGTCTGAGTGTATTTTCTATGAGTTCTTCCAGTTCCATGTTCTCTAAATTTTATGTAAAGATACTCATTTTCAGTGAGATACACAAATATTTAGAGAACTTTTATCGCTGATTATCAGAACTTTATCGCTAAATTCTTATACTAGTTATTACCGGAGTTTCAAGTATTGTGACCAGGTCTTTCCAGTCTATTTTATATACTGTCACATCGTCCTTGCGCTCTATTTTCATGAACTTATAGCCCTTAATGAAGGACTTCTCATGAAGGTAGTAGGCATTGCGCTCATAGTGTATCATACGAACCTTGCGCTGGTCTTTAGACATGAACATGTAAACGTCTCCGTTCAGCGTATCTCGGTGATATCTGCCGCGGATTATCTCACATATACGCTGGGCCTTGCATCTCATGTCATGAAGTTCAGGAAGATAATAGAAGTTATGCAGTCCGTTTATACTTAGCATAAGCCCTCCAGTTTCTCCACCAGTGTTTTCAGCCCCTGATAGTCTAAGCCTTTCTTCTGAATGCACAAGCCCTCACGGGTTCTTATCGTCACCATGATGCTTCCTTTATGGGGAGTTGTACGTTTGGGCTTGTCTTTAGCAACATCCTGCTGTTCTTCATTACCAGCCTGAATCAACTCTTCCGGAATACCTTCCACTTCTACAGGTACAACCTTCTTTTGTGTCTTCTTGAACCAGTCATAGAATGCCGTGTATGGAATATTGTTGCTAACGCAGAATGAGTTGATGGAAACTCCATTGGGTTCGCCCTCGGTCTTGTAGAGGAACCACAGTCTTTCAAAATCTTTTTCGCTAAACATAATCTTTCAAGTTTTAAGTTTAGCACGAAGGTATGGGAAAGAGACATGCTAGTCAATACGCCAATTTTGGAAGCTTACATTAGAAAATGTTGACATCTCCCAAACACAAATTGAAGTAATATCCGAATCAGCTTTTATCGACAGCGGCCTGAAAGAAATCATTTTACCGTCCAATCTTAAAGAGATAGCAAGCCAGGCATTCTACGGGACCGCCAATTTGCAGAACATATCAATCAGCCGGTCCACAACAGTAATAGGCAATAAAGCATTCTACAACTCCGGTCTGACGAGTATTACCCTACACAACGGCCTCAACACAATCGGATACATGGCTTTTGCCAACTGCACCGGCCTGACAAAGATAAGTAAGACATCAGAATCCACAAACACAGGAGGGCGTATCCTTATAGGAGCGTTCCAGGATTGCACCTCGCTTACCGAAGCTACGCTGCCGGACAATATCACCACCATGGAAGGCTACACTTTCATAGGTTGCGAGAAGCTCGGAAAGATA
Organism: Bacteroides caecigallinarum; assembly: GCF_021531075.1. Taxonomy (GTDB): domain Bacteria; phylum Bacteroidota; class Bacteroidia; order Bacteroidales; family Bacteroidaceae; genus Phocaeicola; species Phocaeicola caecigallinarum_B. The sequence goes on along the minus strand of NZ_JADYTJ010000054.1, from coordinate 16,696 downwards.
ATCCTTCCCAAAAACCTGAAAAGCATTGGAGACTTAGGTTTAAGGACAAACTACGATGTCAGCACAATAGTATTCAATTCATTGGAAATACCGGTACTGTCAAATATACCAGACAGCTCCATACCAAACGTACTACCATTCGTTGACAACATAAATGAAATCCTTGTCCCCTCACAAAGCGTAGAAGAATACAAAAACAGGCTTACTTCGTATGCAGACAAGATAAAAGAGAATCAAATCCACGATGCTTCTAAATAAATGACTGCTACAGATGTTTGCAAATATATGTCGAATACGCTACGGTAAGAAATTCTGAGTTGCAAAAAGAGATGCAGATGATAGCGATACAAAAAAATAAAAGAATTTGTTTAACTTTGCAAAATATAATCACTGTATCACTTTTTAAAATAATTATGGCAAAACAAAAATGCATAAAAATAAGAGTATGCTTTATAATAATATTATTATTAGGCTTTCATCCGACTAAAATAAATTCACAAATAGAATTTCATGTAATAGACAAAAGCCTCGGAATTATAAATCAAAATGGAGATATTCATCAGATTGAATACACCTTTATAAATAACACCAATAAACCAATAGCGATATCACATGTAGCAACGAGTTGCGGATGCGCAATGCCATCGTATGACAAAAAACCTGTAATGCCTAAAGAAACAGGAAAGATATCAGTATCATTCAATCCTGTAGGAATAAAAGGATTCTTCAACAAGCAAATTACCGTATATTTCTCCGGCTCACCAACACCTGTCAAGCTGAGCTTCAAAGGGAACGTATCATCAAACACTACATTTAAAGAAGGATACAATTACAACATTGGAAACATACAGTTCAGAAACATCAGAACTACACTTAAAAGTAATTCATCGAACACTGTCATGAGAGTAATTCCCATGACAAATATATCCGACAGCGATATAGAAGTCATAATAAAGACAAACGTAAAAGGAATTTTCTTTGATGAAAACGAGTTCTTATTTAAAGCTCGTTCTGATAAAGACCTTAATATATATTATAAACCTCAAGAAAAGAACAGCATAAAAATAAGACTTACCGACGGTGGCAAGGAAAAAAATAGAGTTGTATTAAAAGTCATAGAAGACCAATAATACAACTCTCTATGGATTATTCCCAATAAGTAAAACTGCGCTTAACAGTAAAATTACCGGTGATGTGAGTTTCATCCACATCTGTATTCAACCAGTATGTAGCATCGACCCAATTCTCATGCTCATCAAATTCTGAATATGAATATGACTCTTCGGCTCCGTTGGTACCTCCCTCCAAATCATCTGTTCTAACAATCCCAGTCAAGAGATTTTTATCATTGTACCAATATTGAAGACTATATTTTAGGTTAATTTCCATTCCTTCAATTGAACTTTGCCTTTCAAACGTGACATTCTTCGGTGCAAGATATCTGTTAGGATAATACTCACGTACGGTCTTTTCATAATACGAACCTTCCGGCATACCGTACTCGCCTGACATGTCTGACTGCTTTTCCTCTTTCAGAAGATATCCTTTTTCGCTAAAAGAATATTTAACGTTATCAGTAGAGTTCACAGATTCGCCTACTGTTTTAATCTCGCTTAATGAAGTAGGATAATCAGAATTCTTATACATATATGTTCCTGTAACCAATACTTTAAAGAAACCAGCAGATTGTTCATTTGAATATTCCACTTTACTTCCGTCACACTCTAAAATCTTCTTGCCATTGATTTTTACAGATTTTACTCCTTTCTGAAGTATAAAATCTATAGTTCCCACAGCAAAAGGCAGAGGCACGTATAAATCGTGGTCACCATATTCTATTGTATATACCTCGTCATCACCATCCACCCCCACAGTATGAAAAGTAGCGACAACGAGCCTGTCTTCGTCATCATATTGGTATGTATTTATTCTTGCATCTACCGGTATCCATCTGCTTTCTGCCTCAGTTTCACCAAATGGGTCATACTTTATGATATTACCTTTTTCATTGAAATAATATTTGTATGGGACTTCAAAAGTTTCACCGTCTTCTTCCTGTATCCTTCTCTCTATCATTTCCTTCGGTTTTCCTTTCAACCCCATCAGGCGACAATGAGCAAATTCAGATATATAATCCTGTTCTTGCTGATTATCTCCTGGATTTTCTGTCACCGGCGGATTTTCTCCCGGAGTTTCATCGTCTTTACACGATGAAACCAGCATCAGAGAACTTGCTAACAATATAGTGTAAAATACTTTCATAAATATATTTATAAATAGACATTGCCGGACAATACACAACAAGCCCGGCAATGTATCATATTATTTGTTTATTGAATTATTTATGAAGATCTGCCCAGATTTCATCAAATTCCTTTGCAAAGTTAAGCTGATAACCATTAGATTCATGTCTGAAAGGACAATCGTCATTCCAACATTTCTCATATGTTACTCCCGGTGCATTACGGTTATACACTATTACCGGATAATCAGGCAATTGCTTATCACCGTTTCCTCCAAACATTACGTCACCTTTCAAACAACACCAAGTTGAAGGAACAGTCCATTCCAATGATGTACATCCGTCGAGATTCAAAGATTTGAGGTTTACAGGAACTTCAGTTCTGCCATTGACTGTTTCAGTATATACTCCAAAATCATTTTCTGGTACAGTCGACAATCCTGTATTTCCCGACAAATCAATCACTGATAATTTTTTATTATTTTCAAACGTACCTTCATTGACTGTTGTTATATTATTATTCGCAGCAGAGAAATAACATAAATTTTCCCATTTTGACAAATCAGGAATTTCTGTAAGTCCACAATTATTCAAGCTTAAAAGTATTATGCTTGTATTTTTATCAGTAGGTACCCCAAAAGAAGTCAACTTATTACCATCAAAGAACAACTGATCCAAATTTGGATTTTCATTGATTTTAAGTTTATTAAAATCAATAGAAGTCAGTTTATTATCAGCCATTGAAAGAGTTCTCAATTCCTTAATATTAGCAACTACATCTGGTATATCAGTAAATGCACATCCGTCAAGCAACAATCCCTGGAACTTAGTACGAGTTGAAGGTACTTCTGTAGGCAAAGATGAAAGATTCTCATTCCAACGGAAGTCGAAAGTATAAACCCTGTACAATGCAGTAAAAGTATTTGCAGGCAAAGAAGAAATCTTTGTATGCTGGATACGCAACTGCGACATTTTTTCCAATTTAGTAAATGCGTCTTCAGGTATCTGTGAGATTTCGTTACCTACCAAATCAAGCATTTCCAATTTTTCATGATTGCTCAAACAAGTTGGGAACTCTGTTAGTTTACTGTCAATTATTGAAATCTTATACAGGTGCTTGATATAAAGATTTTCCGGCAATGACTTCAATGAAGTATTGATAATTTCAATAGACTGCAGATTACTTTCACTAAGTTCAACAGGAAGTTCCTCAAACTCAGGAATATCGCGAATCATTATATTCTCAAGAGTTGTGAAACGTGCTATATTTGCAGGAAGTTTTTTCATGCCTTTAAACTTCTCGTCAAATACTATTCCTGCCAAATACTGTTCATCCTCATCATATTCCAAGTTCTCCCATTTAGTAATATCCTCATTTTCTTCGCGCCAAGTTTTTGGCCACAAAGTAGAGTCAGGGCCAAAAATCTCAGTACACAAACCGAAAAGTTTATTTTTCAACATATCGGCAGACAGTATTTCAAGGACATTCACAGGGAAATAAAATGCCGTTGCCTGATCATGAGTTATAGAAAAAGTATTTTCCGATGAATCCGGCAAATACATTTCGTGCAACTGGTCACCCTTATTATCGTATGCAACGTATCTTATTACCGTATAATTACCAACGTCCAAACGAAGTACGTCCGACACCATTTCTTCACCGTCAGCCTTTACGTCAATTGTCGGTAAAACTATATTTTCATCCTCACCATCTTTCTTTATAGTAACTTTCAAACGCGCTACATCTGTTATATCGTCTATGGTATATACAGTGTGTTCAAAAAAGCGGAAAGTTATTTCTCCTTGTCCTTCTTCCAAAGGAGGATTATCAAAATTGTCGTCCTTACACCCTACAAACAGAGCTGAAAACAACAACAGACAATAAAATAAATAATTTTTAATCATGATTCTTCCACAAGTTAAAACGTTCATAATATCTCCAATATCCGGCCAAAGGAGCTCCCTTAGTCTTTTCGTATTCGTTGAGTTCCGGCAAATACAATACTGTTTCTACGGTTTCTTCCGATTCGTCAGGGCAATCTATATAATCAAATTCATTAGTATTTGTAAATCCAACTTTATCCGTTAATGGTGACTTTCCTTTCTGGTTAAATATCAGAACTTCCGGATCCCAGCATCCGCGATTAGGATGATTTAGAATCCAATTCGGAAGTTTTCCATGGAATTTGTTCATATTCAGTCGCAAAGTACGAAGTTTTGGCATTACTATTTCCGGGTATGGTATATCTTCGAGTTCACCATACAAATAGTTATATCCTATTCCAAGGTGTTCCAAGTCAGGGAACATTGTAAACAATGAATTATCAACTTCTCCTGTCAAGCCAAGATCCGTTTCCCTGTTAACTCCCAATGGCAAGTCTGTCATATCATCCATAGAGTCCTTCTTACGATTACCTCCGATTTCAAGATATTTCAAGGTCTTAGCACCAGGCTGGTTTCTATATGCTGAAGTTAAACCGTTAAGAGACCACAACAAAGACTTTGGCTTTGATGGCTTTCCCAATTCCAAGAAACTGTTTCCATACAGGTTGAGTTCCTCAAGATTAGTCATCTCAGCCCATTTTTCAGGTGCAGGCAATTCACTCAAGCCATATGCATAAAGAGACAAGCTCCTAAGATTTTTCAGTTGAGTTATTTCATCACCAAGCTTTATAGATTTAATATGCGAGTTAGAGTTAGCCTTGATTTCAAGAGTACGCAACTGGTCAAGTTTTGCAATCTGGAATGGGATAGAACGATCTGTGTCAAACATAAAGATACTTACACCAACTATTCTTTCTTCTACTCTTTTCTCCGGCTCAGAAATGCCATCATCATACATATATTCAATTTCTTCTGTTTCAATATTATCCCAGTGAGTAATAGGACGGCTTGTGTCCCAATAAGTTCCAAACAATCCCATCTGTCTTGCTATAGTTACAACAGCAAGGGAATCACCACGACGTGAAGGAATAATATCCTCCATATGTTCCTGTGTTACTTTATATACAGAAACAATTCCTCCTTCTTTGTTTTCCTTGAAATTTATATTCAAGATTCTGTCTTCCAAACCACTGTTAATATCATAATGGAATCTGAATTTCTTTGATTCCGGCTTTGTCAAAGAAGGAGTATAAGAATATTCCTCATCCGTCGTAATCCATGTATCATTAGATTCTGTATTTTCAATATTAACATTGTATTCCACATTCGCCATTACTTCGACATCGAAATACGCTTTCTCTTCGTCTGCATAGTACGGCAATGAAACCTCATCAGTAATAATCTTGATTACAGGCGCATATCCCAACTGATTTACCGTTATTTCTCTCAAGTCCGAGCCACAGATAAAAGTGATTTTAGCAGTACGTTCGTCATATCTTGTAGATTGGTCAACTACCACACGACATACTGCATCACCGTTACCGTTAGCAGGAGAAACCATACACCATGAAGCATTCGATTTGGCAATCCAATCCCCTTTTGCGCTGACAGAGATTTCTTCCTCACCTCCTGCATCATACATATTAAGTTCAGTCTTATCTATCTCTATACCATTGATAGTGGTATCATCTTCCTTACATGAGAAAGAGATAAAACTGATTAATCCTATGATTAATATTCTGTTTATAAATTTATTCATAATGTTACCTTATTAATTAGTTTTCAGTTTCCAATATAGGACATCCTGTAATCAGCTGTGTAGCGTCATAGTAAAGAAACATTCTACCCATCTCTATGAATGTACAAACATGAGAAGGAACCTGCATTTCCAGATTTGGATTATCTGTTACATTAAACTCCGCCAACTGATCAGGGAAATCAGATTCAATAATCTTGCGTATATCATTTCCTGATACATCCAATACTCTCAAGCCAAAAGCCTTATGTACATTCTGAGGGAAGACCTTCAGACATGGCACTGTCACTTCATTAACACCTGTACCTTTTATTTCATACTGTCCTGAAAGAAACACCTTACTCATGGCCTGCACATTGAATATATTTAAAGGGAAAATTGAGAACGCGTTATTACTCAAATCGATTCCTGTAAAGTATGGATAATTCAGCAGATTAAACTTGTACGGTATATAACGCAGACGGTTACCTTTCAAATCCAATGCCACAATCTGGCTTGGCTCTGGTTTCTCTTTTGTATCAATATTTATCAGCAATGCTTCCGCCGGAATAGAGTCAAGTCCACAACATGCAAGCTGAAGATTCAATACTATAGAACCTGTTTCAGCCAAGGCATCAGGAAAATAATGTTTATTATTTCCATATTTACAGTCATCATTTTCACCAAAATTATTTGAAGTCAGATTCAAAGTCTCGGTCTTTACCCCATTGAAATTTTCCGGGAATGAGCTTATCTTATTATAAGAGAAGTCCAAAAGCGTAGCAGCCGGAATCGTACTGTCCTCATCACCATTAATCTCTTCCTTATATAGATTAGGGAACACAGTCAGGGCATTGTTTGTAAGGTTGAGAGTTTCCAAATCCTCAGTAGCACAGAAGTTATCATCAACCGTTGTGATACTGTTATCAGCAAAAATCGCTTCAACAGGTCTGAACAAACGTGTCGTACCATCTCCATCAACCATTGCAGGAAGCTCTGTCAGTCTGTTTCTTGTCATTTCAAGCATTCTGAGGTCAGCAATATTCTTGATATTTTCAGGGAAGTCACTGATTCTGTTTCCTATAAGATACATCAACTGCAGAGTCTTACAGATTGGATATTTTTTATCTGCAAACAAAGAATTCAAATCCTCATTACCTGTAGCATTTGTACCAGAGAACATCTGAGGATTTATAGAAAAGTTAAGAACTACAAGGTTCAAATTCTTCAAATCTTCTACAGGAACTTTTGTCATATTCTTACAGTTATAAATCTCAAGTTCCTCAAGGGCTGTCAGTTCTTTAAAAGAGGCTGGAAGCTCAGAAACCAATCCATTGGCAATAAACAATGTCTTTAGTTTTTTAAGATTGCCTATATTTTCAGGCAAGCCTTTAATTCTGTTAGTCTGCTTTCCCTGATTGTTTCCGTAAGTCACAGGTGTAGCATATTTCATCACATCAACATCTTTCTTCTTTGGAGTAAATAAGTCCGTACGCACTGTAGAAGGGTGCATCAAAGCCCTGCGTGCGCGGAACACATCCATATAATCTCTTTCGAAATTATAGTTAGGATTGTGGTTCAGCTTCCACATATCTATGGCAAAGCCATTCATTTCGTCTGTTATTACGTTTGGATCGCCTACTTCATTATGATGACCGAGATACAGCACTTCAAGTTCCGACAAGTCACAAAGAGCATCAGGAACATCACCAGATGGATTGAATGCTCCAAGATCCAGCTGGACTACTCGTCCGGCATTGTTTAAAGTAACACAAGGCTGGTTTCCCCATTCATCAACCGGCCTGTTTTCAAAACGCCAGTTGGCACCAATAGGGAAGTTTTCGCCATAATAGCTCCACTCCTCACCTTCCATATTTTTCCATATATTATACAGAGCTATATAGTCTTTTATAGCCAAGTTACCTTCTTCATACTTTATAGGAACTTCAGGTGACTGTACTTCATTAGGAACAACATTTACAAAGCAATCCTTCAAGTCCTGCGCAAGGAGCAACAGACGTTCATCCGAAGCAAACATTCTGATTTGAGTTATTTCATATTCTTTTGCCTCAACAGAGATTGTATCTGTACGCAAAAGGCCTGTTTCGTAATCACGATAAACGTCGCACAGGCGAGTGTACGGCTGCTGCTGTGTACCTTTCTTCTTATAATAGATTTCTACACTTTCAATATTGTTATAATTGAATTCATCTTCGTCCTGTGTTGTTTCAGGTTCTACCGATCTTGAAAGAGCTTTACCTGCAGCCTGAGCCGCATCATCGAAAGCGGTCAAATCTTTAGTCAGAAGGAACGATACATTACCTCTTAATACCGACTTGACATCCACATCAACCTTAGTGATATAAGATGAAGTAATACTGAAGGAAGTAAGTTCGTCCAAGTCTATCTGCATAATAGGCTTTAGGTCTTCACCTACTGTTTCTGACACACCATAAAGTGTATAGCTCTGGAGTTTATAATTACCGTCAAGAAGTTGCAGTTTTTCTGATGTCAGTCCCATTTCTCCCATTCCTTCTACCGAAGTAAGGTTCAATGTCTGCGTAATACGGTTGTCATTATGCAACAATGTTACTTCTATCTTTTTAGCTTCACTCAGGTAGTCCAAATCCTGAGAAGCACGGGTACCTACGGATGCTACCTGAAACAGTACATATCCGTACCCGCTTTCAATCTGCTCAGTTGTTTCGTCTGAGCAGGATGTTACTCCTGCTACAAACAGCAGGAGCAACATTAGCTTATTAATTATGTCTTTATATTTCATATTTGTTTTCTAAATTATTGTTCTGTAGAAGGAGATGCAGCTGCTTGCTTAATTGTAAATGAGCCGAAATACTGTTCAGGCTTTCCATCTCCTAACCATGCTGCTAAATATATAGTTACTTCTCGTTCTGTACCAGTATTATTTTCCTTAACTTTAATACAGAACTTATTTCCTGGTACATACGAATCGTAGTCAAACTCAGCCCAATCTATATTAAGTGGATTTCCACCTTCTATATATTTGTTATCTTCTGTAAAAGATACTTCATCATACATTGTTATAAATCCAGGTTCATCAGATGAATACTCAATAGTCAAGACACCACCTTTGGCATCAACATTATGTACTACTGGTTCATCCTTAGCAACATCTTCAGATTCAAATGTATATTCATTTACATAAGCTGCTTGTCCAAAAGGAATACTTTCGCATATACCGGTTACACCTTTCTTCATAGTAAAAGAAGTCCAACTTTCATCTGTAGCTTCAAAATATTCAGTAAAGTCGTTTTTCTCAGCCATAAACAATTTAAAGTATCTAACTTCTCCATCATCCATCATAGCAGTACTTCTATCTTTTACTGACAACCTAAACTTTTTTGTTTGTGCCATTGTACGTGTTGAAGATATATCTGTACATGTTATAACAGACCTTGAGGCAGGTGAATAAGTATCCTTCTCATCAGGATTCAAAGATCGATTATAAAACATTAATATCGGATAAACTTCTTGAATAGTACTACGCACCTCAATATCTATTGACAATACCGCCCCCTCATCTTTTGCTGTTGCAGAAAACATTTTCCATCCGGTTCCAGTTAAATCAACTTTTAAAGCATTAAAGGCCGTATTGTCTATTTCTATATATTTATCGCCTACGCCTTTCTTTATGAAAGTTATATTTATAGTCTTATTATTGTCATTTTCATATTGGAAAGACAATTCACTAGAACTATCTTTTGAATTCAACTGTTTCTCATCAAACACTGAAAAGATAGATATTCTATTTGTAAATATTCTTTCTAATTGTTCTCCTTGTTCAACATTACTTACTTCACTTATTATTGTATTACTCAAATCTGTCAACAATTTCCATGGAACATTCGATTCAACGACCAATGAAACTTGATTTTTATTTTCCAACTTCACAAATTCCACTTCTCCATTTACAGGAATCAACTCACTCTGTATATCGCCTTCTACTTTATATCTATAAAATTTAACACTCGGTGTGAATCCATCCCATCTCAAAGTCCAAGACTGAGTCTCAACTTCCGATTCTTCCGGTACAAAATTTACTGTAATGTCTTTAGGTTCTATTGTTGCCTTTTCATTATCAGCATAGAAAATAATGTCCTTAGTAGCATCATCAATTGAATAAGTCACCCAATCTACACCCTTTATCTGTATATCATACTTAAAGTTTGCAGCAACGTTTATTCTTTCTGAAATGACCTTTTTTTCGCTATCAATATATAATTCTCCTACTTCTTTGCTCACAACAAAGTTAACTCCCTGTGCTTCCTGCTTAACTTTGAAAGAAGCCATTTTACCTGTAGAAGGTTCTGTGATAATAACATTACCCTGACGTGAAACTTTTTCTGTATTTTCCTTTACTGAAACACTTACAGTGCTTTCACCTTTCTTTCCTACAGGAGTATCAATCAGAATCCATCCCTGCTCAGAAGTTGCTCTCCAGTCAGCATTTGCTGTAAAAGTTACAGATTGTGACTCTCCCGGTTCTGCAAGAAATACCACTTCTTCTTTGCTTAATACCAAATCCTTGGCATCTACGACACCTTCTTCTTCACTACATGCTGTAAACATTGTTGCACAACAAACAGACAGCAACAATGTGTAAACCAAATTCTTTATCTGTTTCATAATTATAGTATTTTAAAAGTTATTATCCGACTCCATTATTCATATCGTCTGCTTCTTCCTGAGTCAGACAGCGGAAGGCATACTGATATACTCCGAAACTACCTGCCTGAGGAACGAATACTTCAAGCCAGAGAACGAAGAAGTCCTCGTATGTATTGAAATAGCATGGATACTGCTCTACCGAACGTACATATACCCTACTGAACGAACTTTCATAAAACGCTTCCTGCTCCGGAACGGTAATAACAGGATTCAACGGGTCAGAATCATCGAATATCATACGGATAGGAAGTCTTTCCTCGTCATCGAAAATATATACCGCCATGGTTTTGTCATCAATCTTATATCCCTTTACCATATAAGAAGCTGAATTTTCACCGAACGGGAACGATGCTATCATTTCTATATTTCCACCTTCTTTCAGGAAGTCATCCATTACGAACGATTTGCACTGAAGCATTTCAACTACTGTTTCATCTTTGTAGACTGAAGAGATTTCTTCTTTCGGAGCTACAAGACGGAAACAAGCTTTCAGAGTATCATCACGCTCAAATCTGTCATACTCGGCTTTCAACTTGATTTCAGCAGTTGTCTGGCCTTTCTTTATTGTAATATTCTCAGTACCGTCAACAAAATCATAATGATAGCCACGAACGGCTGTAGATTTTTCATTTACCACCTCTACGGCATAATGACGGTCATAATCCACTGCATTTGTCACTCCGACAGGAACGGTAAACTCTTTGTCGGGATTATTGACTACCGGCATCAGATAAAGCGAATCGCTGAAAAGCGCTATTTGAGGGCCGGAGTAGTACGTTTCCTCCTGAGTACAAGAAACTATGCTTGTAACTAAAAGAAACGAATAAAATAACTTTGAAAAAATATTCTTTTTCATATCTGTATCCTTATTATTATAAGTCATTACTTGCATTACCCTTTACCACACCGTTTGTAGCCTCCAGTTCATGCTTAGGAATAGGCCATGTAGTAAGACAATATTTTGTACTGTTGTAAGGTATGTTCAATTCGTTATTGTCAGGACCATCTACTGTGTAAATCTGTTTCTTACGTTCGATAGGCAATTTCCAACGTTTCAGGTCTGACAGACGGAAACCTTCCATATAAAGTTCTATGGCACGTTCGTTCTGGATTTCCTTAAACAAATCGTCACCCGATGCGCCACTGCTACCATAAGCAGTTATACGTTTCTTGCGGAGTACAGTAAGGTCTGCATTAGCATCTTCCTCATTACCAAGCTTATAGTTTGCTTCGGCACGAACCAGATAAACTTCTGACAGACGGAACACCTTAGGCATATTGATGAACTTCTTTGTTGCACCGCCGTCGAGGTCTGTATTACCGAAGTATTTAATTACCATAGGCTGTTCATGTCCTGTTCCTACTGTATAGTCTACCACAAAAAGAGATGAACGGCAGTCGCCTTCATAAAAGAGTTTACGGATTTCTTCGGCAAACACATAATCAGGATTGTAATAATCAGGAGCAACGAAATTGAGGAATATCTGTCCCAATGATGAACCAAGGCTGGTTGAACTCATTGCAACTTTCCATATAACCTCTGTTCCTGTATCGAACGACCATATAAGTTCATAATCAGAGCCGCTTCCGGTTGTTCCGTTACACAATTCATAAACATTTGAATCTATAACCTTGCCGGCGTACTCAACAGACTTTTCAAGGTTTTTCTTTTCTTCTGCATCAGGAGTGTTTCCTGTTCCACCCATATAAAGATATATTCTTGCCCTTAAAGCATTTACGGCACCTACGCTGAAATATGGGCTGTCGGCCACTGAACGTGATGAAGGGATATATTTTTCAGCAAATTCAAGGTCGCTGATTACCTGTGCATACGATTCACGAAGTGTAGAACGTTTTACAGGAGAATCGTCCGCATACGAGAGTTTCAATGAAACACCCATTTCCTCTTTATCTGCTATATCCTCATCGTAAGCCTCGCAGAAGAAACGAATCAACTCGGCATAAGACAAAGCACGGGCAAAATAAACGTCACCCATTCTTCTTTCAAGTTCTTCCTTTTCAGCCTCAGAAGTAAGGGAATTCTGTACCTTTTCTACATTTTCCAGGAAGAAATTACATGTAGATATTATAGAATACAATGATGCATATACGCCCTGCACCTCACTGTTTGTAGGCTTGAACTGCCAGCGATAGAACTCTGTATATAAACCCATATTGGCATCCGAAGCATATGTCATGTCTGCCTGAATATCAGGAAGCAGAGTCATGCTTCCGGAATAAAGATAACCGGACTTGAACGCACTGTATATACCTGTTACAATAGTTGTACAGTCGTCCAGTGTCTCCATAGCCTGTTCCTCAGGTATTGCAGAATCAGGATATTCATCCAAAAAGCCTTTACATGAGGTTGTCCCTGCCAATACCAATGTAAACAAAAACAATTTTATATTTCTTATCATAATATTTTCTCGTTATTTATCAATTAAAATCCAACTTCAAGTCCTATAGAGAACTGACGTGACATCGGATATTGAGCCTGATACATATTTCCTGTTGACTCAGGATCCATTCCCTGGAATTTAGTAAATGTCAGCAAGTTCTGTGCCTGTGCAAATACACGCAGATTCTCTACGATTTTTGTTTTCCTCAACAGTTTTCTGTCGAAAGAATATGATACATTAAGATTTTTCAATCTAAGGAATGAAGCATCTTCCAACAAGCGGTCGTCAAATTCCATAACCACTCCATGACGAGGCACTGTTGCAATGTCACCCGGTTCTTTCCAACGGTCATAAAGAAGTTTCTTTGACTGGTTCTGGTTAATAAACATACCGTTGCTTTCGTCAAAATAGCGGTCGTTGTTCATCACCCAACGGTCTTTTACCCAGGTGAACTGAGCACTTACAGACAAACCTTTCCATGTGAACATGGTATTGAAACCACCCTGCCATGGAGCAATACTGCTCTTGCCTACAAGAACTTTATCGTTTTCGCTATATACATTGGTGATATTTCCGTCTTTGTCATACCAGAGGGCATCACCATTTACAGGGTTGACACCGGCGAAACGGTTTATGTAGAATTCTCCGTATGAATGTCCTGTCTTGAGCAACAGATTAGTATTGGCAAGTTCATAAACATCTCTGCCATTGTAAAGTTCTGTTATCTCATTGTGATTGTATGAAATATTCGCTCCGAAATTCCATCTGAAATCATTGATTCGCAGAATGTCGATATCGAAACTCAAATCAACACCCTTATTGACCATTGCTCCGATATTGCTCCACTGCTCTACATATCCTGACGTAAGTGTCACAGGAACTGCCATAAGCATGTCTGTAGTCTTTTTATGATAAAACTCTGCAACTACATTGAATCTGTCAAAGAATCCAAGCTTAAGGGCAACATTCGTTGTCAACAGTTTTTCCCAAGTCAAGTCCTCATTACCTCTTGAATAAGGAGCTATACCCGGAAGAACAGAGCCTTCAAGACCGTAAGTAGGACCTCCGGCAAACAATGCCAAATGGTCGTATGCAGGGATAGACGAGTTACCAGATGTACCGATACTACCGGAAACCTGTGCCATTGACAACCAGTCGTAATCTTCCAGGAACGACTCTTTCTTGGCATCCCACATCAAACCGATAGACCAGAAATTAGCCCAACGTGAGTTTTTACCGAAACGTGAAGAGCCATCACGGCGCAAAGAGAAATCTGCATAATACTTACCCTGATAGTTATATTCGCCACGCAGGAAGAATGACAAATATGTTGAACCTACGAAACTGTCGCTCGGACTTTCAGAACGGGTTGAGGCAGTCATGTTAAGCAACTTGTCACTGCTCTGACCGCGAGTCACGATTGAGAAAGCTTCAGACTGATTGTTTACAGCTTCCTGTCCTAACAGGAAATTAAAGTGATGATTGTCTTCATAATCAAACACATAGTTTGCTGTATTTGTCCATGTAAGGTTATAATAACGTGAGAATGAACGTCCTACATATCCCTCACCCATATTTGGAACATAACTTGGATTTGAAGAAACATCACCTCTACGGTCAAGGAAGTCAATACCTCCCATAGATTTAAGTGTCAATCCTTCAATAGGAGTAAGTTCGCCATATAGGTTTGCCATTACTTTCCACTTATTTGAAGTAGTAGGGTTATTAGCCTGCCATTCCAACGGGTTTACGTTTGTTCCCAACCATGTATCATCGCTTACTGAAGCATATGAGCCGTCTTCCTTGTAAGGATTCCAGTAAGGCAACATAAATCTTGCAGCAGAGATAGGAGTTACAGTGGTATATTCACCTGAAGTAGCTTCGCTGATATCTTCATATGAAACCGCTGAATTTGTTCCAATCTTAAACCAGCTGTTCAAACGAGCCTCCAAATTGGCACGGAATGAATAACGTGTAAAATCAGAACCAAGCGCGATACCCTGCTGATTGTAAACACCTCCTGATACATAATAGTTGAATTTGTCTGAAGCACCGCTGAACTGCAATTCTACATTAGAGAAAGGTGCATTGTCATTATATACGGCATCTCTCCAGTCTACATCAGTTCTTTCAAGAAGTTCGCGGTCATATGTTCCGGGAGTACGCAAACCGATTTCTTCTTCGTACTGCAAACGTTCGGCAGTGTTCATCTGATTCCACTTTCCGTATGCCAATTTTGAGATACCAAACTGAGCTCTGGCTGTGATATGTCCTTTTTCACCCATCTTTCCGCGTTTTGTAGTAATAACCACAACACCGTTTGCCGCACGAGCTCCGTAAATAGATGTAGACGACGCATCCTTCAAAACTGAAATGCTCTCAATATCGCTTGGATTAATAGCTGAAAAATCATCTGCCGAAATAGCAATACCGTCTAATATAAATAAAGGTGAAGTTCCGGCATTGATAGAGTTTGTACCACGAATCTGGAATGATGCCGACGCACTTGGTTCTCCGGAATCAGACATTACCTGCAAACCTGCAGCCTGACCTTGCAAAGCCTGATCAAAACTTGCGGCAGGAACGTTTGCAATCTTATCGCCTTTTACTGTCGATACAGAACCGGCGATAGTTCCTTTCTTACGGACACCGTAAGCCACAACCACAACTTCATCAACCAACTGCGAATCATCCTGCATTACTACATTTAAAACGCCTGTTGAAGCATTAACAGACAACTCCTGTGTCTGCATACCAATGTAAGAGAAGACCAAGGTCGCATTTTTACCCTGAATCTTAAGCTCATAGTTACCATCAATATCGGTAACCACCCCATTTGTCGTTCCTTTCTGAAGGATAGATACACCAATCAATGGCTCACCGTTTGATTTAGACACCACATTTCCCTTAACAGAAAATGACTGTGCCAAAGCCATCTGAATACCTATCACAGCAAAAAAGACCAACCAAAGACATAATCTTTTCATCTTTTGCTATTATAAATTTTAAAATTAAAAATTAAATGAATTTACACATCAAAACACAACGCACCACAAAGCATCAACATCCACATCCTCCACCGAGAAGCGAATGTTTAAACATGACTCTTTATTTGCGCCGGAATATATAGAGAAAAGGGACATAAACGGGAACACCTTCCCATAAATGCCTCAAAAGGATTTATTTACTAAAAAGGATCTCGTGATTTGACTTTACGAAACACGATATCCCAATTGTTAAAAAACAGAGAACTTTCCAAATTAGTAGCCATCTCTCAATCCTATATCTTAATTATACTTTAATTTTTGAAACGGCGCAAAATTACAAAAGTATGTCATAACATAAAATTAATTGATGAAGTTATTTACTTACAAAACATAAGCATCTATAAATAAACATTTTTATAGGCATTACATTTTGCCATAAGGCAAATACAAATGCTTTCTTTTTGTCAAAATCAAGCAAACAAAAGCATAAACACATTACAAATTGTCATAATCAGATTTATTTCAACTTAAAAGTATAAATATTGTTAACAAGGACATTCGTACTAAATAATATAATAAATCTCTACACGCATATAATATTATATTTAATCAATAAGTAAGTGATCTAAAATATTTTTATATTCAGCATAAATTATTAATATTGTCTCATGATATTTTAGAAATTGAATCATGAAACATATAAAAGTGCTTGAATTGAGTGAGGCTGATCGCCTCAAAC
>NZ_JADYTJ010000053.1 GCF_021531075.1 Bacteroides caecigallinarum | reverse complement strand
TTATACTACTTGAAAGCATGGAGATAGGGATAATACGGAAATATAGAAATCATACTCTATGAAAAATGAGAAACCGATGATTATATAACGAAAAGAGGATGCATCATTTTGACACACCCTCTTTTTTTTATTTGTAGTATGTATGTGAATATAGATTCTTTTATCCATAACAGAGATATTAATCTGATGTTTGTTGATTATTTTCTGTTTATATACTACTTTTAGGAAACCTAAGTGCATAAAAAAAGTCTGTATGGTTTGTTATCCCAACAGACTTTAGCTTTTTACCTAATCAGATTCTTACTGAAATTATTCAGCTTTGCAGCAAGTTTTTGCAGAGTCACATGCAACTGAGTCGCAAGCAACTGTGTCACAGCATACTGAATCAGCAGCAGGAGTAGCTTCTTCAACTACAACAGCTTCTGTAGATTCTGCATTTGCATTTTTGTTACCACCACATGATGCGAAAGATACTGCAACGAATGCAACGAATAAAAATACTAACTTTTTCATCTTCTTTGCTTTTAAAATTCTGTAATACTTATGTTGTTATCTTAATTGACGTTGCAAAGATATATAGTTTTTCAATACGTTGTTCTTTTTTTATCCAATAATTTGCTTTAAAAATATGTTTTGCAGCCTATTTTGTGTTTTTTAACTATCTATGTTTTCTATTTTTTTACATTTGTTTCTTCTGCTACTTTAAGGACTTTACAGATAAGGAAATAATGAGTAACTTTGTAGAAAAATTTTTATTTTATGATTGATACTACCGTTTTTCAGGATAAAAAAGCTGTTTACTACACATTGGGCTGTAAGCTTAACTTTGCTGAGACTTCAACCATAGGAAAATCATTGAAGGAGGCAGGAGTGAGAACAGTACGCAAAGGCGAGAAAGCAGATATTATAGTCGTAAATACATGTTCAGTTACTGAAGTTGCCGATAAAAAATGTCGTCAGGCTATACATAAGCTAGTAAAATCTCATCCTGGAGCATATGTGATTGTTACCGGCTGTTATGCTCAGCTAAAGCCAGAAACAGTAGCGAATATAGAAGGCGTAGATTTAGTGTTAGGGGCAGAGCAAAAGGGAGACCTTATTAAATATTTGGGAACATTGGAAAAGAATACTCATGGTGAGGCCATCACTACTGCGACAAAGGATATTCGTAAGTTTTCACCGTCATGTTCACGTGGCGACCGTACAAGATATTTCCTAAAAGTACAGGATGGATGTGACTATTTCTGTTCGTATTGCACTATACCTTTTGCGAGAGGTAGAAGTAGAAATGGAACTATTTCAGATCTTGTAGAACAAGCTAAGAATGTAGCTTCAGAAGGAGGAAAGGAAATAGTTCTTACCGGTGTAAATATCGGTGATTTTGGTAAAACTACAGGCGAGACATTTTTTGATTTGGTTAAGGAATTGGATAAAGTTGAGGGGATAGAGAGATATCGGATCTCTTCTATAGAGCCTAATCTTTTGACAGACGAGATAATAGAATTTGTATCTGTCTCTAAACGTTTTATGCCACACTTTCATATACCGTTACAGTCTGGTTGTGATGAGGTATTAAAGCTGATGCGACGCAGATACGATACAGAACTTTTTGCTTCCAAGATAAGAAAAATCAAGCAACTTATGCCGGATGCGTTTATTGGTGTAGATGTAATAGTTGGAACTCGCGGTGAGACTCCGGAATATTTTGAATCTGCATATGATTTTATCAAGTCGCTTGATGTTACACAACTTCATGTATTTAGTTATTCGGAACGTCCAGGAACACAAGCTTTGAAAATTGATTATGTTGTTTCTCCCGAAGAGAAACATATCAGAAGCCAACGTTTGTTGGAATTGTCTGATGCTAAATTAAAAAGTTTCTATGAGCGTCATATTGGTAAGGAAGCATATGTACTATCTGAACATTCCAAGCCGGGGGTGCCAATGCATGGATTTACAGATAATTATATTAGAGTAGAACTAGACGCTTCAAAGGTCGCCGATAATCAGTTGGTGAAAGTTAAGTTAGGTGAGTTCAGCGCTGATGGGGAATCTTTGTTGTCTGAAATAATAGAGTAATAATTCTTTAAAAGGATTAAAGTTATTTGGCATGAGTAAGGTAGCAGTTGTTATATTGAACTGGAATGGAGCGGAAATGTTACGCAAGTTCCTGCCGTCAGTAGTAAAGAACACAAACAATGATCTGGCAGAAATCTATGTGGCAGATAATGGTTCTACAGATAATTCTATTGATGTGCTTAAATCAGAGTTTCCGTCAGTAGGACTGATTTCATTTAAAGAGAATTATGGTTTTGCTGAAGGATATAACAAGGTGATGGAGTGCGTTGATGCAGAATATGTGGTTTTGCTAAATAGTGACGTTGAGGTGACAGAGCAATGGATAGAGCCGATGCTGGCGTATATGGAATCGCATTATGATATTGCTGCGTGTCAACCAAAGATACTTAGCTACCATGATAAGGCTAAATTTGAATATGCTGGAGCTTCCGGAGGCTTTATTGACAGGTACGGTTATCCTTTTTGCCGTGGAAGAGTATTTGATTCCCTTGAAACGGATAATGGTCAGTATGATATGCCAACAGATATTTTTTGGGCTTCTGGTGCTGCAATGTTTGTCAGAAGAACTGTTTATATGGAAGTTGGAGGACTAGATGCAAGATTCTTTGCACACATGGAAGAGATAGATTTGTGTTGGCGATTGCTGAGTAGGGGATATCGTTTGGTTTGTGTGCCTGAAAGTAAAGTTTACCATGTTGGGGGAGCTACCTTGAAGAAAGAAAATCCAAGAAAAACCTATCTTAATTTTCGCAATAACCTGCTGATGATGTATAAAAATCTTCCTTCTGATGAGTTGGTTAAAATCATGTCAGTCCGTAGCTTACTTGATTATCTTGCTGTTATTTTCTATGTACTGAAATTTGACTTTCCGAATGCCAAGGCTGTGATAAAAGCTAGGAGAGATTATGTGTCGATGCGAAATGACTTTAAGTCATCCAGGGAGGATAATCTTAGACATACAAAGATTTCCAAGCTTAAATATAGATATGATTTCTCATTGATATTGCAATCAAAAATATTTGGAAAGACTACATTCACTCGTCTTGTGAAGTAGTCTTTCCACTACTTTTTATATCATTCAGCCTTTTCTGTTTCTATAAAATTCATGATTTCGTTCTCATTGTCCGGATGAAACCATTTTATGTCATTATCCCTCTTGAACCATGTCATTTGTTTTCTGGAGTATATACGTGAGTTCTGTTTTATCTTTTCAATGGCAAAGTCCAACGTGCAGTTTCCTTCAAGGTATTGGATTATTTCTTTATATCCCACGGTATTCAGCGAGTTCAAGTCTTTGTATTGATATACAGACTTAACTTCGTCCACTAGTCCGTCGTTTATCATTATATCTACTCTCTTGTTAATGCGTTCATACAGTTCCTCTCTGTCTCTGCATAATCCTATTTTTATAATATTGAAAGGTCGTTGTTTCTTGTTTCCTGTTCTGAATGATGTATATGTTTTTCCCGTCATGTAACAGATTTCAAGAGCATGAATAACTCTTTTAGGATTCTTAAGATCCACTATTGAATAATATTCCGGGTCGAGCAATTTCAGTTCTGCACACAATCTTTCCAATCCTTCTTTTTCATATTTTTCCATCATCATCTGCCGTGTGTCATTATCCACAGTGGGGATGTCGTCAATACCTTTGCATATTGCATCAATGTACATCATAGACCCACCTGCCAGGAGTATTGTGTCGTTGTTTTTGAAAAGCTCTTCCAGAAGGCTGATAACCTCACTCTCATACTGTGCAGCGCTGTAGTAGTCTGTAAGTTTAAGTGTACCTACAAAATAGTGTTTTACCCTTTTCAAATATTCCTCTGTAGGTGCAGCTGTACCTATTTTAAGGTCGGAATATAATTGTCTTGAGTCGGCAGAAATAATAGGCGAATTATATTTTTCGGCTATTTTTATGCTAAGGTCAGTTTTTCCTACTCCTGTAGGTCCTATCAGTACTATGAGAGTCTTTTTGCAGTTCATCAGATTATAAATTAAGAAAGCGAAGAATGACGGATTATCAACATTTGTGTTGAAGCCGTATTCTTCGCTTCGTCGTTTAGGTTATATTATTCATTAATACTTATCGTCATCGTAAGGATTACCTTCTGTCATGTCGAATCCATCCATATCGAAATCTTCCATGTCATAGTCTTCGTCGCCATAGAAGTTCTCTCCAAGATCTAGAGACTGACTTGTATTCAACTGTTCATCAAAGTCTATAGTCTGCTGTGGAGCTTCACCTTCCTTGCGCGAGCATATTGCATGTGCCAGATCCTGTCCTGTGATGATTTCCGATAGTTCGATGAAGAAGATCCTTTCAGCCAGCGGATCGAAAACGTATATCAGTTTTTGTTTTTCATCTTCAAGTAGTTCGCTCAGTGGAGTATCTTTCATGATGTATATGTCCTCGTCCGAACTGCTTGTACCCATATCTTCAAGAGTAATTTCCGTTTCCTTTTCCCAGTCATCATCACAAATAAAGAAAGAAGTCATCTGGTCATCTTTATAACCTGTGCATTTAAGGATTGCTTCATGCAAGTCATAGAATGAAGCATCTGAGTCGATTTTTATTTCCCTTAGGAAATTGTCGACTTCGTCTGATATGAGTCTGAATTTGTAAACCATCTTAATTATAGTGTTAAATCTTTGTTTTGTAAATATACAAAAAAATGATTATCTGATAATACCTCTTTGCGAATTTTCTATGAATGAGATAATATATTCTATCTCCGGACTCATAGGAACTTCCTGTTTTACCTGTTCAAGTGCTTCAGCTGTATTCTTGCCACTATTATAAATTATTCTGTAAGCATTGTGGATATTTTCAATCAGTTCGTTAGAGAATCCTCTTCTTCTCAGTCCTACAATGTTTATTCCACAATATGCGATAGGGTCTCTACCTGCTATGATAAAAGGTGGGATATCTTTGCTGAAACGGCTTCCGCCCTGTATCATACCATATCCACCTACACGGCAGAACTGATGCATCAATACGCTTGCGCTTATTATTGAATAATCGTCAATGATTATTTCACCTGCAAATTTTGTAGAATTTCCAATGATACATCCGTTTCCTATAATAGCGTCATGTGCAACGTGTACACCTTCCATAAGAAGATTGTTACTTCCTACTACAGTTTTACCTTTTGCGGCTGTACCACGGTTTATGGTTACATTTTCCCTTATAGTATTGTTGTCTCCCACTTCGGCTGTTGTTTCTTCGCCTTTGAATTTCAAATCCTGAGGGACAGCTCCAATAACAGCACCAGGGAATATTCTGTTGTTATTACCAATTCTTGCACCATAAAGAATGTTTGCGTTAGGCATTATTATGTTATTATCACCTATAACTACATTCTTGTCTATATAAACGAATGGGCCTATTTCTACGTTTTCTCCTATTTTTGCTTCAGGATGTATGTATGCTAACGGACTTATCATATCTATATTATTTGTTTTTTACAATTTGAGCCATGAATTCAGCTTCGCAAACTATCTTTTCTCCTACAAATACGTATCCTTTCATTGTAGATACTCCTCTGCGGATAGGTGCCATAAGCTCTACACGGAATATCAACGTATCGCCCGGTACCACTTTCTGGCGGAACTTTACATTATCAATTTTCATGAAATAAGTAGAGTAAAGTTTCGGATCGTCAACGGAGTTAAGTACCAACAAACCTCCAACTTGTGCCATTGCCTCAATCTGTAGTACACCTGGCATAACTGGTTCTTCTGGGAAATGTCCCTGGAAGAAAGGTTCGTTTGATGTAACGTTCTTTACACCTACTATATAGTTGGCTCCCATTGCGACAACCTTATCAACGAGCTGGAATGGATATCTGTGTGGCAACAATTCGCGTATACGGTTCACATCCATTAGTGGTTCCTCGTTACAATTATATACAGGAGCCTGGATTTCGTGCATTCTGATTTCTTTTCTCAGCTGCCTGGCAAATTTGTTGTTTATTGTATGTCCTGGTCTGGTGGCTATTATTCTTCCCTTTATAGGTCTTCCTATAAGTGCCAAGTCGCCAATTATATCAAGCAGTTTGTGTCTTGCTGGCTCGTTAGGCCATACTAATGGGATGTGGTTTATGTATCCCAGATGGCTTGCGTCCATATGCGGAACTTTCATTACATCAGCCAGTTTGTCGAAGTTTTCCTGAGTCATCTGCTTTTCGTAGATTACGATAGCATTGTCCAGGTCTCCTCCCTTTATAAGTCCGGCGTTGAGCAGTGGCTCTATTTCGCGTACAAAAACGAATGTACGTGCCGATGCTATTTCAGTAGGGAAGTCTGCCATATTTTCAAGTGTGGCAAACTGGTTTGTCAGAATCTGTGAATCATACGAAATCAAAGTGTTGATACTGAATCTGTCATCAGGCAAAACTGTGATGCATGATCCGGTAGCTTCGTCGCGGAATTCTATTTTAGATTTTATTATATAGTAGTCTTTCGGAGCCGACTGTTCCTCTATACCTACTCTTTCTATGCACTCCACGTATGCTTTAGCACTTCCGTCCAGAATAGGGAATTCTGGTCCGTTTACCTGTATCAGACAGTTGTCTATACCTGCTGCGTATAGTGCAGCCAATGCATGTTCTACTGTGCTTACCTTTACATTGTTTTTTGATAATACTGTGCCTCTGGTTGTGTCTATTACGTTCTCTGCCACAGCGTCTATAATAGGCTGATCGTCAAGATCTATACGTTGGATTTTGTACCCGTGATGTTCCGGAGCAGGATTGAAAGTCACTGTAAGTTTTACTCCTGTATGGAGTCCTTTGCCGTTCAGTGAAAAGCTACCTTTTAAAGTCTGTTGTTTCAACATGGGTTTTTATTTGTTTATTTGTTTTTTCAATTCTTCTATTTCTCTCTGTAGTTTACCGAGTTCGGCATACATGTCAGGCAATTTCTTGTAGATTATGGCAGAGCGTGCAAATTGCTTATGGTCTATAGCTGGATACCCCATAATTGCTATATCCGATTTGGTGTTTCCCGGAATACCCGATTGTGCACCTACTGTAACTTTGTTTCCCACTCTGATATGGCCGGCCACTCCAACTTGTCCGCCGAACATACACCATTCTCCTATCTTTGCCGAGCCGGCTATACCGACTTGAGATGCCATTACTGTGTTACTTCCTACTTCTACGTTATGGGCAATCTGAACCAAATTGTCAAGTTTTACTCCTTTATGTATTATGGTTGCTCCCATAGTGGCACGGTCTATACATGTATTTGCACCTATTTCCACGTCGTCTTCCAGAACTACAATTCCAATTTGTGGAATCTTCTCATATCCTTCTGTCGATGGAGCAAATCCAAATCCGTCTGCACCTATTACAGAACCGGCATGCAGGATACAATTATTACCTATTCTGCAATCATGATAAACCGTAACATGAGGATATAGAATACAGTTATTTCCTATTTTTACATTGCTTCCTACTGTAACGTGCGGATGAATGTAAACATTGTCTCCTATTACCGCTCCCTCTTCAATGCAGGCAAAAGGACCTACGTAACAGCCATTTCCAATTTTTGCTTTATCCGAGATTGAGGCTAGTGGGTCTATACCGGTTTTCTTAGGTTGGCTCATTTCATAAAGAGACATGAGCTTGGCCAGACTTTCATATGCATTGTCTACCTTTATAAGTGTTGCCTTTATTTCATGTTCAGGAGTAAAGTCTTTGTTTACCAACACTATTGACGATTGTGTTTCGTATATGAAATTGGTATATTTGGGGTTTGCCAGAAACGATAATGCACCAGGTATACCTTCTTCTATTTTTGCGAATGTATGTACTGTGGCATTTTCGTCGCCTACAATAATTCCTTGGATAAATTCTGCAATTTGTTTAGCTGAGAACTCCATAACTATTATCTTTTGTTCCTTTGGTTTTGTTTTATAGTTTTCTTACCCTTAATAAAAGTAAAGTATGTTCAATTACTTGTTTATGCAAATTACGTGTTTTTTTTTTATATATCAGAGAAAAAAGCAAATTATTTGCATATTTACTTATGCAAATGCATCAAATTCAATAAAAAAACAGCTATATCAACCTGATAAAGGAGGATATAACTGTTTTCCTACTATTAATTTATAATGAAAAAAAGTTCTTTATCCGATAGATTTCACTATAATTTTCCTTTTGATTTCCCATTTGTATCAAAAGAATGCCCTTCATTATATTTAGGAAAATTAAAGGGTGTCGAAACATATTTTTCAGCTAAAATTAAGAAAACTTTAATTTGGTTTCCAGCCTTTGTTTCCTAATCAGATAATAGCTTTTAGTTGTTCAGACATCTGTTGTTGTACTTTCTGTGCTTCTTCGCCTGCCACTTTTGCAAAGTTCTCAGTCTTGTCGGCATAAATGATTGCACGGCTTGAATTTACAATAAGTCCGCATTCCTTGGTCATACCGTACTTGCACACTTCTTCCAGTGAACCGCCCTGTGCTCCAACTCCAGGAACAAGAAGGAAGTGGTTAGGAACAATCTTACGGATATCTTCGAACATACGTCCCTGAGTAGCACCAACTACGTACATCATGTTCTCGTCGTTAGCCCATTCCTGGCTCTTGCGCAATACTTTTTCGAAAAGACGTTCGCCTTCTGTGTCAGCTGTAAGCTGGAAGTCGTGCGAGCCCTTGTTTGATGTAAGAGCAAGAAGAATAACCCATTTGCCTTCGTAAGTAAGGAACGGAGTAACACTGTCTTCGCCCATATATGGAGCTACAGTTACAGAGTCGATGCTCAATTCTTCGAAGAATGTACGTGCATACATAGCCGAAGTGTTACCGATGTCGCCACGTTTTGCGTCTGCTATGATGAACTGGTCAGGGTAGTTAGTCTTGATATATTCTACTGTCTTTTCGAATGCAATCCAACCCTTAACACCCATGCTTTCATAGAAAGCCAGGTTTGGTTTGTATGCGATACAGTAAGGGGCTGTTGCGTCGATGATAGCCTTATTGAATGCAAATATAGGATCTTCTTCTTTCAGAAGGTGTTCAGGAATTTTCTTGATGTCAGTGTCAAGTCCCACGCAGAGGAATGACTGTTTCTTCTTGATGTTTTCGAATAACTGTTGTTTGTTCATATCTTTTGTTTTTTTAGTTGACAAGTTGACTAGTTGGCAAGTTGACTAGTTGGCAAGTTGACTAGGTTCTGTATCGCTGAACTTTAGTTGGTATCCGGATGGAGAGCCTTGTTAACTTGTAACCGAAGCCTTGTAGTCTGTTTGTTTAAAGTTCGCTTTCCTTCAGCCTTTCAGCATTTTCAGCCACAATCAGATGGTCTATACAGTCCTGAATGTCTCCGTCCATAAATGCGCTGAGGTTATAGATTGTATAGTTTATACGGTGGTCTGTGATACGTCCCTGAGGATAGTTGTATGTACGGATTTTAGCCGAACGGTCTCCGGTGCTGACCATAGTCTTACGCTTCGAAGCTATATCGTCTATGTACTTCTGATGTTCCTTATCGTATATAAATGTACGCAGGCGCGAGAGAGCACGTTCCTTGTTCTTTGGCTGGTCGCGTGTTTCGGTACATTCAATAAGGATTTCTTCCACGATTCCGGTGTTAGGGTTCTTCCAGTTATAGCGCAGACGAACTCCTGATTCCACCTTGTTTACGTTCTGTCCTCCTGCGCCACCACTTCGGAATGTATCCCATTTTATTTCACCTTCATTAATTTCCACATCGAAAGGTTCTGCTTCAGGCAGTACGGCTACTGATGCAGCAGATGTGTGTACGCGTCCCTGAGTCTCAGTTGCAGGCACACGCTGCACGCGGTGTACTCCCGATTCGTATTTCAGAGTTCCGTAAACCTTTTCTCCTGTTACGGAGCAGATTATTTCCTTGAAACCGCCTGCTGCACCTTCGTTGGCACTTGATACCTCAAGTCGCCAGCCCTTGGATTCGCAGTATTTGGAATACATACGGAACAGGTCGCCGGCAAAGATAGCAGCCTCGTCACCACCTGTACCGCCACGGATTTCCAGAATAGCGTTTCTGTCATCCTGAGGGTCGGCAGGAACAAGCAGAAGTTTGATTTCCTCTTCCAGTTCCGGAATACGTGCCTCACAGGCAGCAGCCTCTTCGCGGGCCATTTCCTTCATTTCCGGGTCGCTTTCGTTCATCATCATTTTGGCCTCTTCCAGACCATTGATGCACTGCAGGTATTCCTTGCGTGCATTCATGATGTCGCCCAGTTCCTTATATTCCTTTGTCAGTTTTACATATCTTTTCTGGTCTGCTATCACGTTCGGGTCAGTAATCAGTGTAGATACTTCCTCAAAACGTGATACCAGTCCTTCAAGCTTTTCCAGTATGGTGTTATTTTCCGCCATTTAAATTTTTTTGTTTTTTACCACAATTTGCCTTCAAACAACAATGTTATAGGTATAGCCAATAATAGTATTGAAATTATGAGGAGTACAAAACCTTTCCTGCTTTTGAATATGGGCTCATTGCTATTATCAATAAAATATTTTGAAAATATAGTTCCCGAAAATCCAGCCGTCATATAGCCTAATGTCTTGATGTAGTAGATGTTTTGAAAATCTCCTAATCCGATTATAGCTATACTTGCTATAAAAAGCAGTGCTGAAACAGCAAGTTTCAATGACTGTTTATTGTTTTTTTTATTATTGTCCATAAGCACCACTGTCTAAGTGTCACCACAATTTACCGTATAGTATAAAACATACAATAGCGGCAATCAGTAGCATAAGAAATGAAACGAGAATATGTTTCAGGGTATTCCATTTCTTCTCTTTACCAGTGCATTGGCTGTACGTAGTACCGCCGTATACCGGTATCAGGAATCCCAATACATAAAGTATATGTATATCAAATTCTAATCCTATACATAAACTTATTATGCCAGCAGCTAAGAAAGCTAAAGGTATAAGGCATCCTTTCTTTTCTTTTTCCATAGGCTTGTGGCTATATTAAATTTTAATATCTGAATTCTCCGAATTCACTCTTGATAATCAATTCCTTAGAACCGTTGCTTTCTTCTATGCGACCGATAATCTGTGCGTCGATATTGAACGATTTACTGATTTCGATAACCTGTTCTGCGTGTTCAGGAGAGAGATATACTTCAAGACGGTGTCCCATGTTGAATACCTTGTACATTTCGTCCCAGTCAGTACCGCTCTGTTCCTTGATAGTGCGGAACAATGGAGGAACAGGGAAGAGGTTATCCTTAACTATGCGGCAGTTGTCGCCTACGAAGTGCAGAACCTTAGTCTGTGCACCACCCGAGCAGTGAACCATACCGTGGATTTCAGGACGGAGAGCATCAAGCAGTTTCTTCACTACAGGTGCGTATGTACGGGTAGGAGAGAGAACCAGCTTACCTGCGTCAAGTGGAGAACCTTCCACAGAGTCAGTCAGTTTCAGATTACCGCTGTAAACCAGGTCTTCAGGTACAGCCTTGTCGTAGCTTTCAGGATATTTCTCTGCAAGATATTTTGAGAATACATCGTGACGTGCGCTTGTCAGACCATTGCTACCCATACCACCGTTGTATTCCTTTTCGTAAGTAGCCTGTCCGTATGAAGCAAGACCTACTATAACATCGCCCGGATGGATGTTTGCATTGTCTATCACGTCAGAACGTTTCATACGGCAAGTCACTGTGCTGTCCACGATGATAGTACGAACCAGGTCGCCAACGTCGGCAGTCTCACCACCTGTAGCGTAAACGCCTACACCCATTTCGCGGAGTTCGGCAAGCAGCTCGTCGGTACCATTGATGATAGCCGAGATAACTTCTCCCGGAACGAGCAGTTTGTTACGTCCGATAGTAGAAGAAACAAGTATGTTGTCGACAGCTCCGACGCAGAGCAAGTCGTCGATGTTCATGATAAGAGCATCCTGTGCAATGCCTTTCCATACAGACAAGTCGCCTGTTTCTTTCCAGTACATGTAAGCCAGTGATGATTTTGTTCCCGCACCGTCTGCGTGCATGATGTTGCAGTATTCAGGATCTCCGCCAAGAATATCAGGAATGATTTTACAGAAAGCCTTAGGGAAAATACCTTTGTCGATGTTTTTGATAGCGTTATGTACATCTTCCTTAGATGCTGATACGCCGCGCTGCATGTATCTTTGATTACTCATGAGTGATGATATATTATAAATTATAATTTTCAAAATCGATTCGATTTGCAAAAATACTCAAAATCTGATATATATCAAAGTTGGTGTGAGGTAAATAACGGTATGATGTATTAGTTTTATCTTTTAAATTAATTAGTGGCGTCTTGAACTTGATAATATGGCGTTGTTTGTTTATTTGACTAAATGAAGGTGATTTAGTCTTGTTAAAAGCAAAATGTAAGAAATTAATGCTGTCTTTGGTTATGTGCTCCATTGCTTTATATTCGGAAAAATGTAAAGTGTTAATCGTTATTGTGTAATATGTATTCTGATTATTTAAGTATAATACTCTTTAGTGTTAATATGGTTAATAAAAACGCCCTGTCGTTTTAGTAAAATGACAGCTCATTTTGTTTGAAATGCTTTGTCGTTTTAGATAAAACGGGTCGTTTTGCTCTAAAAAGTCATTTCCCTTCGGTATAAAAGAAGCGATAAATCGTGAATTTGACTATGAAATAGACTGATTTTACTCTAGATTTAATCAGATAAATGAATGTTTGAAAATGACGGAATGATTGTATGAGTCTAAAATACGTGTTAATGTTGTTCTGTAATTATGGGCTTTGGTGAAATATTGTTGGCCTGATGAGTGAAAATGTGATAAACTGTATATGCTATAATGCTGATGGATGAAATATCCTGACGTGAAGTTTATAGTATGTGTTAATTTAAGAATCTCAGTATTTGTGATTGTCAAAATGTCAAATGAAATAGTGTAAGCGAATTATTGGACTTCGTTTTGTTTTTCTTTTGGATTATCCGAACAACGAGGTTAAGAAAGGTTTTCTCTCTCTTGTTGCCAGCAACTATTTCAATACCCGTGAGAGTATTTATTCATGGATTAGAAATGCAGCTTTTCAGTTGGAGGACGGAAAAATTGAGGACTTCCGTACTGGTTGACTTCTTTTCTTGCCGGTATACCATATATTATGCGTCGTAAGGAAAACGAACGTGAGCGTGAAAGATATTTCCAATATACTTTCTACCTTATCATGCGTCTGATAAGCGTATATACGGTTTATATTGAAAAGCTGCAGAGTCAGGGAAGAGTGGATTGTATTGTTGAGACACCTGACTATGTCTATATATTTTAATTTAAACTTGATGGTAGTGCGGATGAAGCTTTGCGTCAGATAAATGAGAAAGGTTATGCCCTTGAGTATTCTTCCGACAAAAGAAGAATATATAAGATTGGTGCTGTATTCTCGTCCGAAACAGGTACTATAGAGGAGTGGCTCTGCGAGTAGTGTTTCGGTTGACTCTATCGCTCTGTTTCTGAAATTATCAGAGTGATATTCTTCTGCTTTCCATTTGGCAGCACGTATTGAATAGAGTATACTCCATTTCTGAGTTTCTTAACCAGTTCATCTGGGCTGCATTTCGTTCTGTAAAGCTCCATGCCCGTGATGTCGTTTACTGATATAACACATCCATCCTGGGCCTCAGGAAGTTTGTTTACGCAAACCATTTTCTTTCTGTTTTCCGGATGGTTTAATGCAAGCGGAGAGCTTTCGTTACCATAACGGTCGGTAGCCGTGACAGCCCAAAAACGTTTTATATTGCCATCTTCTGTACTATAGCTGAAACTAGTTGAGTTGTGTCTCAGGCAAACAATATTTTTACCGTCGTTTGTATCTACAGGATAAAAATCAGATGCATATATTCGGTAGGTCAGTGTTTCTGTTTTTGAAGAATCCGATTCCTCCCAATTGATTTTCACGCTGTTGTTTATGAATGATATTTCTCCGTTTATTGGCTGTGACGGTGCTATGCTGTCCTGCCACACCATTGGAGGCACTGCAGCCGGATGTGTATAGAAACAGTTTTTAAGGCTGTCCGTAAGTCCACAAGTATTTCTCATCAGAAATTCGTTTCTGAAAAAAGCCTGTCCGTCAAGTCCATTGCGCCTGCTGAAATATATTTGTCTCTTTATTTCGTGAATGTCCCATTCGTGTGCTTTATGCTTCAGAAAATATACTCCAAGGCCCGGAATTACCCAACGTCCGTGCTTGTTCTCTTCCCAGTCGAGTGCAAAAGGGTAGAACTGATTGTCGCGGAAATACATCATAGGGAACACAGCATCGTGTATGCCATCTTTCATCCATAATTTAGCATCTTGATATACAGCATTGTATGCGTTCCATCCTTTCGAACTGTATCTGCTGGTGTCGTTATATTTGCCCACCGGTGCGCTGCTTACTTTTACCCAGAGCTTTATGCTTTTTACTTCGTTGTATATTCTCCTTACTATTGATGTTATATTGTCTCGGCGCCATTGTGTCAGGTCTTTCCCTTTTCCGTACTTGCGATACGTTTTTCCGTCAGGAAATTTTTCTCCATTCTCCGGATATCTTATATAGTCAAGATGAATTCCATCTATATCATAATTCATGGTTATTTCCTTGGCTATGGCAGCCAGATATGTTGCTGTTTCAGGATTGCCGGGGTCAAGATACCATGCATTCTTGAAATGTATACACATGGAAGGTTTCTTTTTTACTATGGATTTGCTTCCCAATAGCCTGACCTGTCTGTCGTTTCCTGCCGGTATGCATACCATCCAGGCATGTAGTTCCATGCCTCGTTTGTGGCATTCTTCTATAGCAAATTTCAGCGGGTCATATCCGGGATTTCGTCCTGTTTTTCCGGCTAGCGACTCGGCAAATGTTTCATATACAGATGGGTATATTGCGTCGCCTCTCAGCCTTGTCTGAAATAAGACAGTGTTGAAGTTGGCTTCTTTCAGCATATCCAGCTGCTTGCAAAGTTCCTCTTTCTGACGTTTTATTCCATATTCCGATGTAGCTTTCACAGTAGGCCAGTCAAGACCTCCGATGGTTGTTATCCATGCTGCCCTGATTTCATATTTTTGAGATGCTAAAATGTTTGTGCAGAATATTGATATTATACTTATAATTATGATGATTTTTTGCATATAGATGAATTTTGTGTGCAAAGATAGAAAGAGTT
The DNA here is from genome assembly GCF_021531075.1 of Bacteroides caecigallinarum. Taxonomy (GTDB): domain Bacteria; phylum Bacteroidota; class Bacteroidia; order Bacteroidales; family Bacteroidaceae; genus Phocaeicola; species Phocaeicola caecigallinarum_B. The sequence goes on along the minus strand of NZ_JADYTJ010000053.1, from coordinate 4,885 downwards.
TGGCGAAAAAACGTCTTTATGATAGTAATATGTGATTTTATGTTTTATTTCTGATTAAATAACATTATTTTTGCAATTCAAGATAGAAAAATCTAACAAAAAATATCATGATAACATTTAGTCTAGCTTTAGTATTACTTATTGTTGGCTATCTGGTATACGGAAAGTATATTGACAAGCTTTTCAAACCGGATGCCTCGCGCAAGACTCCTGCCGTAACTATGGCCGATGGAGTAGATTTTATACCTCTTCCTACATGGAAGATTTTTATGATTCAGTTTCTTAACATTGCCGGCCTTGGCCCTATCTTCGGAGCAATAATGGGGGCACAGTTCGGTACTGCATCTTATCTGTGGATTGTTTTCGGTACTATTTTTGCCGGAGCAGTGCATGATTTCTTTTCTGGTGCACTTTCCATACGTAATTCCGGCGAGAGCCTTCCGGAGATTATAGGACGCTATCTTGGACTTACCACAAAGAAAGTGGCATGTATATTTACCGTACTGCTTATGATATTGGTTGGTGCGGTGTTTGTGTCCGGACCTGCGGAACTGCTGGCTGGTATGACTCCGGATTATATGGATATGTATTTCTGGATGGTAGTGATATTCTTATATTATATTCTGGCTACAATGCTTCCTATCGACAAAATTATAGGCCGCATATATCCGCTTTTCGCATTTGCCCTGCTTTTTATGGCTGTTGGAATTCTTGTTATGCTTTATGTGAAATCGCCTGAACTTCCGGAAATGTGGGAAGGTTTCGGAACAAAATATGAGAAGAATCCTATATTTCCGATGATGTTCATTTCAATAGCATGTGGAGCTATCAGTGGTTTCCATGCCACACAGTCTCCGCTTATGGCAAGATGTATGGTAAACGAAAAACATTGCCGTCCTATATTCTATGGTGCAATGGTCACAGAAGGCGTGGTAGCTTTGATATGGGCTGCGGCTGCAACATATTTCTTCCATGAAAACGGTATTGTGGACAAGGCTACAGGTATAGCTTATTCAGGAGCGAAAGTTGCTACAGATATTTCCAATCAGTGGCTTGGTACTTTCGGTGGAATACTTGCAATATTGGGTATAGTGGCTGCTCCTATCACCAGTGGAGATACTGCACTCCGTTCGGCGCGACTTATCGTGGCCGATTTCCTCGGTATCGAACAGCGTAGTATTGCAAAACGTTTACTGATATGTATCCCTATTTTCCTTCTTACAGTGGGACTCCTGGTGTTCAGTTTCAGTAATGCTGAAGGATTCAAAATCATCTGGCGATACTTTGCATGGTGTAATCAAACTCTCTCAGTATTTACACTTTGGGCTATAACTGTTTATTTGGTCAAGAACAGGAAGAATTTTTGGGTGACTCTCATCCCGGCTTTGTTTATGACATGCGTATGCTCTACATATATATTGATAGCTCCGGAAGGTTTCAGCCGTTCCCCCGTTATATCATATTGGGGAGGAACAGCATGTGTTATAGTGGCTGCGATATGGTTTGTAGTATGGTATAGAAAATCAGTTAAACACTAAAATATAGATAATATGTTAATGACAACAACCAATAATGTGGAAGGCAGACGCATTTTGCATTATTATGGAATAGTATCTGGTGAGACTATAATTGGTGCAAACATGTTCAGAGATTTGTTTGCGAGTATTCGTGATATAGTGGGTGGACGTGCAGGCTCGTATGAAGAAGTATTGCGTGAGGTAAAACAGAGCGCAATGAAGGAAATGTGTGATGAGGCGATGCGTCTTGGAGCAAATGCTGTTATAGGAATAGATCTTGATTTTGAAACTGTAGGAGGTAACGGAAGTATGCTTATGGTGACAGCATCAGGTACTGCAGTTTATTTAGAATAAAATTTTACAGGATAGAGATGAAAAAAAGTTTAGTTCTAGTAGCCTTTATGGCATTACCGGGTTTTATGATGGCCCAAAAGAAAGGGTTTGATTACAAGTTCTATGGTCAGGTACGTACAGACCTGTTTTATAATTCAAGAGCGAATTCCGAAACTGTGGACGGATTGTTCTATATGTATCCCAAAGATATATTACTTGATGCAGACGGGAAAGACCTCAATAGTTTTGCCAATGGTGGATTCTATACTTTGTATTCACGTTTGGGAATGGATGTAAAAGGTCCGGAGTTAATGGGAAAGATTAAGACATCGGCAAAACTTGAAGTTGATTTCCGCGGTTCGGGAACTTCATTTTCAATGTTTCGTATGCGCCATGTATATTTTAATATGGACTGGGGTAAATCAGCCTTGCTGGTAGGACAGACATGGCATCCTCTTTATGGTGATGTTGCCCCTGACATTCTGAACTTGAATATGGGTGCTCCATTTCAGCCTTTCAGTCGTGCTCCACAGTTGAGATACAGATTTACTACCAAAGGACTGGTGCTCACGGCTTCGGCTATATGGCAGTCGCAGTATCTTGCTGTAGGTCCTGTCAACAACATACCTGGAACTACATCGACAGCGAAAAGCCAGAATTTTATAAAGAACAGTTGTGTACCTGAATTCTATTTTGGTGCAGACTACAGAACTTTGGGTATGATTCTTGGTGCCGGAGTGCATGTGTCTTCTATGTCCCCACGTACGCAATCGGAAACAGAAAATGGTGTTTATAAGGTTAACGAACGTATCACAGGTGTTTCTGGTGAAGCTCATGTGAAATATGTGAAAGATAAATTCTCTTTCTCTGCAAAAACCTTGTTGAGCTCCAATCTAACAATGACAAGTACTGTAGGAGGATATGGAGTTACACATGTAGATTCTCGTACAGGTGAGCAGGAATATGCTCCACTACGGGTATCTCATTCGTGGGTGAACATGGTGTATGGTAGTAAGTTGCGTTTCGGAGTTTTTGCCGGATATCTTAAAAATCTTGGGGCAAAGGAGAATGTGACAAGTCTGATAGGTACAGGTACAAATCTTGATCAGCTTTCTAGTGCATCAGCCGAACTTACATACAATATTCCTAACTGGAAGTTCGGTGCTGAATATTCCTGGACAGGAGCATGGTATGGAGACAATGATTCCAAAGGTAAGGTCGTGAATACTCATCTCGTAAAGAACAACCGCATAGTGTTTACTGCGATGTTCCAGTTTTGAAATATCGTTTAGATGATGTTTATTTCCCGTTCATTGAGTGTTTAGAAACCGTTCAGTAAACATTCAATGAACGTATATTGAACAATAGTGAGGTGTGGTAATATTCAGTGATAATCAGTAAATATAATAAAATTAGCCATCTAATTTATATACGACGTATTACGCATTAGTGACATTTACTGAATATCATTTTTTATGCACAAATGTTATACTGTATTGAACTAATATCCCCAATAACAGAATTGTAAAAGACACTGTCCATAAAATTGTGTAAATGATAAAACAGGATTCAGTTATAAATTCTTTATATCTGGATTCTGTTTTCAAATATAATCAAAAATTGATTCATAATCAATCCCCAATTGGAAATCGGCATCGTCCATTTCTTTTCAATCTCCATTAATGCAAGAAAAACGGTTTTTTTGACAGCTTCATCCGAGGGGAATGAAAGTTTTGCTTTTGTATATTTTCTGATTTTTCCATTAAGATTTTCAATAAGATTTGTCGTATATATAATTTTTCTGATCTCCAGTGGAAACTGAAAAAAGACAGTTAGGTCATCCCAATTCTTTCTCCATGAAATAACAGCATATGGGTATTTCCCGGCCCATTTTCTTTCCAGATTATCCAGTTCTGTTTCAGCAACTTCCTTATTAGGAGCATTATATATGTTCTTCATGTCTGAAGTAAACTCTTTTTTATCTTTATATGCAACGTATTTACATGAGTTCCTAATCTGGTGTACAACGCATATCTGTGTTGACGACTGTGGAAAAACCGTACGTATAGTGTCTGTAAATCCATTCAGATTATCTGTACATGTAATGAGTATATCCTGTACTCCACGTGATTTTAAGTCTGTCAATACTCCCATCCAGAATGAAGAACTTTTAGTTTTTCCAACCCACATTCCGAGCACTTCCTTAAGTCCGTTCTGCTTCAAACCAACACATAGGTAGACTGTCTTGTTTATAATCTTTCCATTGTCTCTGACCTTGAAGACTATACCGTCCATCCAAGCAATCAAATAAACCGGATCCAAAGGGCGGTTCTGCCATTCCAAAGCAGCCTGGTTTACCTTGTTCGTAATGATGGAAATGGCCGATGTAGAGAGTTCTATTTCATAAATCTCACGCATCTCTTCCTCAATATCTGACACACTCATTCCTTTGGCATATAGGGAAATAACAAGCCTTTCTATAGAAAGACCACGGCTCTCATGTTTAGGTACAACAATAGGTTCAAACTCACCATTGCGGTCACGTGGAATGGAAATAATAGCTTCACCATGTTCTGTTTGAATCTTCTTGGGATAGCTGCCATTACGGGAGTTTCCACTGTTGTTTCCAGCTACAGAGCGCTTTTCATAATCTAAATGGGCATCCATTTCACCTTCAAGCATCTTCTCTAATACTTGAGAATGCAATTGTTTGAGAAACTTACTTACATCAGCTTCGGTTTTGAACTGGCTAAGGAACTCCTTGCTTAATAACTCATCAGGAACTACATGATTCTTTTCTTTCATAATCTTATTCTTTGTGCAAATGTATTAAATAAAAAATACGGAACTCTATTCGAATCCCGTATTTATCATTACACAAAATATTTTATAGTGCCTTGTAAAATGTGATGTTTATATTGAATGCCCTTATGGAATGAGGTTTTCAATCTATGTTCTCTCTATATTTAGTTCCGTATTTTTCGTAATATTTCTGGTTTATCTTTTTTTGAAGCACTGTTTGTGCTTTTTTGTAG
>NZ_JADYTJ010000052.1 GCF_021531075.1 Bacteroides caecigallinarum | reverse complement strand
TTATTAGCCTACCTTTTTTGTGCAGGTTTATTTGGTACAGTTTTCCAATAATCTTTTAAGCTGTTACTTATAGCTTCCCTATGAGTTATTGATTTACTCTTCCCTTTCATTGCCTGACTTATTTTTTTCTTTGTCATGTCTGATAATTCTCTATATTGTCTCATTTTTTAAAGTTTATATAAATAAATATGGTAACAATAGAAAAAATATCAACCTTAATAAGTTTTTTTTCTGAAAAATACCCCAAAAAAATTTTTATTCATGGCTAACGGTGTGCCTCTTACGGTACTTATCACATATAAGCATAATAAGAGGCAAGTTACAGAGCTTTAAATCAGTGCTATAAGTTTACAGATAATTAGAATATTATACTGAAAGTTATTTTTTAATATAGCGGTTAATTAACTCTCAAAGATATTATACTTTTCTATCATTGTACCAATCCAAGAAGCAAGTTATCTTTTTAAGGTCATTAATAAAAGTTCGATAATCTGTAAAATCTGCGCACGAAAAGGAAGATGTAAATGATGAGTAATCAGAATTTACATCTTCCTTTTTTATTGTCAGAATGTATTATCTTATTAATCTAAACTACACGTCTTTGTAATATTGATTCCGTTATTTTGCATCAGACAAAAATGAAAGAGAAATGGAATTAAGACCACATTACAGAACAATCGTTTTATCGGATATTCACCTGGGTACAACTCATTCCAAAGTTGATGAGGTGAGTGATTTCCTTAGTACGGTAGATTGCGACCGTCTTATACTTAACGGCGACATTATCGACGGGTGGCATTTGCAGAAATCGGGTGTTAGAAAATGGAAACCACAACACACCCGTTTCTTCAAGATTATAATGAAAATGATGGAAAAGTGTGGTACAGAGGTTATTTATATACGTGGAAATCATGATGATTTCCTTGATAATCTTGTACCATTACAGTTCTCGAATATAAGTATAGTTAAGGATTATATCCTGGAAAGCAATGGCCGTCATTATTTTGTTACTCATGGAGATGTATTTGATAAAGTGACAACTGAAATGAAATGGTTGGCAAAGTTGGGTGATGTGGGCTATACATTATTGCTTTGGATGAATGGTATGTATAATAAATATCGTGCCAAACAGGGTAAGCCTTATTATTCATTGTCGCAGGCTATAAAGCATAAAGTAAAATCGGCCGTGTCTTATATTTCAGATTTTGAGAAAGTTTTGGTTGATTTTGCACGTAAGCGTGATTGTGACGGTGTGATTTGTGGACATATTCACCATCCTGAAAACAGAATAGTAGATGGTATTCACTATTTGAATTCCGGAGACTGGGTAGAGACGCTTTCTGCCCTTACAGAAGATGAAAACGGAGTGTGGGAAGTGGTAAATTATTCTGATGTGATAAATCAATTGAATAAAACTGCCAAACTAACAATTTTATCTGTAGCATCATGAAATTTCTGTTTATCGTTCAAGGAGAGGGTCGCGGACACCTTACCCAAGCCATAACTTTAGAGAATGTATTGTTAAGAAGTGGTCATGAAGTAGTAGAGATACTTGTAGGAAAAAGCGAGTCCAGACGATTGCCGGGTTTCTTTACACGCAGTGTGCATGCTCCGGTAAAACAGTTTGTAAGTCCTAATTTCCTTCCTACACCATCAAACAAACGTGTAAATATCACTCGCAGCATATTATACAATGTAATGAAAGTCCCTGAATATTTGGAAAGTATGCGCTATATTAATGAGCGAATTTCTAAAACAGGTGCCGACATGGTTATCAACTTTTACGAGTTACTTACGGGGCTTACATATTTCTTTTATCGTCCAGCTGTCCCTCAGGTATGTATTGGGCATCAATATCTTTTCCTTCACAAGGATTTCGAGTTGCCTGCAAAGAACAGGCTGGGTATGATGTTTCTCAATATGTTTACGAAGCTTACGGCTTTGGGTGCTAAAGAGTTTCTCGCGCTTTCTTTTCGAAGTATGAAAGATGATAATGGAAACAGAATAAAGGTTGTACCTCCTTTGTTAAGGCGTGAGGTGTTCCGTCAGGAAGTCTCTGATGGTGGTTATATACATGGATATATGGTAAATTCCGGTTTCTCTGAATGTGTAATGCGTTGGCATAAAGCCCATCCACATACTCAATTGCGCTTTTTCTGGGATAGATGGGATGAAACACCTGTCAGGAAAGTTGATGATACATTGAGTTTCTATCAGTTGGATGATGTTGAGTTTTTGCGTCAGATGGCCGGCTGCAAGGCGTATGCCAGCACAGCAGGTTTTGAATCTGTGTGCGAGGCTATGTATCTTGGTAAACCATTAATGATGGTGCCCGCACATATCGAGCAGGAATGTAATGCTTTTGATGCCATGAAAAGTTCTGCAGGTATTGTGGATAATGACTTTGATTTAAGCAAATTGTTGGACTTTGCGGAAACATACAAGCCTGACGAGAAATTCAGAGAGTGGGTTAATTCTGCAGAATATATGATAGTAAATGAGCTGGAGAGTCTGGCTTCTACTGCATTTATGCCGAATATGTATATGGTGGAGGAATACATATAGTAAATTACACTTTTCATAACATATGAGTGAACACCTGCTGAACATTATATGAACGTTCATTGAACATGTGTATTTACTGTTCGTTGGCTGTTTATACCTTGTTTATTTACCGTTCATCGCGTGTTTTTAAGCTTATAAGAATACTCCTGAAATTCTATTGTTCAAAGTATTTTTCAATAACCGAACATTGTATCAATAATTTTTGTATATTGCAATAACAATGTAATATGTATTACTTTCCTTTGCACAAAAATTAGAATTTATGGCAATTAAGAAGAAAGAAAATCCATATCTTGAAAGAGATATAAGCTGGATGTATTTTAACAGACGTATCCTGCAGGAGGCAACACGTCAACATGTGCCCTTGCTTGAAAGAATGGCTTTCCTTGGAATATATTCAAATAATCTTGATGAATTCTTCCGTGTCCGTATGGCTTCACAAAACCGTATTGCTGAGTGTGAGGATAAATCAGCAGCCAAGGACAGTGAAAAGGCCAAGAAGATAATCAAGAAAATCACAAAACTGAATTCGGAATACGCCAAGGAGTATGAAAAGGCTGTGGAAAGTGTCATCTCGGATTTGGAAAAAGAAAACATTTTCCTGGTTGATGATGAAAATATATCACCCGAACAGTTGGATTATATACGTTCGTATTATAAGGAGAAACTCAATGGATTTATTGTTCCTGTATGGTTCTCGGCAATAAAGACCCTTGAGTCTGAAACTGATGAAAATATCTTTCTGGCCGTAAAGCTTCAGAAAGACAATGGCTCTAAGAATATAACAGACTATGCCTTTCTTGAACTGCCTGTGGGATTGTGCGGACGTTTTGTCCGTCTACCAGACTGCGATGGAAAGAGTTATATGATGTACCTTGATGATGTGGTTAGGTGCTGTCTCCCTATCGTTTTTGAAGGACTGGAATATACCAAGTTCGAAGCATACGCCTTCAAGTTTACCCGTGATGCTGAAATGGAGATAGACAATGATTTGCGCACAGGTACATTGCAGAAGATTTCCAAGGGAGTGAAGAGCCGTAAACGCGGCGAACCTCTACGTGTGATTTATGATGGCGATATGCCTAAGGACCTGATGAAGCGTGTCCTCAACAAACTGGATGTAGATTCCTGGGATACTATCCTTTCCGGTGGTCGCTATCAGAACCATAAAGACTTGATGAAGTTCCCTGATTGTGGCAGGAAGAACCTGAAATATCCGACATGGACTCCTATTATGAAAAAGGAGCTTGACGGGCCGGAAAGCCTTTTGTCTAAGATTCAGGAAAGAGACAGGTTTATCCATGTACCTTATCACAACTTTGATTCATTTATCAGAGTGCTTCAGGAGGCTGCCGTCAGCAAGAGGGTTAACAGTATCAAGATTACTTTGTATCGTCTTGCCAAAGAATCTAAGGTTGTAAAGGCTCTTATCGGTGCGGCACGAAATGGAAAGAAGGTAACAGTAGTCATAGAGCTGCTTGCCCGCTTTGATGAGGCTTCTAACATTAACTGGTCAAAGAAAATGCAGGATGCCGGCATAAAGGTAATATTCGGAGTAGAAGGTTTGAAGGTACACTCCAAGATTACACATATCGGTATGAAAACCGGTCCGGATATAGCTTGCATAAGTACAGGTAACTTCCACGAAGGGAATGCCCGTATGTATACAGACTGTGTATTGATGACTGCCTCAAGAAGACTTGTAAATGATGTTGATGCAGTATTCGATTTTATCGAACGTCCTTACACACCTATTAAGTTTAAGGAGTTGCTTGTTTCTCCAAATGAAATGAAGAACAAGTTTATAACCCTTATTAATAATGAAATAAAGAACCGTAAGGCAGGAAAACCTGCATATATAAAGATTAAGATAAACCACATCACAGATCCTATAATGGTAGAAAAGCTTTATGAGGCATCTCAGGCCGGTGTGGATATCGATTTGGTGGTACGAGGAAACTGCTCGTTGGTGCCGGGAATACCTGGGGTGAGCAGCAATATCAGAATTACAGGTATTATAGACCGTTATCTGGAACACTCACGTATCTTTATCTTTGCTGCAGGAGGAGAGGAAAAGATTTTCATGGGTTCGGCCGACTGGATGCCGCGCAATCTTGACAACCGTGTAGAAGTTATCACTCCAGTTTACGATCCTGCCATAAAAGGTGAACTGAAGCGTATTGTAGACTACGGATTGAAGGACACTCTCCAGGGACGTATAGTCGACGGATTTGGTGATAACAGGTTCGTTTCTCTGGCAGAAAATGAAACGCCGTTCCGTTCTCAGGAAGCTCTCTACAATAGCTATCTTGCTGAAAACGAATAGATATTATAGCTTGATTTTTCACAACGTTGCTTGTCGCTTGCCCGCAAGGGTATGGTGGCAAGCAATTATTCGCATTTATAAACTAACTGTTAAATGATAAAAAACGAATACTATGAGCAAGGAAATTGAAACAACACTAAATGGTGTGAATTATGCGGCTATAGACATAGGCTCCAATGCCGTACGTTTGCTTATCAAGCATCTTGAAGAAACTAAAGATGGGGTGAAATTCTCTAAGGTTCTGTTGTTGCGTGTGCCTCTTCGTCTTGGTTTCGATGTATTCTCAAAGAATAAGATTTCAGAAAAGCGTGCCAAGAATATGCTCCGCCTTATGAAGGCCTACAGCCATCTGATGAAGATATACGACGTAAAGGATTATCGTGCGTGTGCCACTTCGGCAATGCGTGACTCAAAGAACGGGACTGAAATAATAAAACGTATAGCCAAGGAAACGGGGATACAGATAGAGATTATAGACGGTCAGGAAGAGGCAAAAATAGTATACAATAACCATGTAGAATCAATGGACGACCGCAAAGGCAACTATATGTATGTCGATGTAGGTGGTGGTAGTACGGAGATAAATCTGTTGTCGCAAGGTCAGTTGGTTTGCAGCCGTTCCTACAATATCGGTACTGTTCGTATTCTGAATGAGGCTGTAAAGGAAGGCGAATGGGACAGACTCAAGAATGATATGGCAGATCTTGCCAAGTCATATCCCGACACTAATATTATCGGTTCGGGAGGTAATATCAACAAGCTGTATCGTATGATTGAGAAAAAGGACAAGAAACGTGCACGTATGACTGTGGCCTCATTGCAGGAACTGCATAATGAATTGAAGCAGTACACTGTGGCGGAAAGGATGCAGAAATTCAGTCTCAAACCGGACCGTGCGGACGTTATTGTTCCGGCAGGTGATATATTTCTTACTATTGCAGATATTATAAAAGCGACCTACATCTATGTACCTGTAATAGGACTTGCTGACGGAGTGATAGACGGTATATATTTGCGAAACAAATGGAAAGCTCTCAATAACGAGGTGTGATATACTACACAAAAACGGCGGAATTACTGGTTCCGCCGTTTTTGTGTAGTATAACTTAATATATTAGAATCTGCATCTAAGGTCAACCCCAATCTGCATAGGGCGTCCCATCTGTGCGAATCCTCTGTTCATTGATTCAAAGTAGAATGCCTGGTAGTCAGTGTTCAGTGCATTGTTTATCCAGATACCAATCTGTCCGTTACCCTTGTTCAGACTGATGCGTCCGTTCAGTGTGCCGTAAAGGTCCTGATAAGCATTGTTTTGTTCTGTCCAGTAGATACGTCCTGCACCCTTATAGTTTGCGTTTACTATTATGTTGTCCAGCCATGCACCGCTCTTCATACGGAATATATACTGACCTCCAACAGTGAAAGTATGCTCTGGTACGAAAGGAACATAATTGCCGTTATAGTTCACTTCGTCGCTTACTACATAATCAGTAAATGTGGCATGAGTATATCCGTAATTACCGTTCAGACTGAATACATCCGTAATCTGTGCTTTCAGAGCCAGTTCTCCACCAATACTTCTGCTCTTTCCTGCATTGACGGTTACACGTCCCAGACCACTTGCCGCAAAGCGTGAAATCTGCTGGTCATGAGTGTCCATATAGAAAGCAGCTACATCAGCCTGCAGACGTCCGTCGAACATGGTCATGCGCGAGCCTATTTCGTAGTTCCATGAGTATTCTGGCTTGTACAGTGTTGTCTCCTGAATATTGAAATCATAATGAGGTATTTTGTCTCCTCCCATTTGTGAAACCATACCGTGACTCTTTTCATCTAATACTGATATCATTCCGTTAATCATCTCACCCTGTACGATTTCGGAGAACATCTGTATATTATATCCTCCCGAACGATAACCTTTCGTTACTGATGCGTATATGTTATTGTTTTTGTTGAAATCATATTGCAAAGCGAATTTAGGTAATAACTGTATGTAGTCGTGGCTTATGTTACCGTTCACTTTAGGTGAAGAATTTAATCCTTTGAACGGCATAGGCATAACGGCTATCTTGAAATCGAAGTTGATGTTGGTGTTAGAGTTATAGTCAAGCCAATACTTTTCGTATTCCATTCTCAAACCTGCAGTGAAAGAAAGTCCGTCAAAGATAATATCATTTATTGTTGATTGATGATAAATACCTGTGCTCAGCATTGGTGACTTGAAATTTCCGCCGATTAATATATTATTGTCAGTTATATCAAGACTCATGTCCGGCATCATAGGTTTTTCTTCCTTGATTTTCTTGAAAATACCGTTTACATTGTTTTCCATTAAAGAAGATATACCGTCCTCATGGAAAGTCACAGGTCCCTCAGTGTCAAGCCACTGATAGAAACCGCTCACACCTGTAGTCCACTGCCAACGGCGTCCAGGTTTTGATTTAAGCACGATTTCTTCACTTATGGTTTTTGAGTTCTGTCTCTGTGCCATAGTGTATACATTCTTTCTCGTGAAATCCTGGTCGAGATTCATTTCATCTTTCAGGTACTGGAAACCTGTCACACTGCTGAGGATAAAGTTTTCAGCCTGATGCTCGAGGTTCAATCCGCCATTAAGGAGATGACGCATATATCCGCACTCATTATTGTAAGCCACCTTGCCCAAGTCGCCTTTCAAGTCCTGATAGTAGATGTCTGTTTCAGAAAGGCTGGTCAGCTGATAAGGGTAACCTCCCTGGTTGGAATATTCATAATTCACAGTGAAGTCAAGTTTAAGATTATCTTTTGGCAGCCAGATAGCCCTCATTCTTCCACCCACTTCATCACCTTTGTCAATTTTCTCGTTGTCGCGTGCTACATTTTCGAAGAAGCCTCCTTCATGTTCATAAAATGCACCTGCCGAGAACGCAAATTTGTCTGAGATGCGATGGTAGTGGTTTACGGAAGCCTTATAGTTGTTATATGTTGCAGCTCCAAGGCTTATGTCAGTACCCTGGTATGTGAACGGTGATTTTGTGAACACACGGATAAGACCACCCATAGTGTTACGTCCGTACAGAGTACCCTGAGGACCGCGTAATACGTCTATACGTTCTATATCTGAATAATTGAAATCAAAAGCAGATTTATCGATGAAAGGAATATTATCTACATACAGTCCTACGGCAGGAGTATTGATTCTTGAACCGATACCTCTTACATAAACCGAAGTGGTAAGTTTTGAACCGTAGTCAGGAATGAATAGGTTAGGAACAAGCCCGGACAGTGATTTTACCGATGTTACGGAATTGTTTCTCATATCTCCCTGCGAGAATGATGTGGCAGAGATAGGCTGTTGCCTCAATCTGTTATTTTCCTTAGGAGTAGCTATAACCACTACCTCTTCTATGTCTATCACTCTGGTTGTGTCTGCCGGTGCGCTGATGTTTTCGTTTGTGGGCAGACTGTAGGCAGGAGTTACTCCGGTTGCTATTGTAACGCCTGCCGCCATGAACTTAAATGTCTTTAGAACTGTACGTCTTCTCATTTTTTCAGTCTGTATATGGTTTTTGTAATTCGGATGCAAAGGAAATGCAATCCGCGAAAACGTACAATCCTAATTTATTATGATTTTAAATGCTGTCGGCGTCAATATATCCGTTCATTACGGCATAAATAGCCAGTCCTGAGACAGATTTTATACCAAGTTTTTCTGTAATGTTTTTCCTGTGTGATATAACCGTGGTCAGACTGATATTCAGCTTTTTGGCTATTTCCTTGTTTATATATCCCTTAGTTACTAGAATCAGTACCTCTATTTCCCTGGCAGACAGTGTAGGCATACTATCCTTTGGCTGAGGCTTTACAGGATGGTGAGTCATTTCGTGTCCTCTGCTCCGCATATCCATAAAGGCCTTAATAAGTTTCTCCTGAGGCAGAAATGTGTTGAGCACAGGAACGCCAACCGGAATCTGCGGCTCTCCGGCTGACAACACTATGCTTTTGGGCTTTCTTTCAAGGAAGAAAGCCGTATGTTCGAAATATATTGATATCGACACGAAATAGTGGGCATACATGTCAGGAGTGTCGTCTATCAGGGCTTCGAACGAATGAAACACGCGTATGACGGCTTGTGGTATCAACTCTTCCAGAATGGTCTGCAGTCCAAGCGCAGTAAGAGTATTCTTTTCTATTATGGCAATTTCAGGAATCATTTTATTATCGTTTAAACAGTATTTGAATGGTGTTTAAATGGCTTTTAAATCCTCATAAATGCTGCTACAGCCTCCGCACATCTTTCGCCGTCAACTCCGGCAGAGACAATTCCTCCGGCATATCCTGCACCTTCGCCGCATGGGAAGAGTCCTTCCACTGTGACATGCTGCAGTGTTTCATTATCGCGTACAATTCTTACCGGTGCCGATGTGCGGGTTTCTACAGCAATCATCACTGCATCGTTGGTAAGGAATCCTCGCGAACTTCTTCCGAACATTTCGAATCCCTTGCTCAGACGTTCGCTGATGAATTTGGGCATCCAGAAGTGTAGTGGAGATGATATAATTCCAGGGCTGTAGGAAGTGACAGGAAGGTCGTAGCTCAGTTTCTTTCTTGTGAAATCTACCATTCTTTGTGCGGGAGCAGTCTGTCGCATATTTGCCTGTTGCCAGCATATCTGTTCCAGTCTTTCCTGGAACTGCATCATTGCTAGAACCGACTGTTCTCCATCCTTGGCAGTCTTGCGTCTCAATTCTTCTGTCTGCTGTTCTGCAGAGCCTTCAATCACTTCGCATGCCTGCAGTTGCAGGGTAGGGTCGTTCAAGTCTTCAGGACGAATTTCTACCACCATACCCGAGTTACTCCATTTCGTACCACGGTTGCTTGGGCTCATTCCGTTTACAACCAGCTGATGTGGACCGCTTGCTGCCGGAACCACAAAACCGCCCGGACACATACAGAAACTGTAGACACCGCGTCCGTCCACTTGCTGCACGAAACTATATTCCGCAGCCGGCAGATATTTACCTCTACCGTTCTTGTTGTGATATTGAATCTGGTCGATAAGCATTGACGGATGTTCCAAACGTACACCTACAGCAAGGCCTTTAGTTTCCATCTTTACGCCGTTGGCATAAAGCCAGCGGTATACATCGCGAGCCGAATGACCGGTGGCAAGTATCACCGGACCTCTGAAGGTTCTTCCATCGTTGGTCTCAATGCCAATAACCTTATTTTTCTCTATAATAATGGCATCCATTCTGGTCTTGAAGTGAACTTCTCCACCACATTCCAGAATGGTATTTCTCATGTTTTCAATCACTCTAGGCAGTTTGTCTGTTCCGATGTGAGGATGTGCGTCTATAAGGATTGAGGTGCTGGCTCCGTGCTGGCAGAACACATTCAGAATCTTATCCACATTGCCTCGCTTCTTGCTTCTGGTGTAAAGCTTGCCGTCGGAATATGCACCTGCGCCACCTTCACCGAAACTGTAGTTTGATTCGGGATCAACCTTATGCTCGCGGCTGATTTTTGCCAGGTCTTCTTTTCTTTCGCGTACGTTCTTTCCGCGTTCAATTACTACCGGACGCAGACCAAGCTCTATAAGTCGTAGTGCGGCAAACAGTCCTCCGGGACCGGCACCCACAACAATCACCTGAGGCTTTCCGCTAACGTTTTTGTATTCGGTAGGAGTATATTCCTGTGTGTCCGGCACTTCGTTGATGAACACTTGTACCTTTACGTTTACATATATGGTACGCTGACGTGCGTCAATACTCTTTTTCAGAACTCTTACAGCATTGATAGTTCTGATGTCAAGCCCCTTTTCGCGGCTGATATATGTCTTCAGCGACTGTTCGCTTGCAGCCTGTTCAGGCAATATTCTGAGTTGATATTCGTTTACCATCTTGGTGGAGTTGTTAGTCTTTAGTTGTTAGTTTATGAGTTTGGAATGTTTTTATGTTATACGTATTTCCAATCACTTACTGTTCCTGTCTCTGATGAGAATCCTACACCTATTTTATAGAGTCGGCGGTTGTCAGTTTCGTATTCACGTGCATATCCTTTTTCTTCGATCTGTTGAAGAGCTTCTGCAGCATTACCATCCAGTTTAAATTCGAAAATGTAAATGTATTGCGGAGTTTCTACAATACAGTCCACACGTCCCTGGCTTTGCACTTTTTCCACATAAACAGTATATACGCTCACCATCCTCATAATCAGATAAAAGGTGTATTGGAAATAACGTTCCCGCTCATTTTCGTCTTCCTTTCGGCGCATTGTATATGGAATACTGGCCAGAAAAGCCGTGAACATAGCTTGCAGTTTTTCCACTTCACCGGCTTCAAGTTTTTCAACCAATTCATCTATCCAACCTTCTACACGTTGTTTTGGCTTCAGATAGGAAGTTGCCAACATTGTAAGAAATCCGTTTTTTACCTCATTATTTGGAAAATCAAGCAAAAACTTGTTCATCCTCATATTGTAGTCCTTTATCGTGAGATAGCCACTTTGATATATCATAGGAAGTGGCTTTTCTATATCGGCTTTATAGTCCACGAATTCTTCAGGACGATAATATTTGCCTGTCAGTTCATTCAAATTTTCGTTGAAATGAGTTAGTAGGCGTATAAGATATGTAGGTGTACCTGAATGGAACCAGTAGTCATACACTCGTTTGCTGTCAAAAGCGTTAAGCAGGCTGAAAGGATTATAAATATCAGTCATACGGTCACTGAAGTGATAACCGTCGTATTGCTGTTTCAGACGTGATTTCATTTCCTCAGGACTGCATTTGTATTCTATAGCCATGTCGGCAATAGGCTTGGGAAAATAATGTTCAATTTCTTCCTGGGTGATACCGCATAAAGCTTCGTAGCGTGTATCCATACTGATATCCTTAGGTTGGTTGAAACCACTGAATACACTTACTTGCGAGAATTTGGTCACACCCGTAAGCAAAACAAACTGCAGATGTTCGTCTGCTCCTTTAAATACAGAATAGAAACCTTTCAGTACGTTACGATGACGGTCTTCCAGAGTTGAATTTATATCGAGCACATCCAGAATAGGCTTGTCGTATTCATCGATCAGTACTACTGCACGATGTCCTGTTTTTTTGTGTGCGGCTTCAAGTACCTTGATGAAACGTCCTCCCAAATCAAGTGAGTCACTGTCTGATGATAAACCATACATTTCTTCCCAATCGGATACATATCCATTCAGGCGTTTTTCCAAAACACCTTCTTCTGTAAAGTTAGAACCATTGAAATCTACATGGAAAACAGGATATACATTCCATTCTTTCTCCAGATTCTCTATGGCTAATCCGCGGAATAACTCTTTACGCCCCAGGTAGTAGTTTTTCAGTGTAGAAACCAGTAAACTTTTTCCAAAACGGCGTGGACGGCTAAGGAAATAAATACTACTCTCATGGGTGAGGTTATAGATTAACTCAGTCTTGTCTATATAGACAAATCCGTCTTCAATGATACGGTCAAAACTTTGTATTCCGATTGGATATTTCATAAGTGTAGTTTTTTATCAATATCTGCAAAGATAATTAAACTCGCCCGATTTTGGATGGATTTAGGAAGAATAATGTAAACTATTGGGCTTTCAGGGAGATACGCAGCATTATTCCGCATTCGTAAATGTGTGCCTTGAAGCCGTTTTTTGAATAGTTAAGCAGAAAAATTGCTACCTATCCGTTGCCCATTCCAGTTGTATGGAGTTGTTTGGAAATCCTTTCTGCTCCGACCGTAAAGAACGCAGTTCCATCATTTTGGCTTAGCGAAGGTACTTATTTTTTTTGAGATATGAAAAATATAGGTTCCGTAAGTCAATGGTGATAGCTTTGTCGATGTCTGACGATATTTGACATGCCGATGATTAACTCTGTCTCCGTTAATTTTGCAAACAATGGAACAGATTATGAATCAGACAGATGTAAAGGTTTCGTTCTACCTTAAAAAGAGCGAGGCGGATGCCAGGGGAAACTGTCCCGTAATGGCACGGCTTATTGTCGGCAAGCACTCTGAAACAGCATTCAGTGTCAAGCTTCGTGGCCACAGTCATTGTGGTCATCCGGACGGGCATGTGGGAAAAGTGTTGCGGCAAGAGACATAAACAACAGACTGGATGAAATACGTGCTGCCGCGCTCGGCATCTATGCGGAACAATCTGCAATCCGTGAGGATGTAACAGCAGAGGATGTAAAGCATCAACTTTTGGGTATGGCTTCGGAACAGGAAACCCTATTAAGCTATTTCAGACTTTTCATTAGAAATTTCGAGAAACGTGTTGGGATTAATCGTACGGAAAAGACATTGAGGGCTTTCTCCGTGATGCCGATGAAAGCAGGGATAGCGGTAGCGGCTTCGACTACCGAGTTTGGAAAGGCGCTCTTCTCTACGATGTAAACGCCTGGTGTCTTCATTTGTGCCATACGCTTTTGTTTTAAATAGTTAGACAATCAGTTATCTGGTATATTCAGTTTATTAGAGATAGCAGACCTGCCTGAGCAGGCCCGGTTCCGCATCCAGAAACTTGCCCGGTTCCGGTGGCGGGACGTACTTGAGCAATACCTGCCTGCGTCCGCTTCCTGTTGCAGACGAGAACACCTTGAGTTTGCAGGCATAGTGTTCCTTCATGGGGACAGCCTCCTGTGAAACGGTGCGAAGCACTTCCAGCCCGTATGCTTTGAATGTCTTGAACGGCGTGAACGCCATCGTGCCGCCCTGTTCTTCCATCCGGTATTGCCTGGGATCAGGGCTGCCTCCATCGCGGGGCACCAGCAGGTATTCCCATTTGCATTGCGGGGCATGGAAACGAAGCGTGCAGGTCTTGTGTTTTTCTTTCTGTGCGGCTGCAAGGATTTTCTCCGTCATCAGGATGCTTACCGAACAGAAGCCGCTGCCGATACGCCTTCTGTCGGCGGATTCGCGGATGGCTTCTGTCGCCTCGACCGTATCGCGTGATGCAGGCAACTCCAGGGTATAGGCATTTTCGGGGCGCAGTGCCGCCCAATCCGTGAACAGGACGAAAGCCGGATCCGTAATGCAGAATTCCGCTTCGACCTTGTCGGAAGAGGTGTCCACCCCCGCACTGTCGCAGTCATACAACAGTGTCCACTCGTTGACCGCTGTCTGTCTGAACAGCAGTCCTCTTCGCCGGCACAAATCGACCCCACCGGCTTTGAGCCGGAAAGCGAGGGCACGACAGGCAAGATTGTCATAGTAGTCGTGCTCCACACGAAGGCTGTATAACGGTCGATAAGTGCCCATATATCTAACTTTTGATTACATTTATGTTTTTACATCCGTAGTTCCTGCCATGCTGCTGCCGGACATGATTTCGGCGGAATCCACTGTCAGTCCGCGAACCTTGCAGATGAACGAAGGGTAATACTGTCCTCCCATGGTCGTCCAGATGTTGTGCAGATCCGTAGTGGACATGGGGACCAGTTCCAAAGTATAACTTTCATTGCCGACCTCGAACCGAGGCAGCGATTGAATGAAAGTGAGTGCATCGGACAATACTGACAAAGCTTCGGCATACCGTTTGTCTTCATATACTGCCGCCATCATGATGTGCATGTTCAGCAGCAGCGGCTGACGTCTGCCGGCATAGCCGGTTGCGGCACGCTGCATATAGCCGCCATCGCCGCTGGCTTCCCGTTCCAGATTAACGAGAGAGGCCACCAGCTTGTTGGGGCATTGCTCGCCGGCAGAGCCTATCAGCCCGACCTCGGCCACCCCTTCGGGCTGCCGGTGTGAGCGGGCCAGATATTCATCCAGCCGTGCAACGTAAGTTGTCAGTATCTTGCGTATCATAATGCCCTGTAATTTACTGTTCTATATCTCTGTCGGGCGGAACTTTTTCCCGCCTAACGGTTCACTGTTTCTTCAATGTAGGCAATGCTCCGGTAAGTTCGTACTGCCAGCCTGAGCCGTTCAAGGCATTGTTCATGGCATCAACGGCGTTCTGCCAGGTAACGGTTGTGCCGTCTACCTTCGTGGCTCCGCCGTTGTCATTGTCGGGGAGGCCGCTCCAGTAGCAGGCGGTCACGGTGGCATAGTTTACTCCCACTGCGCCGCCTACAATGTTACCGCTGACGTTGCCCGCGGCATAACAGGCAATGAGAGTGCCAGTTCCGTTCATTCCCACTATACCGCCGGCCCAGGCGTTGCTTGTACCGTCATTTTCAACGGTCACGTTGCCTGTGGCATAGCAGGCGGTCAGGGGAGTAGTACCACCATTCGTTACACCTACCACGCCGCCGGCACGCTCCGTTCCTTTCACTGTGGCCGAGGAACTGCATCCGGTGATGGAACCGACCTGTTGATAGCCCACCACACCGCCTACGTCGCTACCGCTACTACCGCTGACGCTGCCCGACACCGAGCAGTTTTCAATGTTGCCGCCAAAGCTCCATCCCGCCACGCCGCCGACGAACGTGCCACTTGTTATGTTTACTTCTGTCAGCACTACGTTCTTCACCGTGCCTTTGATGAAGCCGAACAGACCCGTATATCGGTTACTTCTCGTAACGGTCAGCCCCGTGATGGTCTTGCCATTGCCGTCGAAGGTGCCGGTGTATGCTTTGTTATCATCTTTGCCTATCGGTGTCCAGTCGATGCCTGTCAGGTCGATGTTGTTGGTCAGGGTGATATTGATGTCTAACTTCCATTCTTCGTTCACCAGTTCGGCGATGTTCTTCAGACCCTCGGCGGAGGTCACGGTGTAGTTGCCATGTCCGTCGTCGGTATATCCCTTGTCCTTATCCAGCGTGATGTTGTAGAACTTGCCCGCTTCGGGGGTGATGGCGGCAGAGAGGTTGCGTTCCTCGGTGCCGTTTGCCTGCAGCTTGGTTATTGTGTAGCCGGGCACCACGTTCGCCTCCCAGCAAGTGATGGTTGCGCCGTTTTCGGTATATTCGCACTTCTTCATCTCTATCCAGCCCTCTTGCGAGCCTTGTCCGGCCTTGCCTTTTTCATAAGTACACTGTGTATAGGTATAGAGCTGGAGGCTCTGCACCTGGTCGAGTGCATCGTCCGAAGGCGTGACGCGCACCTTGGCCAGACGGTGGGCAAAGGTCAGCGTGACGGGTGTCTGGTAGTCTCCCGTGCCCGAGCCGCCCAGCAGGTAGGCAAGACTTTGGCTTTGGTTGCTGAGGTCGAGGGTGCCGCCCGTGGCGGGGTACCAGGCGGTGACGGTGTGGGCCTCGTCCCTGTCGCTCCAATACAGGGGTGTTTCGGCTTCGACGGAGCCATCGTTCTGCACGGTGTAGGTGCCGACCTCTCCCTTGTCGTCTATCTGTACGGCGAACTTGTCGTCCGCGTCAAACTTGCTGCTGTTGCCGTCCTCTTTCTCGCTGACGCGCGTCGCCGGTGCGCCCCAGGGCTGTGCCTCGCCGCCCTCCACGCCGAGGGTGATGCGGGCTATCTCCAGCGGGTATTGTCCTTCGGGCAGACGGTCACCGTCCGCCAGTTCGTCCTTCGTGCAGGCAGCCGTGGCAAGGAGCAGTGCGGCTGCGGCAAGAAGCAGATGGATGGAATGTCTTTTCTTCATATCGGGTTG
The DNA here is from genome assembly GCF_021531075.1 of Bacteroides caecigallinarum. GTDB lineage: Bacteria > Bacteroidota > Bacteroidia > Bacteroidales > Bacteroidaceae > Phocaeicola > Phocaeicola caecigallinarum_B. The sequence continues at coordinate 5,406 of NZ_JADYTJ010000052.1, read as the reverse complement.
TCTTTTTATTTGTTTTCATTTTGTGCTGCCGCCGCCTGCGAAGGCGGCCGTCGCACCATACTGTCTATGGGCAGCTCCGGCTTGACGCATACGCCGGGGCAGCGGTATGTGGGGCTTACAGCGTGATGCTTACATCGTTCGAATTTCCGGGTTCCCACGGGGTAATCTCCGGTTCTTCCACCGTGATGCCCTTGTTGTTGAGCGTTATGTTGTAGGTATAGGCATAGCCTGCGGAGAACTGATTCGCTTCGGGCTTGGATGGATTCGGCAGTGTGGTTGTATAGTCCAGTCCGTTGAAAGACACTTTAAGGTCAAGAGAGGTGGTCACTCCCTGCGGGAGAATGATGACTTGCGAAGTGGTGGCACCGCCCAGCTGCATGGTAATCGGCGATTCGACGGCTGCGGTTACGGCAGTCGTTCCGGTAGCCGTGTCGAAAGTGCCTTCGTGCTTCAGTCCGTCCAACGTGTAGTCAGCAGGTTCCATTCCGTTGAAAATGAGGCCGTCGCCTGGCTTGAAGGTGAATTTGATGAGACTCATGCGGTGGTGGAAGGAGTTGTCTTCACCGCCTTTGTCGGTTTTGTCGGTGAAGCTCACCTCCGGGCTGCGGGTGCTTCCCTTCGCTCCCGAGGCAAAGAGGAAGTCGATGCCGGGGCCCTGCTTGTCGGCTGCGGTGTTGACGGTCACCGTTCCGCCGTCAGACTGATACGGATAGTAGGCATTAAAGGTCTTCGTTTCGGTATCATTGAAATAGATGGTCTTATCCTCGGGCACGAACTGGCCGCTCTCTCTCACGTAGGGTATGTTGATGAAGCCGGCGCCGGTGATGCCGATGCAGTCGCCGTCAGTCCAGTCTGTACCGTCCTGATTGACGCGGGTGGATACAGATTCATAGATGTCGGCGGTGAACTTGGCGGCTACCGGGCCGTCATTCAGGTTCTCGTTGTCGTTGTTACAGGCGGCCAGTGTCAATGCCAACGCTGCGAAAGCAAAAAATCTTGTCTTCATTATATTTATAGTCTTTAATTGTTAAATTGCATAGTTCCCGTTACATTTCCGCACTGGCATCACCACCTTCTACCGTTTCCCATCCGGTAATTTCGCCCTTGCCTTCTTCCATGCCGACGGGGGTTTCCAGTGTTCCGGTCACACGGTAGGCGGTGGTCATATCGCCGTTAAAGTCCGCAAGGGCTTCCGTCAGGTCGACCTCCGTGCGCTGTGTGCGTCCGCCATCGGTAAAGACGATGTCCAGCACCAGCGTCTGCACGGTTCCCATCGTACCCAGCAGGCGGGCGTCGGCCGTGAGCTTGCTGCCGTCACGGGTGAAGGAGAAGACCGTGGAGGCCGGTTCGCCGATGGTCTGTCCCTTCTCCATATCAAAAATTCCGGCTATGCCGCTGAGGGTGGCGGTCACGCTCTGTATCAGTTCGGGGCGTCCCTGCGTCACTTCCAGTTCCAGTTGCAGGTCACGTACACGCTGCACCGGAACGGCATTGACACGCAGCGTGTCGTCAGCTGTTACGGTTATCTCCTGACTGACGGTCTTCAGATAGCCCGGCAGGGGGATAACGGATGCACCGTCCGTGTGGGCATTGACCCGTGCTGTCCGTCCGTCGAAAGTGAAACCTTCCGCACGGTTATAGATTACCATACTGTGTGTTCCCGGATTGAGCAGGTCGGGATTGGTGAATGGCGAACCTGTAATGTCGGCCACCTTCCCGTCCATGTCGAGTACATAGTTATCGTCTGCCGACAGTCCCGTCAGGCTGATGGTGACAGCTCCCTTGTCGGGGTGCGGCGTGTCATAGAGCGTGTCCTTCACGCAGGAAGAGAGCAGCACGGCGGCTGCCATTCCCATCATATTTATATATTGTCTTGCTTTCATATCGTCTTCCTCCCTCTGTTAGAAAAGTTTCCACACCAATGTCACACCGGCGTTGATGGGGCCCCACCAGTCCTTTGTCTCGTTGCCGCGGCGTACACGCACACCGTCAATGACCTCATATTTTTCAAAATCGGCATTCAGGTAGCCCAGACCGAGGTTGAAATCAATGTTTAATGCCTTGTTCAGCCGCAGCTGATAGCCGCCGGTGATGCCGCCACCCATCAGGTCGCCCTGCTTGCCTGTTTCGGAGAGCTTGTAGTTGAACTGCCCTGCCTTGAACATCGCGCCCACATACCAGGCTTTCTTCTCACCCATATAGTAACGTACTTCCGGAGCCACTTCCCAAAGGGCGTAGCGGCGGTCCTTGTCGTTCCAGCTCCATGAAGTCCACGAACCGTTTACGGCAATGCCCCACGGGGGATTGATGCGCCACTCCAGCCCTAAATCGGGGGTCAGCGTCACCCAACGCAGCAGGTTGGCACGCAGGGACAAATGATAATCGGTTGGGGTTTCTGTTTCCGAAGGAGTATCGGCAACGATGGCATTTTGCTGTGTTGCCGTCTGTTGCTGGGCCGCCCTTTCGGCTTCTGCCTTTTCAGCGGCAAGTCGGGCTTCTTCCGCTTTGCGCTGCTCCTCGGCCAGCCGTTGCTGTTCGGCACGTTTTTCCGTAGCCAGACGCTCGGCTTCCGCTTTGCGCCGTGCCTCTGCTTCCACATCTGATACGGTTGTTTCTTCAGCCGGCACCGTCAGGCGCACGGTCACGAAATCGCCCTCTGCCGGATGGTTGCGGGTGATGAAACTTTCTTCCTTGATTCCCGCACGTGTAATCAATTCTGATTTCACACGGTTCGAGCGAATTTTGGCTATCGCGAGGTTTTCTTTTTCGCCATTCAAGGAATTGCAGTAGCCGTCGACATAAAGCGGCAGCTTGCCGTCAAGAATGTCCGTCTTGTTGCTTTCAATGCACTCCAGCAGACGGGCAAGTTCCATGTCATTGCCGTTCCAGGGAACATAGAACATGTCCTTCTGCGGCACGAAGCGGAAGGTGTAGGTCGTGTCTGCTTTCTGCTGCGCAAAGACAGGAAAAGTTACTGCCGTCAGCCACAGGAACAGAGTAAGAAAAGAGATTTTTCTGCTCATATAAACTTGAATTTGTTATCTTTGTACTCTCCAAAAGTAATAAATAGCATTTACCGGCACAAATATTATAAATACTTTTTCTGCAAAATTTTAGCGTTTTATACTATTTGCCGATTGAGCACTTTTCAAATTGTTGTATGAGCACTTTTTTGCTGATTGAGCACTTTTATTTTGTCAATAGAGCACCTGTGGTTATGGGGACTCGGCTACGGTATGCTCGTTTTTCCCGATATGTTTTTATTCCGTAAGATTGCAGCCGTTTATATGGCCTTTTCAGAAAGAAATGTTATCTTTGCAAGTGAGATAAAGAGTTATTTGAAAGCATGAGAAATATGGCGGTTCGGAACAGTCCGGCTTTTTCTTATCCATTGCCCGTTCTCGTGCGAGTTTTATCCAATCTGTTGATAGTCAAATAAAACCTACCTGATTACAACAAAGATATAAAAATGTGTGCGTTGGTACAAATGGAAAACTTGTTTTTCTGAGTTGATATTTGTTTTCTATAATATTCATCCGAAAAGTTCCCTGAATGCTTCTTCCACTTTTCTTACAGGAACAAGTTCAATCTTTATTTTCTTTTTGTCCAATCCTTGCAGATTATGTTTTGGCACCAGCATACGTGTGAAACCAAGTTTTTCGGCCTCGCTTATCCTCTGTTCAATTCTGTTCACAGGGCGTATTTCTCCGCTCAATCCCACTTCGCCGGCCATGCAAACTCCGGATTCTATTTCGGTGTCCATATTGCTGGACAGAATGGCGCTTATCACAGCCAGGTCGATAGCCGGGTCGTTAACTTTCAGTCCGCCGGCAATGTTCAGGAACACATCCTTCTGAGCTAGTTTGAAACCTACACGTTTCTCCAGTACGGCAAGCAGCATGTTCATTCTTCGGATGTCGAACCCTGTTGCCGAGCGTTGAGGTGTTCCGTAGGCAGCAGTACTTACAAGAGCCTGTACCTCGATAAGGAATGGACGGATACCTTCAGTTGCACAGGCTATGGAAATTCCGCTCATTCCTTCATGATCCTGGGTGAGCAGCAGTTCAGAAGGATTGCTTACCTGACGCAGACCGTCCTGACGCATCTCGTATATACCCAGTTCGGCGGTACTTCCGAAACGGTTTTTTATGCTTCGCAGTATTCGGTACATATAGTGCTGGTCGCCTTCGAACTGAAGTACAGTATCAACGATATGTTCCAATACCTTAGGCCCGGCAATGCTTCCTTCCTTGTTGATATGACCAATCAGTATGACCGGAGTTCCGGTTTCCTTGGCAAATCTCAGTATTGCTGCAGAGCATTCTCTCACCTGTACTATGCTTCCGGGCGATGAGTCTAGATTTTCTGTAGAAATAGTCTGTATGGAGTCTATAATAACCAAGTCCGGAGAAGTACTCTTTATATTGGCAAAAATCTGTTCCAGTGAGGTCTCGCATGCTATGAGCAGTTCGCTCTCTCCGTTATGCTTTATTCTGTCCGCACGCAGCTTGAGTTGTCGCGCACTTTCCTCGCCGGAAATATACAGTATCCTTTTGTTGGTAAGATGCAGAACTGTTTGCAGAACCAGAGTTGACTTGCCTATACCCGGTTCGCCGCCAAGCAGTGTGAGTGAGCCTTGCACAAGTCCGCCACCTAGCACTCTGTTCAGTTCATCGTCCATAAGGTCAATTCTCTGTTCGTCCGATGAAACAATCTCCCTCAGATATTGTGGTTTTGAACGTATGGATTCAATTCCGTGGGCAGCATGTTTTGCCACAGGTGCTTCTTTTCTCACCACCTCTTCCGAGAAAGTGTTCCACTGTCCACACGAAGGACACTTTCCAATCCATTTTGGTGACTCCTGTCCGCAGTTTGTGCATACGAATACTGTTTTGTCTTTTGCCATTGTTTTTTAGTTTATATTGTATACTCTACCGTAATAGTTCAATTCTTTCCGGTTCGTATGTTATATGTGTTTTCAATCGCCAATCACATCAAGAATTGGCTTGTCATTAAACTTATATTCTGCTTGGTAGAGTTGCTTCCTAGTAGAACTCGCCTCCTCTTTCAACCACGATACAAAGTTAATACTTTCCTCTTTGAATATAATATTTTTAAAGGCCAAAACATTGCACTTCGTTTTGGAATCTACAGATACGGGATTATTTTATTTTTTTCGTTCATTTTTATTATCTAAAACGTTATTTGCTATTTTTCAAAGTTTTCTTCAATGCCAAACCTCTTGCCGTAAGTCGATATTTTTGATTTTTACTATTGGGTTTATCTGGTATTGTTAGTTCTATATAGCCGTTATTAATTGCCGGAATTAAATAATCCGTTCTAAAATAATCTCTATTCTTAATTAATAACATATTCTGCAATTCCGAACGTCCCATTTCTCCCATT
>NZ_JADYTJ010000051.1 GCF_021531075.1 Bacteroides caecigallinarum | reverse complement strand
TTTGTATATTGATTGTTTAACTTGAAAATTATTTAGTTATGAAAACATTAAAAGAGTTTAAAGAATTAGAGGGTGAAAATTTACTAGAACAAATTGAGGGTGATGCTTATAATGATTCGCCAAATCCTTTTGTGAGATTAATAAATGGAATTATTCGTATAATTCTTTTAATCTTTGGGGTTAAGTTACGTACTTATATTATAATCACTAATTTAAGAATTGTTCAAGTTACAAAGAAAACAGTTTTGTGGGGGCTTTTACCTGGTGATACGGAAGTTGTAACATTAAATAAAAAATCAATTCAGTCAGTTGGTTACTCTATGGCAACAAGTTTCTTTATTTTTAAAAAGTTTTATTTCTTATTGACTAATGCAAGCGGATTGGTTCGTATAACATATAAAGGAAAATTATCTGATTTGGAAAACGCTTGTGCAAAAATAGACAAATTAGTGTCAGAAGCAAGTATTTAAAAATATGGAATGAAATTTTAGAAAATCTTATTTGAGAAATAATGCGCTCCAATAGTTTTATATAACTATATGGAGTGCATTTTTATTTTTGAATAGTATTATCTCTTTTTTATTTTACATTAAAAAGATGTACCTTTGTATCGGTAATAAATACTTTGACATGGGAAAAGGTAAACTGGCTAAATTTGCAGATATGGCGGAATATCCGCATGTGTTTGAATATCCGTATTCGGTGGTTGACGATGTGAACTTTGAGATGAAGGGAAACTGGAACCGTGATTTCTTCAAGAATGATAATCCTATCGTTTTGGAACTGGGTTGCGGAAGAGGTGAATACACAGTCGGACTGGCGAGAAGATATTCTGACAAGAATTTTATAGGGGTTGATATAAAGGGAGCACGTATGTGGACAGGAGCTACAGAGGCTCTTAACGAAGGATTGAAAAACGCTGCTTTCCTCCGTACAAATATTGAGATTATAGACCGTTTCTTCGCACCGGGAGAGGTTAGCGAAATATGGCTTACATTCTCTGACCCTCAGATGAAGAAGGCTACGAAGCGTCTTACATCGACTTATTTTATGGAAAGATACAGGAAATTTCTTGTTCCAGGTGGAGTAGTGCATCTGAAGACTGACAGTAACTTCATGTTTACATATACCAAATATATGATAGAGGCCAATAAATTGCCAGTAGAGTTTATCACTGACGACCTTTATCATTCCGGAATGGATGATGATATCCTAAGTATACGTACGTACTACGAACAGCAATGGCTGGACCGCGGACTTAATATTAAATACATCAAGTTTAGACTGCCTCAGGAAGGTGAACTGAAAGAACCGGACGTGGAAATAGAACTTGATGACTACAGAAGCTATAATCGTAGCAAAAGAAGCGGACTTAAGACCAGTAAATAAAAAACCTATAAACTTTTTTTCTAAAGGCGTTTAAACGGCTTTTAAATACTGTTTAAACGATGTTTAAATAAAAAAATATATGACACTATATCCAAAATTAATTCTTGACGCGCTTTCAACAGTGCGTTATCCCGGAAACGGAAAAAATATAGTTGAGGCCGAAATGGTGGCTGATAATCTTCGTATAGACGGAATGAAAGTGAGCTTTTCCATTATTTTTGAAAAGCCTACTGATCCGTTTATGAAATCAGTTGTCAAGTCGGCTGAGACAGCTATACATACATATGTTTCGAAAGAAGTAGAAGTGACCATTACAACTGAAAGCAAGCAGGCAGCACGCCCGGAACCGGGAAAACTTCTTCCACAGGTCAAGAATGTGATAGCTGTATCATCCGGTAAAGGTGGTGTGGGTAAATCGACTGTGGCGGCAAATCTTGCAGTGGCTCTTTCTAAGTTGGGTTACAAGGTTGGCTTGCTTGATGCGGATATTTTCGGTCCATCAGTTCCAAAAATGTTTCAGGTGGAAGATGCACGTCCTTATGCCGAAGAGGTAGGTGGACGAGATTTGATAGTACCGGTAGAAAAATATGGAATTGAACTTTTGTCAATAGGTTTCTTCGTTAGTCCTGAACAGGCTACTCTCTGGCGTGGAGCTATGGCAAGCAATGCTTTGAAGCAGCTTGTGGGTGACGCCAAATGGGGTGAACTTGATTATTTCGTTCTTGACACTCCTCCGGGAACCAGCGATATTCACCTTACTCTATTGCAGAACCTTGCAATAACAGGTGCGGTTATAGTAAGTACACCTCAGGAAGTGGCATTGGCCGATGCACGTAAGGGTATCAATATGTATCAGAATGACAAGGTGAATGTGCCTATACTTGGCTTGGTGGAAAATATGGCCTGGTTTACTCCGGCTGAGCTTCCAGAAAACAAATACTATCTGTTCGGCAAGGAAGGTACAAAACGTCTGGCCGAAGAATTGAATGTTCCTTTGTTGGGACAGATACCTATCGTTCAGAGTATTTGCGAAGGTGGAGACAATGGTACTCCGGTAGCTCTTAACGAAGACTCTATAACAGGACAGGCATTTATTGAACTTGCCAGAAATGTGGTGGAGCAGACAGAAAAACGTAATGCTGAAATGGCACCGACACAGATTGTGCAGACTCATAAATAATATAGGGTTATGATGAACGATGAAATTAAAAAGGCATGCGATGTCATGTATAAAGGTGGAGTAATACTATATCCTACAGATACAGTGTGGGGTATAGGTTGCGACGCAACGAACGAAGAAGCGGTAAAGAAAGTTTTCGAGATTAAACGTAGGGCGGACAGCAAGGCTATGCTGGTGCTGGTGGATAGCCCTGTAAAAGTGGAATCATACGTAAGCGACGTGCCTAACGTGGCATGGGACTTGATAGAAATGACTACAAAACCGCTTACGATAATCTATGACGGTGCTAGAAATCTGGCACCTAATCTTATTGCGGAAGACGGTAGTGTAGGTATACGAGTTACGTCAGAAGAGTTCTCAAAGCAGTTGTGCTTCAGATTCAAGAAAGCCATAGTATCTACTTCGGCAAATATAAGTGGCGAACCTGCACCTGCAGTGTTTAGCGAAATCAGCGAGGAAATAAAGAATGCTGTGGATTATATAGTGGACTACAGAAGAGACGAAAAAGGTCCTGCGAAACCATCAAGTATAATCAAACTTGGCAAGGGTGGTGTAGTAAAAGTTATCAGGGAATAGTTGATTTAAATTTGCTGGAGAATGAAGACTAAAGAGAAATTTTCTTTTTTGCAGAGTTTCCTTAAGTGGAGAGAAAAGCATATCACTGATAAGCAGTTCATACTCATACTTAGTTTCCTGGTAGGTATCTTTACTGCTCTGGCTGCTTTTGTCCTTAAGTTCCTTGTAGAGTACATAAAGGAATTTCTTACCGAAAACTTCGATACTACTGGGGCCAACTGGCTGTATCTGGTGTATCCGGTGGCCGGAATATTTATTACCGGGCTATTTATCAGATATATTGTACGCGATGATATAAGTCATGGTGTGACTAAGATTCTTTATGCCATTTCGCGTCGTCAGAGTAGAATAAAGGGGCATAATGTATGGTCGTCAGTTTGTGCATCAGCTATAACCATCGGTTGTGGTGGATCTGTAGGAGCCGAGGCGCCTATTGTTCTTACGGGTTCAGCCATAGGGTCTAATCTGGGAAGTATATTCCGTATGGATCATAAAACTCTTATGCTGTTGTTGGGATGTGGTGCTGCCGGTGCGGTTTCCGGAATCTTCAAGGCTCCTATAGCCGGATTGGTTTTTACTCTTGAAGTGCTGATGTTCGACCTTACTATGGCTTCGCTTTTGCCATTGCTGATTTCTAGTGTGACAGCAGCCAGTATGTCCTATCTTCTTACCGGAACAGAGGCTATGTTTCAGTTTACACTGGACTATCCGTTTGCCCTCGAACGTATTCCATATGCTATAGCATTAGGAGTGTTCTGTGGTTTGATAGCATGGTATTTCACACGTTCCATGAACTGGATAGAGAATATTTTCAGACGTTTTTCTAGTCCGTATTCCAAGTTTGTACTTGGCGGTGTAATGCTTAGTGTGCTGATATTCCTTTTCCCGCCTCTTTATGGTGAAGGTTACGATACTATTTCACTCCTGCTTAACGGAACATCAAGTACCGAATGGGACACAGTGATGAACAATTCGTTTTTTTATGGACACAGTAGTCTTTTGGTAGTATATCTGTTGCTTATCATCCTGTTTAAGGTGTTTGCATCGAGTGCTACAAACGGTGGAGGTGGATGTGGCGGTATATTTGCGCCAAGTCTTTTCCTTGGATGTATTGCCGGGTTTGTCTTCTCTCACCTGTGTAATGAGTTCAATATAGGTAATACTTATATTCCGGAAAAGAATTTTGCTCTTATGGGTATGGCAGGACTTATGTCTGGGGTAATGCATGCACCGTTGACAGGTGTATTTCTTATAGCAGAACTTACCGGAGGATATGGATTGTTTCTTCCTCTTATGATTGTTTCTGTGTTTGCATATCTTACAATCAAGGTATTCGAGCCTCATAGTATATATTCTATGCGTCTGGCAAAGAAAGGCGAACTTATCACACACCATAAGGATAAGGCTGTACTTACCATGATGAACATTGAGAGTATAATGGAGAGTGATTTTCTCACAGTGAAACCAGAAATGGATTTGGCGCAGATGGTAAAAGTCATTTCCAAATCAAGCAGAAATATCTTTCCGGTGATAGATGCGAATGATGAACTTATAGGAATAGTAAATCTGGATGATATAAGAAATATAATGTTCCGTCAGGAATTGTACCACCGGTATACAGTGGAGAACTTTATGAAAGTTCCGAAAGCCAAACTAGTCACTACCGATTCAATGGAAGAGGTGATGGAGAAATTTGATTCTACAAAGGCTTGGAATCTTCCTGTAGTGGACGAGGAGAATAAATATAAAGGATTTGTTTCAAAGTCGAAGATGCTTAACACTTACCGTCAGGTACTTGTTGACTTCTCGGCAGAATAAATTTAGATTATGGAAAAGAAAGATTTGCGTATAGTATATATGGGTACCCCGGAGTTTGCAGTAGAAAGTTTACGCAGACTGGTTGAAGGTGGGTATAATGTAGTGGCTGTGATAACAATGCCGGACAAACCTATGGGACGTCATGGCAGTGTTCTGCAGCCAAGTCCTGTAAAGCAGTATGCAGTGTCGCAGGGATTGAAGGTCTTGCAGCCTGAGAAACTTAAAGATGAGGCTTTTGTGGAAGAACTCCGTTCGTTGAAAGCCGATTTGCAGATTGTAGTTGCTTTCAGAATGTTGCCCGAAGTAGTATGGAACATGCCACCAATGGGAACGTTCAACCTGCATGCATCGTTGTTACCACAGTACAGAGGTGCTGCTCCTATAAACTGGGCTGTTATAAACGGTGATACAGAAACCGGTATAACAACATTCTTCCTGAAGCATGAGATAGATACAGGTGAGATTATTGATCAGGTAAGGGTGCCAATCGCGGATACAGACAACGTAGAGGTGGTTTATGACAAGCTTATGATGCTTGGTGGGGATTTGGTACTTAAGACTGTTGATTCCATTCTCGAGGGAAATGTAAAAACAACTCCTCAGGAAAATCTTGCAAAAATAGAGGAGTTACGTCCTGCACCGAAAATTTTCAAGGAGACATGTCGTATTGACTGGAATGCGGGAGTAAAAAAAGTATATGACTTTGTGCGAGGACTGTCTCCATATCCGGCTGCTTGGACGGAGCTTCACCAGGGTGATTCTGTTCCTGTTATGCTGAAGATATTCGAAACAGAAAAGATTTTCTGCAATCACGACTACAAGCCGGGAAGTATTGTAACAGATAATAAAACTTATCTGCATGTAGCTTCAACAGATGGATATGTCAATGTATTGTCATTGCAGCTTGCCGGCAAAAAGAGGATGCCTGTTGCCGATTTCCTGCGAGGATTCCATGCTTCTGACAACACTTCTCTGATTTGAATTTTGTAGTCTGACAATAGTTTCTGATTTGCTGTATTCATCGGACTGATATATAATTCTAAAACCTTTGAAGTTTGTATCGGCATATTCAGGAATACTAGAAAGAGTGAAAGAAACAACACCCCAATAGAGTTTATTACCATAATCAGAGTTTTTATTATGGCGTAGCTCAACTTCCAGCAATCCCTCATCGTCTATTTGTGTGTTCTCTGTAAGGAGCAGGCTGATACGGTGGGGGATTGTTGTGTTATTTCCTCCAATATTGAATTCTATGTTTAAATGCTTGTTGCTTATGTAGGCATTGGTTATTTGAATATCGTCATTTCCAAAGTTGTCTATACTTTCTTCATTATTTAATCTTAAATCGTCTGCATTTTTTGTCAGTACCTTGTACAAGTCGTAAATTGTTACTTCCTTACCGGAATCTTCTTTTGAGTCTTTATCGTTTTCGTTAGGGAAATTTATGTTGATTAATACCCTTTGACCTATACTGTCTGCATTGAAACTATTTATGATATTAGGGTTTTTAGGCATAAGCTTTCCATATACATCGGAATCAATTGAGTAGTCGTCTAGATTGGTCACTGTTCCCATTGTGGAATATAGTTCCGGATAATTATCGGAATTATTGCACGAAAACAGAACTGTTCCCAATATGAAAGCACAAATTATACAGATAAAATTAAAGCCAGATTTCATACAGATTGTGTTTGTTTGTTCTTGATTTTTAAATGTTTTCCCGTGTAGTTTACTGCATAAAAACATGTTAAATAATAGGAATAAAAAAAATATTATCAGTTTATGCAGTATTTTTGCTTTATAATCATTTAATAAAAGAACAACAAACCCGATATGACTGAAGAAGAATTGTCTTTAAAATGCGCACAAGCTGACCCGGATGCCAGAAAAAGGCTCTACGAGGTTTATGGTGGTCAGCTTTTGGCCATATGTCTTCGGTATATTGGAGACAGGGATATTTCGCAGGATGTCTTCCATGACGGGATGATAAAGATTTATCAGTCACTAGGGCAGTTCAAATTTCTTGGTGAAGGTTCGCTCAAAGCATGGCTTTCCAGGGTTATGGTAAATGAAGCTTTGGGATATCTGAGAAAGAAGAATCTTCAGATGCAGCAGGAAACTCTGGTGGAACAGTTGCCAGATACGCAATTGGATGATGACGGTGATGTAAACAGTATTCCGAATAAGGAATTGATGAGGATGATAAGGGAGTTGCCGGATGGATACAGGACGGTTTTCAACTTGTTCGTGTTCGAGGAAAAAAGTCATAAAGAGATAGCCAGTATGCTTGGTATATCAGAACATACCTCATCATCGCAGTTCTACAGAGCAAAAACATTATTAATGAAAAAGATTAATGAATACAGGAAGAGATTATGAATAAAATGAATGACAAATGGATAAATGATATTCGTAGCCGGATGGAGAACTATTCGGAGCCTCTCCCTGTAGATTTATGGGAGAAGATTGATTCTGAAATAAACAGACCTAAGGTTATACCGATGTGGAGAAGGTGGACGTCAGTTGCAGCCGCTGCCGCTGTGGTTATTGCTGTTTCTACTTTGTCTGTTTTCTATTGGACTTCCGAGCCGGCATTGAACAACTTGACTATGCCAGTAGCAAATAATGAGAAACCGGATAATGATATGGAAAAGGAAAACGTACTTCAGAATATTTCTGCCGATAACGTAATCGTTTCAGAGACTGAAAACAAGAATGTACTGGCGCATATTCCTGCTAAAACTGTTAAGGAAGATAAACAGCAGGTTACCAATCCTGAACAACAGCAACCGGTATTGCATGTTTCCGATAATAAATCGGCTGTAGAAGATAATAACGAAGTGGAGATTGCTGCTGCAGAAGAGAACAAGTCTTCTTCCAAAGAAAGAAGAATAAATATGATGAAGGCTGACAGAGAGACTGTAAGGCGGAATGCATCATATCTGGCTATGGCTGACGATGGCGGAAAAATGAAACGGAACAATATACAGGTGGGATTGATGACAGGCAATGTTCCTTATTCATCTTCAAGCAGTTTTGGAGGAATGTCAAGATTGGGAATGTCTACCAAGTCATTGTCTAGTGTAAATAATATCGTGGTGGGGGAAATGTCTGATGCTACAGCTTCCTATAGCCAAATGTTATTAAATAATATGAATAAGGAAACATATACCGATATAAAACATCATGTACCTGTAACAGTCGGAGCATCAGTGAAATGGGGCTTTAGTGAAAAATGGGCTTTGGAAACAGGGCTTAACTATACTTATCTTTATTCTGAACTTCGCTCTGGAGCAACATCTTATATAGAAGACAAACAGAAACTTCATTACGTCGGTATTCCTTTGAAAGTACAGCGTTCAGTGTGGAGCAATAGCATCTTTACTTTCTATGCTTCTGCCGGTGGAATGATGGAAAAATGTGTTTCCGGTTCCTTGGAAAGGGTTTCCGTGGATGAGAATAATAGAAAGAATTATTATAGTGAGGATTTGAATGTGAAACAGTTGCAGTTTTCTGTTCTTGCATCTGTAGGCTTGCAGGCAAACTTCAATAAATTGCTGAGTTTGTATTTGGAACCTGGTATGATATACTATTTTGATGATAATACAGATATTCTTACTATCCGCAAGGATAAACCGTTCAACTTTAATCTTCAGTTGGGAATAAGGTTTAATTTGAACAACAAGTGAATCCATATATCTTTTTGAATAACAAGTGAACATGTAGTGAACAAGTAATGAACGCTGTCCAAGCGTTTATATCTTGTTCACTTTTCGTTTATTGACCGTTCACTAAGCATCATAATGTACCTTTTCTCTGAATATTCAGTATGTATTGTTTTTTTATTTCGGAAAAGAATTCATATCTTTGTTCTTATACTAATATATAATAGGAAATGAATAAAGTTTTGATTTCTCCGTCTTTGCTTTCGGCCGATTTCGGTTGTTTGAAAGATGATTTGGATAAGATAAACCGCAGTGAAGCGGACTGGTTACATATTGATATTATGGACGGTGTGTTTGTTCCTAATATTTCATTCGGATTTCCAGTTCTGGAGTATGTAGCCAAATTATGTAATAAGCCTCTTGATGTCCATCTTATGATTGTGCAGCCGGAAAAGTTTATCAAAGAAGTAAAGGCTTTGGGTTCGATGATGATGAATGTACATTACGAAACCTGTCCGCACTTGCACCGTGTAATACAGATGATAAAGGATAACGGAATGAAGGCCGGTGTTACACTTAACCCTGCTACTCCGGTGTCTGTACTTAGCGATATAATTGCCGACCTTGATATGGTTCTTCTTATGAGTGTTAATCCAGGTTTCGGCGGACAGAAATTCATCCCTAACACATTGAATAAGGTCCGTAAGTTGAGACAAATGATCGAAGAAACCGGTTCGAATGCTTTGATAGAAGTAGACGGAGGTGTTAATCTGGAAACCGGAAAACAGTTGGTTGATGCCGGTGTCGATGTACTTGTGGCTGGAAATGCCATTTTCAAGGCTCCGGATATGATAGACATGATTCATAAAATGAAAAATCTATAATTACTCAGATTGGAGAAGAAATCCCATTTGGTAAACTATCCATTATTCCGGTTGACAATTTTTATGGCAGCCGGAATTTTTTTCTTCGACAGATTTCTGCCGGATGTATCTGTACGGCCTTTGCTTCTGCTTCTTTGTGTTGCTATTTTGCCGTTGTTGCTATCGGCAATATTAAAAATTAGAAATGTCAGTCTTAATTATTTCTCCGGCATTATTGTTTCCATTTGTTTCTTTTTACTTGGTGGAATACTTATAGTTCAGAAGAAAAACACTATAGGGTATAAGTGGCCCGAAAGTCAATTGTGTTATTATGGAGTTGTGGAGACTACTCCTGAAGCGAAAGGAAAAACCTTGTGCTCGGAAGTAAAGGTAAAGTATTGTATTCCTGCAGCATCGGATAGCATAAATATGTATTCTGTCAATCGTAATATTCTGTTGTATTTTATTCCGGACTCTTCGTCTTACATTCCACGATGCGGTGATAATATTGTGTTTTATTCTTCCATTTCCAAACCAATTTCAGATACTGAATTTATGGGGTTCGATTATGCCGGATATCTTTTCAATAAAGGTGTCTCCGGTACGGCATTGGCTTTTGGAGGCAACTGGATGGGAATTAAGGAGGAAAAACCGCATTCCATAAAACATATGGCATTGAGATGCAGAGAGTCTGTGTCCGAAATCTTCAAAAGTTGGAATATGGGCGATGATGAACTGGCTGTGGTTTCAGCATTGACTATAGGCGACAAGAGTGAGCTCACACCGGAATTAAAAGCCATATACAGTGCAGCAGGAACAAGTCATGTTCTGGCGTTGTCTGGATTACACGTAGGAATATTGTCGTGTATCCTGTATTTCCTATTAAGTCCTTTAAGAAGAATAAAAGGTGGGCGTGTGATTCAGTCACTGGCTGTGGCTGCAACATTATGGGTGTTTGCGTTTATATCAGGACTCAGCCCTTCTGTAGTCAGGGCTGTAACAATGTGTACGCTTTATCTTGTAGCATCTGTTTTGGTTGAAAATGGGTTTTGCGGATTCTTTTCTCTATCGCTCACTGCATTCATAATGCTGGTTTACAATCCTATGTATCTTTTCGATATAAGTTTTCAGTTGTCGTTTGTTGCTGTACTTTCTATTATACTTTTTTTTCCAGTCATTTCGGGATGGATAAAAAGTGGCAATAGGTTTGTGCGCTATGTATGGAGTGCAATGTCTGTTTCTTTGGCAGCTCAGTTAGGTACATTACCTCTCATACTGTATTATTTCGGAACTTTCCCTACATATTTTCTGATGGCCAATCTTGTTGTAGGTATTCTGGCTTCATGCATACTTTCGTTTACTATTGCATCACTTGTATGTTCATTTATCCCTGTAGTGGGAGATGTATGTGTATGGCTTTTGGAAATGTTTACTTTGGCTCTTAACAGTTCCATGCATTTTGTACACAGTTTGCAGGGAGCACAGATAACTTCAATTTATTTTAATAAGGTACAGGTGGTTTTAGGGTTTGCAGTTTTATGTTTGCTCTATGTATTTTTCAGAAGACGAACTTTTTTGAGGCTTGTAAGTGTGCTCTTGGCATTATGTCTGATTGTTGCAGCAGATTTATACAAAATTCGTAAAGAGAATACCGCGTCGCTGTTCCTTACACGTTCCGACTTATATATAAGAATCAATAAAGAACTTGAAACACTTAAATCGGAAAACGGACTGTATGAGATAAACGGAGTCAGAGTGGGAGTGATGAAGTCTTCACAATGGAAAGATGTTCGCCTTACGGGAAAAACAAAACTTGCCACTTTGGACTATGTATATATATGTAAGGGGTTTAGCGGAAACATAACCGGACTGTCCGGGCTGTTTGACATAAAGAATGTGATAATAGACGAAACAGTAAGTGAGGGTTACAGAGAGTTTCTGAAAGAAGAATGCAGGAAGCTAAATATAAAATGCATTGAAAAATCGGCACAAGCTTCTTTTAGAATACTTCTGTAAATAGAAAAAAAAGAGTACATTTGCCAACAATTTAACACAAACAATCAAATATGCTGTCAAAGATTATCTTACAAGCGAACATTGACAAGGTAGAAACCTATTTCGAAAAGGCTGACAAAATAGTTATAGTAACACATGTTTCGCCGGACGGTGATGCTCTTGGATCATCGTTGGGGCTTTGTCATTTCCTGCAGGGAATGGAAAAAAATGTACATGTGATAGTTCCGAATGCTTTTCCTGAGTTCCTGCAGTGGATGCCAGGTGCAAAAGACATAATAAGATATGACAAGTATGCCGAGTTTGCCGACAAACTTATTGCAGAGGCAGACGTGATATGCTGCCTTGACTTCAATGCATTGTCCAGGATAGATGCTGTGGCAAAACCGGTAGCGGAATCGCAGGCACGTAAGGTAATGATAGACCATCATCTGAATCCTGAACCTTTCTGTAGGGTTACAATTTCTCATCCTAATATATCTTCAACATCAGAACTTGTTTTCCGTTTGATATGCCGTCTGGGATGTTTCGACGATATAACATACGAAGGGGCGCAGTGTATTTATACAGGAATGATGACGGATACTGGTGGGTTTACGTATAACTCAAACGACCGTGAAATATATTTCATCATCAGCGAACTCCTTTCTAAAGGAATTGACAAGGACGACATCTACCGTAAAGTCTTTAATACGTATTCCGAAGGGCGTCTTCGTCTGATGGGTTATGTACTTTACGACAAGATGGAGGTATTCCATCAGTTCCGTTCGGCACTGATATGGCTTACTAAAGACGAACAGAAGAAATTCCAGTATATTAAGGGAGATACTGAAGGTTTTGTCAACATACCACTACAAATGAAAGGTATTTGTTTCTCTGTGTTCCTGCGCGAAGATACAGAGAAGAATATGATAAAAGTGTCATTGCGCTCAGTCGGAAATTTCCCTTGTAACAAGGTTGCTGCAGAATTCTTCAATGGTGGTGGACATCTGAATGCTTCCGGAGGTGAATTTTATGGCACTATGGAAGAAGCTATCGGCCTATTCAAACAGGCGCTTGTGAAATACGAGGATTTATTGCTTAAGAACTGATTTATAGTATATTTTTCTACAAAATTAACTATTACATCTGCAAAATTAGTATGTGGATATAAATAGTTTTATTAATTTTGCCATGTAAATTTTTAAAATAATGAAGAAACTGTTCTATTTATCGGTATTGGTATATGCTTTATCATTCGGACTTCAGAGTTGTAATAACGGAAAGACATACGCTGAAATGAAGGAAGAAGAGGCCGATGCCATCAATAAGTTTATCCTGGAGAATGATATAAATGTTATCTCTGAAAAGGAATTTATAGAGAATGATACCATGACGGCTGAGAACGAGTTCGTATTGTTCGACAAGAGTGGTGTGTATATGAATATACAGTATCGCGGTGACGGTAAAATACTTGAAGAAGGCAGATATAACCTCTCTTCCCGATTTATAGAAATCTGTATTAAGGACGTTCCTGATATGGCGATAAGTGCCGGTGATACATTGGCGACTAACAGATTCTACCCTTACGCAACCTATTCAGAGAACTTCTTGCTCACAGTGGGTTCAAATACTTCTTATTCTGCATCTTTTACAAATATAGCTCAAAGTGCAATGTATGAGATGTATTCTACTTCTGCTGTACCTTCGGGATGGCTTGTGCCTTTTGCGTATCTGAAGATGAAATCATATATTTCGGCACCTCCGTCAGAAAAAATTGCACGCGTAAGATTGATTGTGCCTCATAGCGAAGGTACATCATTAGCTACACAATATGTTTATCCTTGTTATTATGAAATAACTTACGATCTAAATTAATAAAACTATGACATTAATCAAATCAATTTCCGGTATTCGTGGTACTATTGGTGGCCAAGCCGGTGAAGGACTTAATCCTTTGGATATAGTGAAGTTTACATCAGCTTATGCTACGCTGATACGTAAGACAACTACAGTGAAAAGCAACAAAATCGTTGTAGGACGTGATGCACGTATCTCTGGCGAAATGGTGAAGAACGTAGTTTGCGGTACTCTTATGGGTATGGGATTCGATGTTGTAAACATTGGTCTTGCTTCTACTCCTACTACAGAACTTGCTGTGACTATGGAAGGTGCATGTGGTGGTATTATCCTTACTGCAAGTCACAATCCAAGACAGTGGAACGCTCTGAAACTTCTTAACGAACACGGAGAATTCCTGAATGCTGCAGAAGGTAACGAAGTATTGCGTATTGCTGAAGCTGAAGAATTTACTTTTGCAGACATTGACAACATCGGTAAATATACAGAAAACAATACATACAATCAGCGTCATATAGACAGCGTATTGGCTTTGAAGCTTGTAGACGTTGAGGCTATCCGTAAGGCTAACTTCCGTGTGGCTATAGACTGTGTTAACTCTGTAGGTGGTATCATCCTTCCTCAGTTGCTTGAACAGTTGGGCGTGCAGCATGTAGAAAAGCTTTACTGCGATCCTACAGGTGACTTCCAGCACAACCCTGAACCTCTTGAAAAGAACCTTACAGACATAATGGGACTTATGAAGAAAGGTGGAAATGATGTGGCTTTCGTAGTCGACCCTGACGTTGACCGTCTGGCTATCATCAGCGAAGATGGTTCTATGTACGGTGAGGAATATACACTTGTAACTGTTGCCGACTATGTGTTGAAACATACTCCGGGTAATACTGTTTCAAACCTCAGCTCAACTCGTGCTTTGCGCGATGTAACACGCAAATATGGCATGGAATACAATGCATCTGCTGTAGGTGAAGTAAACGTAGTAACTAAGATGAAGGCTACAAATGCAGTAATCGGTGGTGAAGGTAACGGTGGAGTTATCTATCCTGAATCACACTACGGACGCGATGCTCTCGTTGGTATAGCTTTGTTCCTTACTCACCTTGCACACGAAGGTAAGAAAGTAACTGAACTCCGTGCTACATATCCTGAGTACTTTATTGCAAAGAACCGTATCGACCTTACTCCTGAAACAGATGTTGATGCTATCCTTGTAAAGGTGAAGGAAATGTATAAGAATGAGGAAATCAATGACATCGACGGTGTTAAGATAGACTTCCCTGACAAGTGGGTTCACTTGCGCAAGAGTAACACTGAGCCTATAATCCGTGTTTATTCTGAAGCTTCTACTATGGAAGCTGCCGATGAACTTGGCAAGCAGATAATGGATATAGTATACAGTCTGGCTAAGTAATCCTAATCACTACATATAGTAAATGCTCCCTTGATTAATTCCATATACAGGATATAATCTGGGGAGCATTTCTTTTATCTACTTCGTTATTATTCCACCCAAAGCATGTCGCTCATAATGCCGTCGGAGATGAAAATACCGTTTGGCGTCAGTTTCAGGGTGTTGTCTTTTATTTCCAGTGTTCCTTGGTCTATGTGTGGTTGTGCCATTTTCATGCAATAGTAATACATCTTTTCGCCGTATTCGGTCTTTAGTTTGTCGAGAGGCATCCCCCATACTGTACGTATTGTTGTAATCACAAAATCATTGTAACGTGTGTATATGTCCAGTTCTTCGATTTCCGAAATATCAGTTCCTCTGTTTATTCCATCAATATATTTCTCCAGCGATGATACGTTCCACTGTCTTGAATGCCCGTTGTATGAATGTGCCGACGGTCCGCAACCTAAGTATTTTATTCCGGTCCAATAGCTGGAGTTGTGCCGTGAGTGCATTCCGGGACGACAGAAGTTAGAAATTTCATAATGGATGTACCCGTTTTCTTTCAATCTGGAGATTAGAGTTTCGAAGAGTGTATTGCTAAGATCCTCATCGGCTTCACTCACTTTTCTTTCTTCTCTTAGTTTGTACAGCACCGTTCCCTCTTCATATATAAGATGGTATGCAGATATGTGTTCCGGCATCAGCGAGATGGCGGTATCAAGGTCACGGTTCCATGTATCAATGCTTTCTCCAGGCAGTCCGTACATGAGGTCGATGCTGATATTCCCGAATCCGGCATTTCTGCATCTGTGTAATGCGTCAATGGCCTGCTGTGCGTTGTGTCGTCTTTTCAAGAGAGAAAGGATATCATCGTTGAAAGTCTGTATTCCCATACTCAGGCGGTTGAATGGAAGTGTAGAGAGCATTTCCACATATTCGTCTGTCAGGTCGTCCGGGTTAGCCTCAATTGTGATTTCAGCCTCCGGGTTTACGTTGTAGTTATCATATATTACACTGAATATGTTTCTGAAATCATCCTTTTCCAGTTGCGACGGTGTTCCGCCTCCAAGATAAATCGTCTCTATAGTTTCACCTCCCAGATAGCCTTTTCTTTCGGCTATTTCCTTGCAAAGTGCCTTGATGTATTTGTTTTTCTTATTAGAAGCCGTAGTAGAGAAGAAGTCGCAGTATATGCATCTTCTTTTGCAGAACGGTATATGTATGTATATTCCAGCCATTTTTCTCAGTCTTGATTGATGTCTTTTGCAAAGGTACTAAATTTCTGATTCAAACAATTGCACAAAGGAATAGAGATGGCTGTCAGCATAAATTCTTGTAAAAGACACGAAATTATCTATAAATATAAGCTTTATCTTTATAAATATAAGTTGTATTTATAAAAACATAATCTGTATTTATATAAATATAAGTTGTATTTATAGATTTTGTTTAGGTGAAAATGTTTTTATGCCTTGTACGGGCATACTTTTTCTATAGGTGGTTTTTATCTTTATCTAGCTGAAAATATTTCTAACAGTGTGATTTAAAGCATTATATTACATAATGTGTCAGAAAACATAGTTTAGTAACACGAATGTAACAGTTGGATTTCTGAACATAAATTTCTATTTTGCGGCAACTTAAAAATGAGATATGAGAAGCATATCCTTTATTCTATTAATTTTTTAATCTAGAATACCATGAAAGTATATCAGACTAACGAAATCAAAAACATTGCACTTCTTGGCAATGATGGCTCAGGTAAAACCACCCTCACTGAAGCGTTGCTCTTTGAGAGTGGTATTATAAAACGTCGCGGCAGAATTACTGCCAAGAACACTGTCAGCGACTATTTTCCGGTAGAGCAGGAGTATGGTTACTCTGTATTCTCTACCGTTTATCATGTAGAGTGGAATGGTAAAAAACTTAATATCATAGACTGTCCGGGTAGTGATGACTTCGTGGGAGCTGCAATGACTGCACTTAATGTGACTGATACAGCTGTGTTGCTTCTTAATGGTCAGTATGGACCAGAAGTTGGTACACAGAATCATTTCCGTTACACTGAGAAGTTGGGTAAACCGGTTATTTTCCTTGTTAACCAGCTTGATTCTCCTAACTGTGATTTTGACAAAGTACTTGAACAGTTGACTGAAAATTATGGTTCTAAAGTTGTTCCGGTTCAGTACCCTATCAGTACAGGTCCGGACTTCAATTCGTTGATTGATGTACTTTTAATGAAAAAATATTCTTGGGGACCAGAAGGTGGTGCTCCTACTATAGAGCCTGTTCCAGCTGAAGAAATGGAAAAGGCTATGGAATGGCATAAGAGACTTGTTGAGGCTGCTGCCGAACACGACGAAACTCTTATGGAGAAATTCTTCGAATCAGAATCATTGACAGAAGACGAAATGCGTGAAGGAATCCGTAAGGGATTGGCTGCAAGAGGTATGTTCCCTGTGTTCTGTGTATGTGCAGGAAAAGATATGGGTGTTCGCCGATTGATGGAATTCCTTGGAAACGTAGTTCCTTTCGTAGACGAAATGCCTGTAGTTCACAATACACGTGGTGTTCCTGTTCCTCCTGTGGCTGATGCTCCTACTTCCCTTTATTTCTTTAAGACTGCTGTTGAACCTCATATTGGTGATGTACAGTACTTCAAAGTCATGAGTGGCGTAGTTCACGAAGGTGACGACCTGAATAATGCCGACCGCGGTTCGAAGGAACGTATGGCTCAGCTATATGTATGTGCCGGTGCTAATCGTGAAAAAGTGGAAGAACTGAGAGCTGGGGATATTGGTTGTACAGTGAAACTGAAAGATGTCAAGACTGGAAATACATTGAATAGCAAGGATTGCGAAAACAGATTCAATTTCATCAAGTATCCTAATCCTAAATATACAAGAGCTATCAAGCCTGAAAACGAGGCTGATACTGAAAAGATGATGGCTATCCTGAACCGTATGCGTGAGGAGGATCCTACATGGGTTGTTGAACAATCTAAGGAATTGAAGCAGATTCTTGTTCATGGTCAGGGTGAATTCCATTTGCGTACTCTTAAATGGAGACTTGAAAACAATGAAAAATTGGCTGTTCAGTTCCTTGAACCAAAGATTCCTTATAGAGAAACTATTACTAAGGCTGCACGTGCAGATTATAGACACAAGAAACAGTCTGGTGGTGCGGGACAGTTTGGTGAAGTTCATCTCATCGTTGAACCATATTACGAAGGTATGCCTACTCCTGAGGTATATAAGTTCAATGGTCAGGAATTCAAGATTAACGTGAAAGGTACTGAAACCGTTGATTTGGAATGGGGTGGTAAGTTGGTGTTCATTAACAGTGTAGTAGGTGGAGCCATTGATACAAGATTTATGCCTGCTATTCTTAAGGGTATCATGAGCCGTATGGAACAGGGACCACTTACCGGTTCGTATGCACGTGATGTACGTGTTATAGTATACGACGGAAAGATGCACCCTGTTGACTCAAATGAAATTTCGTTTATGCTTGCAGGACGTAATGCATTCAGCGAAGCGTTCAAGAATGCCGGACCTAAGATTCTTGAACCTATATATGATGTGGAAGTATTCGTTCCGAGTGACAAACTTGGTGACGTGATGAGTGATATGCAGGGACGCCGTGGTATGATTATGGGTATGAGTAGTGAAAAAGGATATGAAAAGCTTGCTGCTAAAGTTCCTTTGAAGGAAATGTCTAACTATTCTACAGCTTTGAGTTCATTGACTGGTGGACGTGCTTCATTTATTATGAAATTTGCAAGTTACGAATTGGTTCCTACAGATGTACAGAATAAACTTATGAAGGAATTCGAAGAGCAAGAAAAGAATGAAGATTGATTACTAGTTGATATTTTAATATATAAAAAAGCCGTATTTCTTAAAAAATACGGCTTTTTTTATTCTCTTTTCATGAACTTTTCGCCACTTTTAGTTGTTATATATTTAAAGTTATATTATTTTTGTAAAGTAAGAAAGGGTATAAAGGCTTTTATTTGTGATTTTATTAATCAAAATGAGTAGGTATTGTTAAATGTGAAAAAATACCGCGTAAAACATGTTAATTGATGATGATTATATTAATTAGCTTGTTAAATTTGTCACCATGAAAAAGTCAACAATATGGATATTAGGAGTCATTATGGCTCTGTCTTTTCTTAGTCTGCTGTATTTGCAGGTAAGTTATATAGAAGAGATGGTAAAGATGCGTCGTGGACAATTCGAAGAGAATGTAAACCGCAGTCTTGTTCAGTCCGTGCGTAATCTTGAATTGGTGGAAACCAAGAAGTATTTGGAAGCTGACGTTGCTGCTACTGAAAGGGCGGCCCGTCTGGCGGAGCAGTTCAACCTTAATAACGGTAAGGATAGTGATAATATATTGCGACATCATCAATACACTATCACTTCGCCTGATGGAAGTATGTATTCCACTTTCGAATTTAAGACTATAACTAACAGGCCGGCTAATGTACCTAAAGTTATAATATCCAATGGAAAGAATATACCTCAGACTTCTAGAACTTTACAGGAAATAATAAAGGAAAGATATGTGTATCAGAGAGCTTTGCTTGACGAGGTGGTATACAATATTCTTTATACAGCCAGCGATAAACCGTTGAAGGAAAGGATAAATTTCAAGCAGTTGGATCATTTCATAAAATCGGAATTGCTTAATAATGGCTTGGATTTGCCGTATCACTTCATGGTGACAGATAGAGATGGAAAGGAAATCTACCGTTGTTCGGATTATGTATATGATGGAGAAAAGATTTATTCAAGATTATTGTTTGAGAATGATCCTCCAGCAAAAATGGGATATGTGAAAATTTTCTTCCCTACAATGGATGATTATATCTTCAGCTCCGTAAAGTTTATGATACCTTCAATAATCTTTACAGTGGTACTTCTGATAACATTTATATTTACCATATATATAATATTCCGTCAGAAGAAACTTACTGAGATAAAGAATGATTTCATAAACAATATGACGCATGAATTCAAGACGCCTATCTCTACGATATCTCTTGCTGCCCAGATGCTTAATGATCCGGCCGTAGGTAAGTCGCCAGTCATGTTTAAACACATCTCTGGGGTTATAAATGATGAAACCAAACGTTTGCGCTTTCAGGTGGAAAAGGTTCTTCAGATGTCAATGTTTGAACGTCAGAAAGCAACACTGAAGAAGAAAAAAATAGATGCAAATGAACTGATAAATGGAGTAATTAATACTTTCAGACTTAAAGTGGAAAGTTGTCACGGTACTCTGGATGCAGAACTTGACGCTACGGATCCGTTTATTTTTGTAGACGAGATGCATTTCACAAATGTTATTTTCAATCTGCTGGATAATGCAGTTAAGTATAAGCGGTCTGATGTGGATATAAGTCTGAAAGTACGAACATGGAATGAAGCAAATAAACTTCATATATCCGTAGAAGATAACGGTATTGGTATAAAGAAAGAAAATTTGAAAAAGATATTTGACAAGTTCTACCGTGTTCATACCGGAAACCTTCATGATGTGAAAGGATTCGGTTTGGGACTGGCCTATGTAAAGAAAATTATTTCAGATCACAACGGAAGTATCCGTGCTGAGAGTGAACTGAATGTAGGAACTAAATTTATAATTGTATTACCT
This sequence comes from Bacteroides caecigallinarum, assembly GCF_021531075.1. GTDB lineage: Bacteria > Bacteroidota > Bacteroidia > Bacteroidales > Bacteroidaceae > Phocaeicola > Phocaeicola caecigallinarum_B. Next base: position 1,600 of record NZ_JADYTJ010000051.1, on the reverse strand, counting down.
TTATTTAAAGAAGAATAATATGGACGAAAGAATGCGTATTTTGTTGTGCGAAGATGACGAGAATCTTGGCATGCTTTTGAGAGAGTACTTACAGGCTAAGGGTTATGAAGCTGACCTATTCCTTAATGGTGATGATGGTATAAGAGGTTATCAGAAAGGAAAATATGATATGGTTGTAACTGATGTTATGATGCCTGTAAAGGATGGATTTTCTATGGTTCAGGAAATAAAGCAGATTAATTCTGAAGTGCCTGTAATTTTCCTTACTGCCAAGACAATGAAGGAAGATGTACTTGAAGGATTCAAGATAGGTGCCGATGATTATATCAGCAAGCCTTTCAGTATGGAAGAGTTAACACTGCGTATTGAAGCAATCTTGCGTCGTGTAAGAGGTAAGAAGAATAGAGAAAACACTATGTATAATTTAGGTAATTTTGTTTTCGATACCCAGAAACAGTTGCTTACAATTGGTGATAAACAAACAAAACTTACTACAAAAGAATCGGAGTTATTGTCATTGCTTTGTTCTCATGCAAACGAGATATTGCAAAGAGACTATGCTTTGAAGAATATATGGATAGATGACAACTATTTCAATGCAAGAAGTATGGATGTCTATATTACAAAACTTCGCAAGCATCTTAAGGCTGACCCTTCTATTGAAATTATCAATATTCATGGTAAGGGATATAAATTGATTACTCCAGAAGACGACCAGCAGGAGGCATAAATATTAAAGGCAAAATAAAAAGAGATTACTTGATGAAAGTAATCTCTTTTTATTTTGCCTTTAATGCTGATTAAAATGTTATTAATCAGTAATACGTTTGTTTATCAGAATATAGCTGATTAGTCCTGCAATGATTAAAACCATTGATGTGCCTAGGATGGCATTGTTGTTTACATTTTCAGTTGCGAAGCATGCAATCAGGATAATAGCTCCGATAATAATCAATATTACTCCCAGATTCTTTAATAAGCTTTTCATGTGTGTCTTCTATTTTTATGGTTTATTCGTTATTGGTTACAAATTAAAGCATAATTCTTTACACGCAAAAATTATTTTATGAAAAAAAACGAAATTAGTAGCATATCTGCTACAATATATTTCTAATTTTGGGTATTTGTGAATATTTTGCGTAGAACTTCTTGACTGATACTCAATTCTTCCAGTGTAAGACCTTTTAATGCTTCTTTTAATGTTAGGTTGGCTACCAATCTTGCTTTATCTTCTAATCGCTTGCCGTCCTTGGTTAGATGTATGAGATTTGTTCTTCTGTCTTTTTTGTCGGATATTCGTACTACAAGGTGTTGCTTCTCCATGTTGTCTATTAATCTTGTCATGCTAGGTTTGTCCTTGAATGTAGCATTGCACAATTCTTGCTGTGTGACTCCATCTTTTTCCCATAGAAAAATCAGAACGGTCCATTGCTCGGGGGTTATATCTAATCCGTTCATTCTGAAGTTTCTTATGAGTTTGCGATTTATGGCAGCAGAAACTTTACCATTTAGTATTGCAAAGATTAACTGGATGTCAAAATTGAATTGTTCTATCATATAATTATTGTTTATACAACTATGCAAATATAATATATTTGGA
>NZ_JADYTJ010000050.1 GCF_021531075.1 Bacteroides caecigallinarum | reverse complement strand
AAGGTAAGATACTCGGACATACCGAAATCACTACCGGATTTTTGTCATTATGTCATCGTCAATCACTTTCCCTCTCGAAAGCGGGTGCAAAATTACGCACTTTTTTCTTTCACGCAATACTTTACGACACTTTTTTTCAAAAAAATTATGGATTGACGCTTAACTTATTGTTAATCAGTGAAAAATATACGGAAACTTTTTACAGGTATATTACTGCAGCTATTCTATGCTGTAGAACATACACATTATTATTAATATCTATGGATAACAGATTATACAGGAAACTGTGTACGGGACTTTAGTCTTCAGGGAAAATCAAGGGGAAAATATATGGTGGGATGCAAAAACAGAATTATGCAATGATGGGATCAAAGAAATAAAATGAGTGAATCTTGAGATTATAAAGATTACAACGGTGTGAAGTTTTTCTTAAATGAAGTTACTTTCATGCATACTTTATCAGAAAAAACTTTTTAGCAATTAACAAATAAAAGTGCAGGGAGAATTCTGTTTTTCTCACCTTGGATGCGTTTTCTACGAAAAGACAGTACTTTTTTAGCGTTACACGTTCGTGTGACGAGAGTAACACCTACGTGTAACTATAGTAACACGGACGTGTGACTATAGTTGCACCTTCGTGTCACGGCAATTTTGTGGAGGGGAAATTGATATTTATAACTAGCTTATTAATAAAAAAACAAGGCCATACCTGTATCACACAGACACGACCTCAGGAAAGAAAGAGAGTGTTTTTTATTAGTTCGAATATTAATGTAGAATATTCACGCCATATCTTCAAGAGAAAAAACAGAACTTATTTCATTAAAGAAATCATATGATATTTCCTGAAGATTCTCTATTGCTTCATTTTCAGTTTCACCATACGCACAACACTGGTTGTAATCTAGCAAGTAGGCACAAAACTCGCCATTAGGCAAACTTTCTATTACATAATTAACTTCATTCATATTTAGTCCTCCTGTTTTTAAGACACTGCAAAGTTAATCTCGTAATATTACAATCAGGATAACAGAAGATTACGATAATATGAATTTATCTTTTTAATGCACAGATATTCAAGCAATTCCCAAAAGCTCAATCTCAAAAACCAGAGTTGAAAACCCAGGTATAGGTCCGGACGTGCGTGTTCCATATCCAAGTTCATATGGGATATAAACCATCCATCTGTCGCCCACATGCATCAGCTTCAATGCTATGCGCCAGCCGTCTATCACATCCGTAAGCCTCAGAGCCTCAGGGTAACTGCGCTTCCACGAATTGTCAAACTCCCTGCCGTTGATAAGTGTTCCACGGTAATGCACGGTAACTATACTTCTGTCAACAGGCGAAACCTTACCATCACCACTGTTGATAACTTTATAAAGGATGCCGGAAGGATGAGTTACTACACCTTCTTCCGCAGATATTTCCTTCAGGAATTCCTGATTCTTTATCTTATACTCTTCTTTTTTTGCCATAAATACGTTTTTTATCCTGCACAAAGATATAAACAGAGAAGTAAAAACAAAAAAATCGGAGGACAAGATACGTCAATATCCCATCCTCCGAACATTTATTTTTCAGATATTATTTTCTGTAATTCAGAAGTTCTTCTGCACTGAACTTACGAATGAAATTGAAATGCTTTTCAACTTCAGACTCAGCATAGTTAACATATACGTTAAGTGACTGAGCGAACAGTTCAGGAGCCTTAGTAGCATCCTGCAGCAACAGATGACTCATTACACAAACAGCAGACATTTCGTACAGACGACGTGCAACGAAATCAAGCAACTCCTGATTCATAGCTTCCTTCACAGCATTAGTACAAGCCTCAAGTTTGCGGGTCATATCCTTAATTCTGTTCATATAGCCTTCGAATTCTGGAGCGCAAGGGATCAGTTCATACTCATGAAGAGTAGCGGCATAAGCACCGTTAGTTACATAACGGATAGCAGCAACTGTCTGCAACTGAGTTGTTCCTTCGTAAATACTTGTAATACGTGCATCACGATAAATACGCTGACAAGCATATTCCATCATGAAACCCGAACCACCATGCACCTGAATACAGTCGTATGCATTCTGGTTTGCATATTCAGAGTTCATACCCTTGGCAAGAGGAGTGAAGCTGTCGGCCAATTTAGCATATTTCTTCTGTTCCTGACGTTCTTCAGGAGTAAGTTTGCGTTCGCGGGCAATATCATCAAGAGCCTTGTAGATATCTACATAACGTGCAGTCTGATACAAGAGGGCGCGACCTGCATCCAGTTTAGCCTTGATAGTAGCCAGCATATCATATACAGCCGGGAATTCAATGATAGCCTTACCGAACTGTTTACGGTCCTTAGCATAAGCCAAAGCCTCATTGTATGCAGCCTGGCTCAAACCTACTGACTGAGCAGCAATACCCAGACGGGCGCCGTTCATAAGTGCCATAACGTACTTGATAAGACCCAACTTACGTTCGCCGCAAAGTTCAGCCTTCGCATTCTTGTAAACAAGCTCACATGTAGGAGAACCGTGAATACCAAGTTTGTTTTCAATACGACGTACATCTACACCACCGTCGTTCTTGTCATAGATAAACATAGAAAGACCACGACCATCGTGAGTACCTTCTTCTGAACGTGCAAGTACAAGGTGCAAGTGAGCATCACCATTAGTAATGAAACGCTTAACACCGTTCAGACGCCAACAGTTGTTAGCCTCATCATATGTAGCCTTAAGCATAACACTCTGAAGGTCGGAACCTGCATCAGGCTCAGTCAAGTCCATAGACATTGTTTCGCCTGCACAGATACGAGGGATGAAACGGCTGTGCTGGTCTTCGTTACCGAACTCATAAAGAGTTTCGATACAGTCCTGAAGAGACCAGATATTACCGAAACCTGCATCAGCCTGTGCAACGATTTCCGCACACATGGTATATGGAGTGATAGGGAAATTAAGACCGCCGTAACGGCGAGGCATTGTCATACCGTTAAGTCCTGCCTTAACCATAGCATCAAGATTTGCTTTTGTACCCGATGCATATTCCACACGTCCGTTTGCACAGTGAGGACCTTCCTCGTCAACGCCTTCTGCATTGGCAGCAATCACCTCACCAGTAATTTCGCCTGTTATTTCAAGCACTTTATCATATGAATCGATAGCATCGGCATAATCCTGCGGTGCATAATCGTATTCGTCTTTATCTCTATAATCGCGTTCTTTCAACTGACAGATACGCTCCATCAACGGATTGTTCAAGTGAAACTTGAGTTCCGGATGTTCTGTATAAAAGTTTGCCATAATTTTTATTTTTACAGTTTTAAATATTTACATAGGCAGTACGAAAGTTATAGGAGCCGTAAAAAGTACTCTTACAGGCTTTCCGTCTATAAATCCGGGCGTCCATTTATAAATAGCGGCAATAGCACTGAAAGCTCTAAGAGCCTCTTTGCCCAGGACTTCACTATCGCTTCGGAAGACTTTGGGCTCAATCATAGTTCCGTCCTTATCAACAACAAATTTAATCAGAACACTTCCATCTATCCTATATTCCAAAGCCTCCTTGGGATATTTTATAGCTCTTGTTATCAACTGTAACAATTGCTGCATACCACCCGGGAAGAAAGGTTCGACTAAATAAGGGATATGATCTATCTCAGTCCCATCTTCTGACAGCAATCTGCCTTTGGTACATTCCGATTTTTTATAGGTCTCCTCCCTTTTCAGTTTTCCATCAGGATAGTATTGGAGGAGTTTGCCATTCATCTTGCTGTTTTTATAATTTGTACTAATAGAAATATTCCCATCAGGATAATATACACAATACTTACCGTGCAATTTGTTCTCCTTATAATTAGCAATCAAGCTATCATTTCCATTAGCATAAAAAACAGTCCGGACTCCCTCTTTAATTCTTTCATTAGGTTTCTTTCCGTATTTACTGTAATGACAGATTTCCTTTTTAAGTCCGTCAACAGTAAAAGTTTCCACCTTTGTGAACTTTTTATCTTTTGAAACAATCGCATAATAACTTGCATTTGCCTCGTCGGTCCAATTTGATTTTTTATCTAACCAGATTTTGTCCTGAGCACAACACACAAGTGATAAAAAGCTCAATGAAAGAATTAAAAACAATGATTTCATGACAGCCTAAATAAATTACTTACTATTCTTCTTATAATACTTAATCATCTTCGGAATCACTTCTTCCACTGTTCCGTTAATCACATAGTCGGCTATCGCATTGATAGGAGCATTCTCATCATTATTCACAGAGATGATGATACCTGCATCCTGCATACCTGCAATGTGCTGAATCTGCCCTGAGATACCACATGCGATATACAATTTAGGATGAACAGTCACACCTGTCTGGCCAATCTGACGGTCATGGTCGCAGAAACCGGCATCAACAGCAGCACGGCTCGCACCTACCTCAGCATGAAGTTCTTTTGCAAGTTCGAACAACATATCGAAACCTTCCTTAGAACCCATACCGTAACCACCTGCGATAACGATAGGAGCACCTTTCAGATTATGTTTAGCTTTTTCTACGTGACGGTCGATAACTTTCACTACATAGTCTGTTTCAGGAACAAACTTAGCCACATCATGACGAATCACTTCACCCTGATAGTTTTCATCCAGGATTTCCTTCTTCATCACACCTTCGCGCACTGTAGCCATCTGTGGACGGTGTTCAGGATTGATGATAGTAGCAACGATGTTACCACCGAAAGCAGGACGAATCTGATAAAGCAGATTTTCGTATGTAATACCTGCCTTCTTATCCTCATGACTACCTATTTCAAGCTGAGTACAGTCGGCAGTCAAACCACTTGTCAACGCAGAAGAAACACGAGGACCAAGGTCACGACCAATAACAGTAGCACCCATAAGGCAAATCTGAGGTTTTTCCTGCTTGAAAAGATTTACAAGAATAGATGAATGAGGAAGAGAAGTATAAGGAAACAGCCCCGGAGCATCGAACACGTGAACACGGTCAACTCCATATGGCAAAACTTGTTTTTCTACATCAGTAAGGTCGCTACCGGCACAAATAGCTTCAAGCTGGCATCCCAACTCATTGGCTAACTTACGACCTTTAGTCAAAAGTTCGAGACTTACATCGGCAACATGAGTGCCTTCCATCTCACAATATACAAATACATTATTCATAGTCTTATCCAATAGTGTGGTTAGCCAAAAGTTCAACAATAAGGTTTTCTACATCAGCATCGCTTCCTGTGATAGTCTTGCTTTCCTTAGCCTGGAAGATAATGTTTTCAATCTTCTTCACTTTTGTAGGAGAGCCTGAAAGACCGCACTGTTTTGTATCACCGTTTACGTCGGCTACACTCCATTCTGTAATGTTCAGATATGGACGGCTTTCATAAAGCGAAGCGTATGGAAGTTCAGCGCCATCTTTTGTTATGGCAGCTTTTTCCTGAGCGCCCATAGCACGTTTATATTTCTGTACCAGTTTAGCGTTACGAGGACGGCAAGGAGCAGCACTTCCGTTTACTGTAAGTACGATAGGCAACGGACCTTCTACAGTTTCCACACCACCATCAATATGACGTTTCACACGGATACGTCCGTCTTTCACTTCCTGAATTTCCTCTACGTAAGTAATCTGAGGTAATCCTAACTTTTCAGCAACCTGAGGACCAACCTGAGCAGTATCACCATCAATAGCCTGACGACCACCAACTATGATATCATACTCACCAATCTTGCGGATAGCTGTAGCAAGAGCATAAGAAGTAGCCAATGTATCAGCACCTGCAAAAGCACGGTCTGTAAGCAGATATCCATTATCAGCACCTCTGTATAAACCTTCACGAATGATTTCAGCAGCACGTCCAGGTCCCATAGTCAGCATAGTTACAGTAGAACCGGGATGAGCATCTTTCAGTCTGAGAGCCTGTTCCAAGGCATTCAAGTCTTCCGGATTGAAAATTGCCGGAAGAGCAGAACGGTTGATTGTTCCGTCTGCATTCATGGCATCTTTCCCAACACAACGCGTATCAGGAACTTGTTTTGCCAATACTACAATTTTTAAACTCATTAGATAAAATATTTTTGGTATTAGTAATTTTCTAGGTGGCAAATTTAATGAAAGCATTTATACTACAAAACGAAAAAGGACAAAATGTGCACACAATGAACGGTTTTGAGCAAATATATTCCAGATATAGAATAATATTTAAACTATTTTAGAGTAGTTCAAAGTAGGTTTAAAAGAACAAAAAAGCTATATATCGTCCATTTCCAAAAACGATATATAGCTATACATTCTTATACACTAATTTATCAATATGTCAGCGCCGGATCATGATAAACATCGAAACACGGATAATGTGGTAAAGGAGAAGGACTACAGAACTTAACTCCATCAAATATAGGTTCAACGAGCTCTTTGGGTTCTATAAAACGTATCTCTGCATCATCACCGTCAAATCTGAAATCAAACTTACCGTCACTGTACCTATATGAGAGTGTTCCCTTACCAATCTTCAAACTTGTTTCAAGACTTGTAATCTCCTTAGGAATCTTAGGCTCGATAGTTATTACCCGACTCATCATGTCAGGACGTATACCCAAGAAATACTGATACCAGACCCTGAGGTGTTCTGCATTACTCCAGGCCTGAAGGAATGTACCCGAACGATTTACCCAAGACCTGCCTTCGCGCGGATGAGCATCGGCATTCTCGCTGAGACTACCCACAGCCCCTTCTACAAGTGCCTGACGATTCATATTCTGAAACAACTGCCAAGCTGCCTCAACCTGACCATACTCTATCATGCGTTGCATGGCTATACCGTTATTCCAGAGCCATACAGTCCCGTTATGATAAGCATCGTCTTTATGATAGTAATGCCAGTTTTCATGTTGAGGATGGAACTGTTTGTCCCATTGCGCCAGCGATGCCACTCCCCAAGGATAAGTCAGTTCCTCCCAGCAACGGCGTGTAACTTTCTTCTTAAACTCCTCGTCACCAATCATTTCAAAACAATAAAGCTGGTTTGGACGAAGCTGTTTGTCAGGAGTTCCATCAGAATTTAGATGATCATACACCATATTGTCTTCTTTACAACAATAATCATGCTCGAAATTACTCCTTATTTTATCGGCCAATCGAAACCATCTATCAGCAGATTCTTTATCTCCTACCAGTTCGGCAAGCTTGCTTCCTGCTTTCAGTTGCCCATACCATAGAGCTTGAATATCATTTGCACAGTTTCCACGGGGTGAACCTGGTATTCCGTCACGTTTCACATCCATCCACGTATCTGCATCCGCATGAGTAAGATACCCTTTGTCGTCAGTAAAGTTCTGGCATGATGCATCAATGCTCATTTTTACAGCTGGATATATTTCGCTTGCAAATGCTGTATCTCCAGAATACTCCAGCAGTTCGAATGCCTGAATAACAAAACGAGGTGTTCCATCAGTAGTGTTATACAATATACCATCAGGATTTGCACGGTTAGGGATTCTTCCGTATGTAGGCGATTCCGGATTCTTATCTTGGAACTTTGCAAAATCCAGCAATATCTGTTTTGCCACATCAAACTGACCACTCACCAGACATGTACCAGGCATAGAAATAAACATATCGCGTCCCCAATACTCGTTGAACCAAGGTAATCCGGCATAGATACCCATACCTTGCTGTTCGGTTACAAGTTCGTCGGTAGTCAATGTAAGCCAATTAAGAGCTTTATCAAGGTCTTTAAGATTCGATATTATCGGATTATACTCTGTAATAAGCGAATTCATTCTGTCTGCACGCTCCTTCAACCACATTTTTCCCTCACTACGGAACTTCTTCAACAGAATCTCACATTCATCTTCTGTACCGTAAGTGATTATGAAACCGTCCGATGATATCGGTGCTTTTATCCCGTTGCAAGTAAAAGCAAATCCGCAATCAACAGCTGGCGACACCAAAATCCTGCCATTCGCATTTTCCTTCGGAGTATAAAACAGACCATTCTCACTATTTACGCCATCAGCCAATAAATCCTGATTTAGAGATATACCTATACTATCACCATTTACCTCACAGAGACTTATATACAGAACAGGATAATTATCAACAAGCGAGAATGTCTCTTTAGCCAAGTTCCATTTGCGAACTATCCTATTGGGATAAACAGTACATGACGCTTCCTTTCTGTTCAGCGATTTGCCGTCTACAGATAATTGATAGTCAGAGAATATACGTTTTTTCGAGATATTCCATCCCGACCAGAAGAAAACAGAATCCTGATGTGTAGTGCCATACCAATATCCCGATTTCTTATCGGTGAAGGAATATTCACGATTCTCTGCTGATGTTACTTCTATACCTAAATAATCCAATGGAGAAACAACATCAACACTATCCGTACAAGCAGCAATAACCAGTGAAATACTGGTTATTGCAAATATGTGTCTACTCAGAAATTTATTCATATCTCCAAAATACATTTATTTTCTATAAGCAATAGTAGCCGACTGAGGTGCTGCTGTGAGAGTCTTACCCTTAGCATCTCTCAAGCCTTTTTCTGGCGAGATTTTGCCATCATAACAAACCAAACGGTATGTTCCTTCCGGTACTTCCACCTTTGCGGTTTTGATTCCTGCATTAAGTATTACGGTTATATCTTTCCATTCTTCTCCTTCTGGCTGTCCTTTTATGCGAAATGCCACTACACCTTTTGTTCCTGGATTTATAAATTCAAGATGTCCATAAACCTTCTCTGCTGTGCCCAGGCGGAATGCTGGATGTGCTTTACGAAGAGCTATAAGTCCTTTTATATACTCGTACGAATCATTATGCTGTTTTTTCAGGCGCCAGTCTATCACATTAATTGAATCCGGACTGTTATAAGAGTTCTTCACACCTTTCTTATCACGCATCAGTTCGTCACCTGTAAAAATAAAAGGAACGCCTTGCGATGTAAGTACAGCTGTTTCAGCCAGTTTCAAAAGACGCATACGCTGTTTAGTATCTGCTTTGGGAGCAGTAATAAGAAGACGGTCGCCTATACAATGGTCATCATGACAGCTGATATAACTTATCATCTGAGTAGGCTGTGCTGTCCATGACGCAGGATAGTCTTTCAAAGCCTCTTTCAACTGCGGATGAGGTAGTGCAGCAGCAATACCGAACATCACACCCGACTCATATCCCTTACCTTCAGTGACAAAAGCACCCTTCGTATCGTCATTCCATGAGCCACGCAAGCTGTCGCGGAATTCATCACTAAATGCAGCAATACCAGGCATCTGCCATGTATTGGCCTTCATCGCCAGTTTTTCTTTAGGATATTTAGGAGCACTTGCAGCCCATCCTTCACCATAGATAAATATTGTAGGATCAATCTTATCAAGCTCAGCACGGATGGCCTTCATAGTCTCTATATCGTGTATCCCCATAAGGTCAAAACGGAAACCATCTACATGATATTCGTTTACCCAATGTTTCACTGATTCCACAATATAACGACGTACCATCTCACGGTCGCTGGCTGTCTCGTTTCCACAGTCTGAACCATTGGCAAATGTTCCATCCTCATTCTGACGATAGAAATATCCTGGTACTGTCAATTCAAAGTTACTATGTTCTGTATTGAAAGTATGATTATAAACCACATCCATTATCACTCTGATGCCAGCCCTATGGAGCGACTGCACCATCTGCTTGAACTCACGTATTCTGACTTCAGGCTTGTACGGATCTGTTGAATATGAGCCATCAGGCACATTGTAGTTCTGAGGGTCATATCCCCAATTATACTGAGGTGTATCAAGCTTAGTTTCATCTACAGACGCATAATCGTATGATGGAAGAATATGAACATGAGTGATACCCAGCTCCTTCAAGTGGTCAATACCTGTAGTCTGTCCATAAATATTCCTGGTTCCTTCTTCAGTCAACGCAAGAAATTTTCCCTTGTTATTTATACCCGACAAACTGTCCAATGAGAAATCACGATGATGCATTTCATACAGAATAATGTCATTGAAACTCTTCAGTTCCGGACGCTTGTCGTTTTCCCAACCTTCAGGATCAGTGCTGCTCAAGTCCAATATGGCAGCACGCTTACCGTTCACACCTACGGCCTTTGCCATTACTCCTGGAGTATCGTCAAGCCATTTGCCGTCGATACATACATTGAATGTATAGAACTTGCCGTTCAGATCTTCATCTATCTCTGCCATCCATTGGCCGTTATCGCCACGGCGCATTTTCACAGAATTAACAGCCTTACTGTCAAGTCCTTCGTTAAAGATATTAACCTTTACAGCCTCGGCAGTAGGTGCCCACAACATAAAGTTAGTCGATTTTGGAGTATATACCATCTCCGTCCATTCTGAAGTGAAAGACGGATAGTCTGCATACGACTCATACTTATTAGTTTCTCCACAACCAATAGTAGTTACTATCAGTGGTAATGTCATCAATTGTTTTAGTTTTATCATGATATTATCGTCAAAATAAAGTAAAAAAATCTACAACTCCAATATTAAAACTTCTTTAGGAGAAAGTTTTAAGGTATTATCAAGATTAACCTTTCTTCCGGTTATTACATCACGACCGGACCTTTTGTCTCCCAAAATTTCTTTATAATGTTCCAACGAAAGTTCATTATCCTTGCTTATGCCATTCAATATTACTACAGCGCTTTTATCACCACATCGACGTTCATAAACATAAACTCCGTTTCTAGGCATAAAATGTTTCATAGTACCTTTTGAAATCACCTCGTTTCCTTTACGCCATTGAAGAATGGTTTTCATGAACTGATGTGCTTCTTTCTGCATATCCGTAAGGCCTTCTCCCTTAAAGACATTTATTTTATCACCTTTCCAACCGCCAGGCATGTCAGGACGTATGCCTTCGTACCCATGTTTAATAGTTGTACCTGAAGAAAGTATTTCCTGCCCATAAAACAGTTGAGGTATTCCCGGAACAGTCAACAATACTGTAACGGCCTGCATATATGCTCCAAGATTTTCCGGATCTGTATGGAGGAAGCGATCAACATCATGGTTTTCATACAGACGCATTACATTATAGATATCAGGATAGCAGAAATCAAGCGAAAAATGTTCGAATATAGTCTGCAATCCGGTATTCCATGAAGTCTCTTCGTTGAAAGCCTTAGTGGCTATTGACTGTAAATGGAAGTCCATAACAGATTTCAAACCGGTATCAACCGGATTAAGTTTACTTCCTCTCTGCCAGAAAGCAGTACCAATAGGATTGGTTATCAATATTTCCCCCACTATATTCATATTAGGATATTCAGTCATTACAGCATCGCACCAGCGTTTCATCATATCTACATCAGGATAAGGATAAGTATCCTGTCTGATACCGTCAAGCTGAGCATATTCTATCCACCATATAGAGTTCTGAATAAGATAATCGGCAAGGAAATCGTTTCTTTGATTCATATCAGCCATTGAATCGACAAACCAACCGTCAGTCATTTCATACTTCTCAATATCAGCTACGTATGGATCATAATAAGCTCCTTTATTGTGATTAGTATAAACCTTACGGTCATAATTATTGAACCAATCTTTCATAGGAGGATCAATAACCCATGGATGACGGCTACCACAGTGATTGAATACCATGTCCATAATCAGCTTCATGCCTCGCTTATGCATTTCAGAAGCCAATCTGACATAATCCTCATTACTTCCCAAGCGCGGATCTATACGGTAATAGTCTGTTGCCGCATATCCATGATATGACATCTCTCCCATATCATTTTCCAAAACAGGCGTTGTCCAGATTGCTGTTATTCCCAAATCGTCCAAATAAGGCAGATTATCAATTATACCTGCAATATCACCCCCGTGACGAGCTCCACGGTTATTACGGTCTGTAATATAAGGATATTTCATTTTCAAATGGTCATTTGCTTCATCACCATTAGCGAATCTGTCAGGCATGAGCAAATATACCACATCTTCAGAACCAAAACCTACTCTATCTTCAGGGGCTCCTACACGAGCTTTCAGTTCGTAATCATATTTCAGTTTTTTACGTCCTTTACTGAAGTTTAGAGTAAACTTACCAGGTTTTGCGTCCTTAACATCCAGATATACTACCATATAATTAGGGCTTTCCATAGGATGGACGGACTTAATCTTAACCCCGGGATAATTGATAGACAATGAATAATCAGCAATATTATACCCTGACACCATTAGTTGTAATTCTGGATTCTTCATTCCTGTCCACCAGAAAAGGGGGTCAATTCTTGATATTGACTCCTTACGTTCATCCCCCAAAAGGAACTGTAAAGGATATTTCAGCCGCATAGCCCAGTCTGTTTCTGTATGAGCAGCACCTGGAAAAACTTTTGATATCCATGCGGTAGTATTCCATCCCTCGTTCTTCATCAGACTATCAAGTGCATCCTGATATTTTGGATAGAAACTATCCAAAGTCTTATCACCTCTATCCATATATATCTTGCGGCTATTTGCTTTAGGCAGTTTTTCGGTAAGATACTTTCTGAAAGCCTCTGAAAAAACATCGGCCTGCGGATTGGGTAATGTCTGGCTTAAAACCATCGGTACATGTGTAGATAAACAACCGGCTCCACCAAACACATCCGGATACTCACACAATGCATAAAGAGAGATAAGACCTCCCATGCTGGAACCTATTACAAAAGTATGATCCTTAGACTTATTGGTAGAATAGTTTTTATCCACAAAAGGCTTGACTTCTTCTACAAGGAATCTGAGATAATTGTCTGCATTATACTTGACCTCTTTTGGAATGTCTGTTCCCTCAGGCAAATATTCTAGGGTTTTCTGCGGCAAGAAATCACCATAACGGGTCTCAGGAATATTAGATACAGCCACAACGATACAATCGCGTATCTTTCCTTCTGCTATAAGGCTGCCTGCCACTTCATCTACTTTCCATTCTTGTTTGTTCCATGTAATATTGGCATCAAACAGCATCTGTCCGTCGTGCATGTATATCACATCATATCTATTCTTTGAAGAATACCCATCAGGTACCCAAACACATACGTCTCTCGGTGAAACATATTTCGATTCGAATTTGGGATACTCTGTCAATTTACCAGTAGATACGAATTGCGCTGAAAGAGGCAATGTAAGAATTAAAATAAAAAGTATTATAATATTTTTTTTATTACTCATGATAAATAATTTATAGTTAAAGAAAAAGGGTATGGATACAAAATAGTAAGCATACCCTTTTATCTCAATCAATTAATATTTATTTTTTATAATCATCTGAGTTTAATTCAAATGTTGAACTTGTTGAGTTATTAAGGTTAACATAAATACGATACTTTCCTGCAGAAACAGTAATATTGTCACCACCTTGAACCAACATTCCATCTTTCACACCAAAGTTAATACCCCAATCATGATCAGCCCTAAATTTAATTTCTCCATCACCCAAATTAACATCTGCATAAAATACCTGTTTTACAGGATCAAAACTCATATCAACTTCTTTTCCGTTTTTATTCGGATCAGCCCACTCATATACTTCATCTCCTGCATTTCCAACAATACTTAAAACGTTAAAACCATAATTCATTTTTAAAGCTAAACTTTCCTTATTAAAAGAAAAATGGTAGAAACGTTTAGTATAACATTTAATATCACTTGAACCACCATCATTGAACAATACAATTTCTGTTGCCTCTGGTTCAGGTGTTGTACCTCCAGACAAGCCATAATTTCCATTATCCCAATTCTTATCTCCTGTAAGTTTAAAACCGCTTGATGCCTGATCTGAAAAATCTATTATACCTTCATACATCGAATCAAACTTAAAACCGAACAATGATTGAGCATTATCCCATCCCAAACTAGAATATGTACCTATTACAAACACCTCAGGATATTCAATATCACCTGAATACGGAGTAATTTTTGTTGAAATCACATTTGACAATAATTGTTTTGAGGCATCAGATAAAGAAGTAACTATTCTGAATTCGACATCAACTGTAGCTAAATCAAGTTCATAACTATTTAAAAGAGATAGTATTTGACTATTAAGTTTAGAATGAGTAATACTCATAGAATTAGTATTACCATCATAAACTCCTAAAGAAATAGACTTAGAAAAGTCCTTTTGAGCCAAATCTATTTGTACTGTATTAGAGATTGAAACAGACTGTCCTGTACTGGTTACTATTTCAGGATTTTTCCATTCCAATACCAATGCGGTTTCTTCAGCTTTCTTAATATCTAATTCATATTCTTCTGCTAATGAAGAAACAACTACAGGCTTACTATTTGTACTATCAAATACTACTTTTTCTATATCACTTTCGCAAGAGAAAAATAGAATTGTAGTTAATAATGCTCCTAATATATTATATAAGTATTTCATAATTTAAAGATCTTAAGAAATTAATATCCTTCATTTTGAATTAAATTATCGTTTACACTTCTGTCAGTCTCCGGTATAGGGAAAAGATTATATTTTTCTGCAACTCCGGTACCTTGAATCACCCCACCTTTTTCAGCCCAAACATAATTATCAGATGTAAATAAACCAAATCTTATTAGGTCTGTTCTTCTTAGAGCTTCCCAATATAATTCACGACATCTTTCATTCAAAATATTTCCATATTCAATAGAAGTATTACTAGTATTATTAATCTTAACAGAAGCCTTCAACCAATCAGCATCAATCTTTTTTGATTCGTCATTATTATATCCTCTCATTCTTAATCTGTTAACATATTCTACAGCAAGATTAATATCTCCACCTTCTCCTCCTCTGGCTACAGCTTCAGCATACATAAGATATACTTCTCCTAATCGGAATAAAGGAAAATCAGTATCAGGGAATGTTACATTCTTTCCAGGGGTTCCATCGCTTTTTAAGTTAGTAAATTTATGAACGCCCCATCCTTCTGTAGTAAAAGTACCAATAGAAGAAGTAGTTATATCCAAACTCCTATCTTTATCATAGAATATTCCACGCTCATCAACTATATTATCAGCAGTCCAGCTAGCTTCATCTTGAGTCTGAAACTCAAAAGCTCTTATGAGATTGCCCGTTGAACGGAATCCGTCCCATCCTCCATTACATCCATAGTTCTCAACGCTTCCTTCTTTACCACTTCTTGAACCCAAAATTATAGCACCAATACCATATGATTGAGTAGCATTTCCATCATTTACTATCGGAAATATTATTTCTTTTAATGTATTAGGATTCTCTCCATTATCGGCCATAAACAGTTCTGAATACTTAGGAGCCAGTTCATATCCCGCAGATATTACACTGTTACATGCAGAAATACAATCTGAATATCTTGGTACCCCTGTATAAACCTCTGCATTCAAATACATCCTTGCCAATAAAGCATTTACAGTGGCCTGATCGGCACGTCCGTAAACCTCATATTTATTAGGTAAATCTTTTTTCAACTCATTAAGTTCAGTCTCTAGCCACTTGAACAAATCTGCTCTTTTTATCTGCTCCGGTTTCTCCGGCATATTTGTTTCTGTAACAAAAGGAGGATTACCAAAAGCATCCATCAATATATAATAAGCCAAGGCTCTACAAAAACGGGCTTCTGCCTTATATTCCTTTTTATTTATTTCAGCAGGAGCATTATCTATGTTCTTAAGAAAATCATTTGCAGCACTTACAATGTACATAGATCTATGATATAAGCCTTCAAGCGGTTCGACTGATGCAGTATTCCAAATAAGCTTATTAACTTCAGATACCCATTTATCGCCCCAAGCACAATTAGTTTCATCTGTAGAACATTCCTGCATTGTCCACCAACAACGTAATAAAACTGTTTCACCAGCTCTCATACCACTCAAATCTGAAGCTCCGGGATCATCTTGCCCTGATAATGCCCATACAGAATATAATTTACACAAAGCCTGAGTATAACTCTCTGGAGTAGAATAAGCTTTATCTGCTGTTATTACATTTTGATTTAATGGCATAACATCAAGATCACCAATACATCCGCTAAACATTGTAAGAGCAGATGCCAATATTGAATATTTTAAATATTTTACTTTCATAATATTAATTTTTAGAAGTTTAGATTCAATCCTAATGTAAATGTTCTTGGACGAGGCCAAATATTCTCATCAATAGCATTACATTCAGGATCCATTCCTGAATACTTGGTTATAGTAAATACATTCTGTACAGAAGCGCTTATTCTTCCAGAAATCTTATCTGTAAAGAATTTCTTGAATGTATATCCGAATGTTATATTATCCATCTTAAGGAAAGATGCATTTTCAAGGAACATATCACTTGCTTTCTGTTCACCGGAACTTGTCAGAGTAAAACCTGTTTGTTCTATAGCAGGCTTATAATAATTTGAAATTGATCCCTGATTTGTGAAAGAATTGAGTGAAGCAAGATCTGCTGCCTTTGCGTTATATACATAGTTACCTATACTTGCACGCAAGTTAAAACCTAAATCCCAATTCTTATAAGTAAACTGAGAACTCAATCCCATATAAAAATCAGCCATTGGACTCTTTCCTGTGAAATAACGGTCTTCAGCACCTATTTTACCATCGTTATTTCTATCAACCAATGAATTCTGAATAGGTCTTCCTTCTTCATCATATACTTGTTGGTAAAGCCAGTATGTTGACGGTGCATATCCGACCTGATGTCTTTGCAATACTGTACCACTATTATATGATGCTGAACCAGCTTCAATACCTTCATAAGCAGGATTAAACAATGCTGTCAGTTTTGTAATCTCACTTGTATTCCATGTTACGTTATAACCCAAATCCCAAGCAAAATCTTTAGTCTGAATTGCAGTAGCATTGATATTGAACTCTAAACCTTCATTTCTCATTGAGCCAACATTTGCTGTAATTTCATTTATATAATTACTTCCTGCAGGAACATTGATTGTATTCAGCAAATCCCTGGTATGCTTCTGATAATATTCAATACTACCATTAATTCTATTATT
Organism: Bacteroides caecigallinarum; assembly: GCF_021531075.1. Lineage (GTDB taxonomy): Bacteria > Bacteroidota > Bacteroidia > Bacteroidales > Bacteroidaceae > Phocaeicola > Phocaeicola caecigallinarum_B. Next base: position 6,713 of record NZ_JADYTJ010000050.1, on the reverse strand, counting down.
CAAGAATCCATAATCTATACCTATATTATAAGTTGTAGTCTCTTCCCATTTCAAATTCGGACTGTAACCATCAGGCTTAAGAAGATAATTATTAAGATAAGTTGTGTTTGGATTTGTACTTAACACATACTTTACAATATATTGATAATCACCTATTTCCTGCTGACCTGTTACACCATACCCTATTCTCAATTTTAAATTAGACATAAAATCTCTGGCTTTCTCCATAAATGGTTCATTAATTACACTCCAAGCTAATGCTGCAGATGGGAATAAACCCCAACGATTGTTTTTATTAAATCTTGAAGAACCATCATTTCTCAATGTTGCAGTAAGGAGATAACGATCCATTAAATTATAATTCAAACGACCAAAAAATGAAACCAGATAATTCTCCCATGGAGAAGGATAACTATTATTCTTTATATATCTATTTTCAGTATCACTATAAGTCCAACCTTCTTTTGCTCCATTGTTTTCTATTACATTTGACTTATATAAATTATGGTCTTTATAATAGAAATGCTGCCACGAATAACCAGCCATGACATTAATATTGCTCTGGATAGACTCTATAGCTTTGTCATAATTCATATAAAAATCCAAAAGAAGATTTCTTCGAATATTATTCCAATTTTTACCTTGACCTATATTCTTGAAGTCTGTATCTCTTGCAGCTTGATAAGATCCGGAAGACACATAATCACTTCCTGTAGTTTTTGCAACATCATATCCTAGATTTAAATTCAGTCTTAAATCTTCAAAACCATGTATTTTATAGTCAAGCTGGATATTACCAAGGCTACGTTTTGTAGTTCCTGTATTATTTCTATCATACAATAAAGATAATGGATTTACTGCAGAAAGAGTATTTGGATTATTCTCACCATTACTCCAGTTCCAATAACCATTATAATTATAAATCTTACTATATGAAGATTGATCTACTGGATCTATTCCATATATAGGCTTTGTTGGATCATAGAAAGCAGCAGAGCCAACAGCACCAGAATCTGCAAAACGATTATTATTAATTGTTCCTTTAACATTTACATCTATACTCAAATGATTATCAAAAAACTTAGGACTCAAATTTACAGAAGCCGTATATCTTTCATAATCTGACGTTTTTATTGTTCCTCTTTCTTTATTATAACCAAAAGATACACGAAAAGGAAGAAAACCAGCCTTACCTGCAATTGCTATATTTTGATCAGTACTTAATCCACCTTGAAAAATTGCATCCTGCCAATCAGTAGATTGGTTTGGATAAAGGTTTATTAACTCTCTTGCTGCATCACCTAATGCTGTACCTTCAGCATACTGTTGAGTAACAGCAGCACGAAATTCATCTGCATTCATTGTCTCAAATCTTTGATAAGGATCTTTGTAAGCATAAGTACTGTTATAAGAAACCTTAATTTTATCTTGAGTTCCCTTTTTAGTTGTTATTATAATTACTCCATTTGAAGCACGAGAACCATAAATAGCCGTAGCCGATGCATCCTTAAGAACTGTAAATGTTTCTATATCATTAGGGTTAATTGTTCCCAAAGCATTAGACGTTCCAGGAGCCGCGTCATTAGACACAGGTATTCCATCTATAACAATTAATGGGTCATTACTTGCATTGAGTGATGCTCCACTACGAATACGAATTGTAGAACCTGAACCTGGACCACCATCTCCTTGATTTATAGCAAGACCAGGAACTTTACCCATCATTAATTCCTGTGGAGATGTTACAGCACCCTTATTCATATCCTCTGCTTTAATTGCAACAACAGAGCCACTCAAGTCACTTTTTTTCACTGTACCATAACCAATCACAACTACATCCTGCAAAAGCTGTGTATCATCTGAAAGTATCACATTCATCTGTTCAGCTGCAGGAAGCTCCTGAGGCTGATAGCCTATAAACGAAATTACAATAACATCTTCTTTATTAGCCTGAAGAGTGAAAACACCGTCAAAATCAGTGATCGTACCATTTGTAGTACCTTTTACAATAACATTTGCACCAATTACGGGTTCTCCAATTTTGTCTTTCACGACACCTTTGACTGTTATTGCTTGTGCAAAGCCTTGTACAGCCATCAGCATTCCTACCAAACATAATAGCAGGAATTTTCCATTAGAATTTAAGATTTTACTTTTCATTTGTTATTTAATTAAGTGTTAATAAATAGCCTAAATAAAATATACCTATTGAAAACTTAGATTTACCCTAATAAAAACATCTTTCATATTTTGATTTTACAATACCTAACAGGCTGTTCCTACCTTTAAGTAACTGTATAAACCTAGTTTTTACCTTCAAAAATATATTATTCAGATTTTGTATGACTATTTGATTTCTTTAATTGATATAGCATAGCCACCACCTACACCTGCAGTAAGTTTAAGTTTTGACTTGTTTGTCACTTTTTTCTTGGTGATAGTATATGCCTGTGGATTATTATCCCAATATGTTCCTTTTGCATCAGCATATATAATAGCCTCATATTTCTTGCCTGGAGTCAGGAAATCAAGTTTAAAATCGGATTTGTGTCCGTTATATCCGGCTGTACATCCTACATACCAGTCGTCTGTACCTTTGGCACGACGTGCAATAGTGATGTATTCACCCGGTTCAGCTTCAAGGTAACGGCTTTCGTCCCAGTCTATAGCCACATCCTTAATAAACTGGAAAGCATCCATAAAGCGTTCATAGTTCTCAGGAATATCTGCTGCCATCTGAAGAGGACTGTACATTGTAACATATAAAGCCAACTGGCGGGCAAGGGTACTTCTTACACGGGAATTGTTCGTCGGGTTCATCTTGCTGCAATCCATTTCGAATATACCAGGTGTATAGTCCATAGGACCTCCAACAAGACGTGTAAATGGAAGTATAGTGGTGTGATTTACATTATTTCCACCGAAAGATTCGTACTCCGTTCCTCTTGCTGATTCGTTACCTATCAGATTAGGATATGTTCTACACAAACCTGTAGGACGTACAGCTTCATGTGCATTTACCATTATCTTATAGTCGGCAGCTTTTTTCACGGCATAAAGGTAATGGTTTACCATCCACTGACCATAATGATGTTCTCCTCGAGGGATGATATCACCAACGTACCCACTTTTTACCGAGTTATATCCGTTATCTACCATAAACTGGTAAGCCTTGTCCATATGGCGTTCATAGTTTCTTACAGACGAAGATGTCTCATGATGCATCATCATTTTCACACCTTTACTTTCAGCATAACTCTTCAGCTCTTTCACATCAAAGTCCGGGTATGGTGTTACAAAATCAAACACATAATCTTTTGTTTTGCCAAACCAGTCTTCCCATCCTTCATTCCATCCTTCAACCAATACTGCATCAAAGCCATGAGCAGCTGCAAAGTCAATATATCTCTTCACATTTTCTGTGTTGGCTGAATGCTTACCGTTAGGCTTTGTTTTTTTATAGTCAGTGATGCCAAGTTTCACACTTGGAACATCATCAGTATATGCCCATGAGCCTTTTCCTGTAATCATATCCCACCAAACTCCTACATACTTGACCGGGTGAATCCAAGATGTATCTTCTATCTTACATGGTTCATTAAGGTTTAATGTAACACGAGCAGCCAATATATTACGTGCATCGTCACTTGCTATCACAGTACGCCAAGGAGATACACATGGAGTCTGCATGTGACCTTTATCACCTCTGGCATCAGGTGTAAGCCATGATTCGAAAATCATATTCTTGTCATCAAGATTAAGATGCATGCATGAATAATCCACCAATGCTGCTTCATGAAGATTAATATACAGACCATCATCAGTTTTCATCATAAGAGCTGTCTGAACTCCTGTAGGCGAGAATACATACTGAGATGAATTAGGAGTGATTGCGTCTTTCATTTTTCCACGGATTTCACTCAGACGTGATGTAGTGTAATCATATTCCTGAGTATCATAATCTCCCGGAATCCAGAAAGCCGTATGGTCTCCAGCCATTGCAAACTGGGAATGTTCTTCCTTGATAATGAAATAATTAAGATTCTTCTGCTGAGGAAACTCATAACGGAAGCCTAAACCATCGTTAAACAGGCGGAAACGTATTACTATGTAACGGTCGTTTGACGGCTGGTCAAGCGTAACAGCCAGTTCGTTATAGTTATTGCGAATTTCTTTTTCTTCTCCCCAAACAGGACTCCATGTCTCGTCAAAAGTGGAAGTACTTGTATCTTTAATTTTAAAACCAGTCATAAGATTGGTTTTAGCGTCAAGCTGATCTTTGTCTGTACGTTCCGTCCATTCGAAAGTTGTCTTCTTGTTTGCATCTTCTTTTTTAAGTTCAAGTCCCAATGTACTTGGCTTAATAACCGGCTTATCTTTATAAGAAAGTTCATAAACCGGTGCCCCCTCAGGACTGAGACTAAAATTCATAACAAAATTACCATCAGGAGAAGTAAGTTTCTGGGCATTTACTGCCATAGCGAAACAAATACATGATGTTAATGAAAAAATACTTTTAAGGTTCATAGCTTTTCAGGTATTTAAGTTTTAAAATTTCAGGTTAGAAAAACTCTCTGCTGCAAAAGTATGGTTCTTAGTAACGCTTTTCTTGATTTAGAAATAAAATATAAATGTCATATTGCAGAAAATATCACATAAGCATCTGATTATATGACATTTATATTTATAAAGCAATAACTGATTTTATAAATGATTTTTAGAAGGTCAAAAGTAGTATTCCACGTTTTTCAAGAAGTAATTCATCATTTAAAGCCACTTTCTTTCCTGTAATAAAGTCAGTAGCCTCAGATTTCGGAAGTACTTCCTTATATGGTGCCAGATTCAAAGTCTGATTTTCGTCTGTTCCATTCATAACCACTACTACAGAGCTGTCGTTATACTTTCTTTCATATACATAAATTCCATTACGTATAGCGAAATGTTTCATCGTACCTTTACATATAGCATCGTTACCTTTTCTGAAATTCAAAAGCTTACGAGTATAATCGAATGCTTCGTTCTGAAGTTCTGTTCTACCCTCACGTGTAAAACAATTTACTTTATCTCCTTCCCATCCACCAGGAAAATCACGACGCAGATATCCGTCTCCTTCACTCTTATCGGCTGCCATAAGGATTTCTGTTCCGTAATATATTTGAGGAATTCCTCTTGTTGTTAGCAAATATGTTATTGCCTGTTTATAACGTGTGATGTTCTTTGAATCTTCTTCATTCTTACAGAAACGAGATGTATCATGATTATCAAGGAATGTCAAAAGGCTCATAGGATTGGCATATACGAAATCCTGAGTATGATAATCATATAATCTGTAAAGACCGCCTGACCATTCGGTAGTTTCCTCATCAAAAGCTTTTGTCATAAGATCTGTAAGAGGAAAATCCATTACTGTAGGAAGATTAGAGTTCTTTGGAGCGGCAAGCTTGCTGTCTTTCTGCCAATAAGAAACTAGAACATTGCTGTTTAGCCATGTTTCGCCTACGATATTGAAATGAGGATATTCTTCAAGAACCTCCTTGCACCATGTTGACATAAAATCATAATCAGCATATGGATGAGTGTCTTGACGTATTCCGTTTATTCCTGCATATTCTATCCACCATATACTGCTCTGGATAAGATAACGGGCAACGTGACGGTTTCTTTGATTCAAATCAGTCATAACCTGAGTAAACCATCCGTCTGTAGCTATGGCCTTTTCATAATCAGAGGCATGAATATCCATTACGCTTGCTGTCTTAAACGATGTCTGTACATAATTGGAACGGAAATTAAACCAATCATCCTGAGGTCTGTCCTTGAACAGATAGTTCTCACTTCCGCAATGATTGAAAATCATATCCATAACAACTTTCAATCCTTTACCGTGGGCCTCGTTTACCAATTGAAGGAATTCTTCGTTACTACCAAAACGTCTGTCTATCTGATAGTAATCAGTTATGGCATATCCATGATATGATCCATCTTTCATGTCGTTTTCCTGTGTAGGATTAAGCCAGACAGCTGTCACACCAAGATCTGATATATAGTCCAAATGTTCTGATATACCTTTAAAATCTCCACCATGACGGGCATACTGTTCATTACGGTCAACTTTATTTTCCAACATTCCAGGCACTACATCGTTTTCAGGATTTCCGTTGGCAAATCTGTCCGGCATTATAAGATAAAGAACATCACTTGAAGTAAATCCTTCTATATCCGAGCCTTTACGTGTGCGCTCTTTCAGTTCGTACGGTACTTTAGTTACCTTACGACCTTTCGTGAGTATTATATCAAACTTCTGTGCCTTCGCATCATTCAGGTCAAGATAAATGATAAGATAATTTGAATTGGACTGTCTGACTATTTCCTTCAGATAAATATCTTTACTGGAAATGGATACTTCGGAAGAAGCTATACCTTCACCGTAAAGCAAAACTTGTAATTCAGGATTTTTCATTCCGGCCCACCAGAATGTAGGTGCAACCTTCTTAATTACAGCATACGATTTTGAAGAAAAAGGGAATAATAATGACAATACAGCCATAAGGGTTAACAGTGTTTGTTTCATGATATTGATTTTTACATTTAAATATTGTTATATTGCAAAATTAAGATTATTGTGGACATTTTATCACCGGCATAATAAAAATATAAATATATAAATTGACTATATCATTATTAATAAGCACATTAGGCAGATTATATTATTC
>NZ_JADYTJ010000004.1 GCF_021531075.1 Bacteroides caecigallinarum | reverse complement strand
GTTGGAAATTGTTCTTTATGTCAGAAATGTAACATATTATCATTATTTCTGTTAACTTTGTCACTGTAACTAAACTTGTGTTATTATGCACCCTTTACATCTGTTCAAATATTGTCCTGTATGTGGTTCTCCACACTTTGAGGAACACAATTTCAAATCTAAAAAATGCGCCGACTGTGGTTTTGTGTATTATTTCAATTCCAGTGCGGCTACGGTTGCTTTTATACTTAATTCAAAGAATGAACTCCTGGTGTGCCGTCGTGCCAAAGATCCGGCAAAAGGGACTCTTGACCTGTCCGGTGGATTTATAGACATGTATGAAACGGCAGAGGAAGGAGTGGCACGCGAAGTAAAGGAAGAAACAGGTCTTGATGTAGTGAAAGCAGAATATTTGTTTTCGTATCCCAATACATATCTGTATTCAGGGTTTCTGGTTCATACTATGGATATGTTTTTCCTTTGCAGGGTAGAGAGTGATACAGAACTGGAAGCTATGGATGATGTGGCGGAAACTTTCTGGATGCCTATCGACAAGATAAATCCTGAGGAATTCGGACTTGATTCTGTCCGAAAGGGAGTGGAACGTTTTATAAATGAATACAATAAATAACCTATATATATATGAATAATAAAGGAAACGCATTTATAGCAGGTCTGTTGCTGACTATGCCTATGGTGGCAGGTGCACAGCAGACAGAACCGTTGACAGGCCATAAAAGACTGTTCGACGATGGCAAACAACTGTTTATGCGTCATGATTATGCAGCTGCACGACAGACTTTGATGCGCTATATGGATTTGGGTGATTGTGCTAAGTTTGCCGATGAAGCCGAGTATATGCTGGTATGTACTGCCTATGAATTGCGAATGCCTGACCGCATAGAGAAACTTGAAACTTATTTGGAAAAACATCCTGAGTCAAGATACAAAAACAGAGTTCAGGCCCTTATTGCATCTTCTTATTTTTTTGATAAGGAATATCTTAAGGCTATAGCATGTTACAGGGGTTGTGACTTCGATGCTATGGGTAATGATGAAAGGGATGATAATGTCTATCGTCTGGCTCAGTCTTATCTTGAAATAGGAAATACTGAAGAGGCAACGGCTTGGCTTACAGTCCTTAAAGAGGCTAGTCCTAAATATAAGGATGATGCTGTATATAACCTTGCTTACATAGACTATTCTGCAGGCAGGTATACTGCTGCAATGGAGGGTTTTTCTTCTGTGAAAGACAATAAGAATTATGCAGAACTTGCTCCTTATTATATGGCAGATATCAGTCTTATTACCGGTAATTATGCAACTGCAAGGGATATGGCAGTTAAATATCTTAATGAATATCCCGGAAATGAAAAATCACTTGAAATGAAGAGAATAGCAGGTGAGGCTGCTTACTCGCAGAAGGATTATACTGCTGCTGTGAATTATCTTTCTCCTTATTGCAGTGAGGTGTCGAATCCGCAACGTAATGCTTTCTATAAGCTTGGTATGAGCTATTTCAATACTCAGGTTTATTCTGAAGCGGCGGAAAATCTGGGTAGAGTGACTGGTGTGGATGATGATATGTCGCAAAATGCCTATCTGCATATGGGACTTGCGTATCTGAACCTGAAGGAACGCAATCAGGCAAGAATGGCTTTCGAGCAGGCGGCTGCATCAAACCGTAATATGCAGATAAAGGAGCAGGCGCTATATAACTATGCTTTGTGTATTCACGAAACATCGTATTCTCCATTCGCCGAATCGGTTACTGTTTTCGAACGTTTCCTTAATGAATTCCCGCATTCACAATATACAGACAAGGTAAACGATTATCTTATAGAGGTATATATGAATACACGCAGCTATATGGCTGCATTGAAGTCAATATCCAAAATCAGTCAGCCGGGTACTCGTATACTGGAAGCAAAGCAGAAACTGCTGTTCCGCGTAGGTACACAGGCTTTTGCACAGGCATCGTTCGAAAATGCCATTGACTATTTCACGCAGTCGCTCCAACTGGGCAGATATAATGCGCAGACCAAGGCTGATGCTTATTTCTGGCGTGGCGAGGCAAAATACCGACTTGACAGATTTGAACAGGCTGCTGCCGACTATCGACAGTATATGGAGTTTGCCACTAATAAAAAAAGTATGGAGTATGGACTTGCTCTCTACAATATGGGATATACATCCTTCAAACAGAAGAAATATGACAATGCTCTGACATGGTTTGTGAGATGTGCCGATACGGATGCTGCCATAGATGCTTCGGTGAGAGGTGATGCATGCAACCGTGCCGGTGACTGCTATTTCTATGCACGCCGTTTCGATGAAGCACGTGCCCAGTATGCCAAGGCTGTATCTATCGAGCCGTCATATGGTGACTACTCTCTGTTCCAGGAGGCTTTTGTAAAAGGTTTGCAACGAGACTATACTGGAAAGATAGAGACACTTAATACTCTTCTATCGAAGTATCCTTCATCACAATATATTGACGATGCACTGTACGAGCAGGGACGTGCCTTTGTACAGATGGAGCAGGCAGATAATGCAATAGGCAGATATAAGATTCTGGTTGAAAAATGGCCTGAGAGTCAGTTGGCACGCAAGGCTGCAAGTGAGATAGCTCTGCTGTATTATCAGAATGACAAATTTAATGAGGCAATTGTTGCATATAAAAAAGTTATAGCAGACTATCCGGGAAGTGAGGAGGCAAGAATGGCTCAGCGTGACTTGAAATCTGTATATATAGATATAAATAAGGTGGACGAGTATATGGCATATGCTTCATCTCTGCCGGGAGGAGCAAATTTCGATGTAAACGAACGTGACTCGCTTACTTATACCGCTGCCGAACGCGTGTATATGCGCGGAAATATAGCTGAGGCTAAGAATAGCTTTACGTCTTATCTTCAGTCATTCCCACAGGGAGCCTTCAGTGTGAATGCATCGTATTATCTGGGTATAATAGCATATAATGAGAAAGATTATTCAGGTGCTACAACATATCTGAACAAGGTTCTGGAATATCCTGACAGCAAGTTCTCGACAGAGGCTATGACATTATGTGCGCGTATGGCATACGACGGTAAGGAATATCCGCGTGCTCTGGAACTCTACAAACGTTTGTCGGACCGTGCAGGAAATCAGGAAGAACGCCTGTTGGCACAGACCGGTGCCTTACGAAGTGCATATATGGCGGGCGATGCCAACGAAACCATTTCTGCAGCATCGGCAATGATGGCTCACAGCAAACTTGCTCCTGAACTGGAAAACGAAGCAAGATATTACAGAGCTAAGGCGTTTATAAATAACGGACAAAACAATGAAGCACTTGCCGACCTGAAAGTCCTTGCCGGAGATACAAGAAATATTTATGGTGCTGAGGCCAAATATCTGGTAGCACAGATTTACTTTGATGAAGGAAAGACCGAGGCAGCAGAGAAAGAGGTTCTTCAGTATATAGAAGTCAGCACACCGCATGCTTACTGGCTTGCAAGAAGTTTTGTGCTCCTGAGTGATGTATATGTGAAACTCGGACGTAACCTTGACGCAAAACAGTATCTTCTGTCATTGCAGCAGAACTATCAGGCTGACGATGACATAGCGGAAATGATAGAAACCAGATTGGCAAAACTTAATCAGTAAAGACAATGAAGAAATATAGAAAACAGATTTTGATATGTGCCGGACTTGTCACACTGACTAATGTGGCGGCACAACAGCAACAGAAGAATGACTCTACCGTGAACCGTACTGTTGTGGTGGAGAACCAGTATAATCCGGAGGTGATGGATGCATTCAAGGTGAATGTATTGCCAAAGATAGAAGAACCGGCAGTGGCAAAAACTCAGATTGACTATGCCTCGTCTGTACACCAGATGAATAAATTCCCTGTTTATCATATGGATGTTATGAACAGGGAAATAACAGAAGATAGTGCCAGAAGAGGTTATGTGCGTCTTGCTTACGGTAACAGAAACAATACAGACCTGAAGGGAGCTTATCTTTGGAATATCACAGACCGTGATGTGCTTGATGTGATGGCTACATTCCACGGATATTCTGGAAATATCGGAGTTGGATATGATTTCGATTTCGCGACGGATGATATACCGGTTCTTAATCATGAAAAGGAGTGGAAACACCGTTTCTTCCGCACAGGTGCTTCGCTTAAATATACTCACGATTTCGATAAAATGAGTATGTATGTAGGAGGTGACTTTGCATCACAGGTGTTCAGTTATATGCCAAATCAGCCTGAATCCCTTCTACAGAATGAAGAAAAGACAGAAGTACCTTCATTCGGACATCAGTTGTTTATGTCTGGCGGTGGATATATGGGTGTATCTTCTGTGAAAGATGCTCTTCCGGTAGAATTCGGATTCCAGACAGGATATAAGATGTTCAACCGTAAACATGGTATTTACATTCCGGGAGGTATATCCGAGGGTAATGTTCATACGCAAGGATATATTTCTGCTGAAATTGACGACAGACAGGCTGTGGGTGTGGCGCTCGAAATGGACAATATGTTCTATGATAAGTCGTTCAGTAACTATTCACTCATAAAACTCCGTCCTTATTATTCTTTAAGTACAGAGTCCGTTTCGCTTACAGCCGGAGTGAATGTGGACTTCCAGATTTCTAATGATGGAGGATTGAAACTTTCGCCTGATGTAAGATTCGACTATACGTTTGCTGATAATTATGTGTTTTATGCGCATCTAACAGGTAATACCCGTCTGAATGATTTTGGAACCATAAACGGTTTCTCTCCGTTCTGGGTACAATCTTTATTAGTGGGTCTGCCTATGCAGCAAAATACTTCTTATACTCCATATGATGCAAGAGTCGGTCTGAAGGCAGTTCCGCTTACAAATTTTGGATTTGGTATATATGCCGGTTATCGTGAGACAAGAAACGAATTGTTCTCTATGCCTTATGCTGTCGGTGGAGCTGTCTATAATGGAATAGCTCAAGCTAAAGCCCGCGTGGCTTATGCAGGACTTTATGCCGACTATTCGTTCAGAGATATGCTAGACCTTGGTTTTGCCGGTAGTTTCTATGGCTGGAGTGTCAAGAAAGATATGGAGAAGCTGTTGTGGTTGAAACCACTTTACAGTATCGGATTCAATGCCCGTGCAAAAGTGTTTAAAGACTTTCATGCAACAGCAGAATATACTTACGAAGGACGCAAAAAGACTTTGGGTATAAAGGCCGATGCTGTTAACGAGTTGAATATCGGAGCTGAATATCTGTTTGACGATAGAGTAAATGTTTTCATAAAACTGAACAATCTGTTGAATAAGAATTATGTTACAGAAAGCGGATTTCCTGTTCAAGGCTTTAATGTTATGGCTGGAGTAAGTCTGAATTTCTGATAGCTAACCTGATAAAAAGTAAAAGTCATATTCCTTTACCTTGGAATATGACTTTTACTTTTTTTATGTAGGAGAGTATAATCTCCTATAGAGTTTAATATTGTTAGTAATATGGAAATCAAATGTTAGGTGTATCCCAAACTTTAGTTTCGTTGCATTTGATTTCTATAGCCTGGTCTTCACTTAAAACAAGGAATTTACCTTCTTCAAGTCTCCATTTTCCAAAGTAATCAACAAAAGCCAAGTCGCTTGCCTTTATTTTCATACTTACAGTCTTGGTCTCTCCAGGTTGCAATTCAATTTTTGTAAACTGGCGTAAGCGCTTGTTGTCAGGGGTGCTGCTTGCAACCAAATCTTTGGCAAATAACAATACACTTTCTTCTCCGGCTACTTTACCTGTATTGGTTACATCTACAGTGAATTCCAGTTCATCGTCAGAGGAGAATGTTTCTTTGTTTACCTTCATGTTGCTGTATTTGTAAGTAGTGTAGCTCAATCCATATCCGAAAGGCCACTGCACATCCATTACGGCATCATAATTGTAGTTACCACCCATCTGTCCTACATTTTCACATGGCTTGTAATCGTATGTAGCAAGTGAATTGATATATTTAGGATAAGTGAAAGGCATTTTTGCGCTGAAGTTGGCATCACCGGCTACAAGATTTGTCAATGCATCTCCACCATAGTTTCCCGGCAACATAATGTTTATCACACCTTTAGCCAAAGGTTCGATATCGTTGATTATGCGTGGTCTTCCTTGGCTTAATACAAGAACGATAGGCTTGCCGGTTTTTGCAAGTGCTTTAACAAGATTGCGCTGGTTTTCAGACATTGTAATATCACTTAGGTTACCCGGAGTCTCGCAATAAGAATTTTCTCCCACACAAGCTACAATGACATCAGCTCTTGAAGCAGCTGCTACAGCTTTGTTTATTTCCGGTTTGAGTTCTTCCCACCAATTGTCGTTTTTGTAAGGAGCATATTCTACTCCTGCCTCATAGATAATGTTTTCTTTTCCGTATTTGTTGCAGAATGCTTCGTATATAGTGTTATAAGCTGTTGCATGCTCGTCTGCAAGATGTCCTTGCCAGCTGTATGACCATCCACCGTTTAGAACTCTCATAGAGTTTGCGTTAGGACCTGTGATAAGGATTTTCTTTCCTTTTGCAATAGGAAGTATGTTGTCTTCGTTTTTAAGAAGGACTTCTGTCTCTTCGGCTGCGGCAAGGGCTTCCTTTGCAAAATCCTCAGAGCCGAACTTGTCGTATTTCTCAATGTCCCAATAAGGATTTTCAAACAATCCGAGACGATATTTCAGACGAAGTACGCGAGCTACGGCATCGTCTATTCTGCTCATAGGAACTTCACCTTCTTCTACCAGTTCTTTAAGATAGTCGCAGAAAGAAATTTCATAAGGAACCATTGACATATCAATACCTGCATTGATTGCAATCTTGATAGCTTCTTTCTTTGTTTCTGCAATATGGTCGCGTGTACATAGATTGTTGATGTCAGCCCAGTCTGTAACAATCATTCCGTCCCAGTTCAGATCTTCTTTAAGCCAGTCAGTAAGCAACTCCTTGTTAGCATGGAAAGGCATTCCGTTGTTTACTCCGGAGTTGACCATAACAGACAGTGCACCGGCTTTTATGGCAGCCTTGAATGGAGTAAAATGTTTTTCTCTCATATCCGAAAGACATATTGACGAAGGTGTTCTGTCTTTACCTGAAACAGGTACACCGTATCCCATATAATGTTTTACACATGCAGCTACACTGTATTCGCCTATCTTGTTTGGATCATTTCCCTGGAATCCGATAACGGCCTGTACTCCCATTTCAGAGTTTACGTATGCATCCTCACCGTAGTTCTCCCACATACGTGGCCAGCGTGGGTCACGCCCAAGGTCTACAACGGGAGCATATGTCCAAGGAATACATCCCGCTTTTGTTTCGTAGGCAGAAATTTCAGCTCCTCTTTTCACAAGTTCACGGTTGAATGATGCACCCATGTTTATGCCTTGAGGAAATAATGTACCGTCGAGTGTATAAGTCGTTCCATGTATCTGGTCTACTCCGTAGATACATGGAATTCCTATTTCTTTCATCGATTTGTCCTGTATCTGCTTGATTGATTTAGCCCAGACTTCTTTTTTCTGTGCTACTCCCAATGGAACGTTCAGGATAGAACCAACCTTGTATTTCCCGATAACGGTATCTAGCATAGCTTCGCTTAGAGTAAATCCCTTTTCCTTACTCTTATCAAAGTCTGTAACGACATCGACAGTAATTTCGCACATCTGTCCGATTTTCTCTTCAAGTGTCATCTTGCCCAGCCATTCCTTGATGTGTTTTTCAATATTAGGATCTTGTTTGATGGCTGGAGCTGTAGTAACTCCTTCCTGGCATGAATTGAATATCATACTGCACATAAGTGAAACTGATAAAAATAATTTGTTTTTGATTTTCATATAAATATAGATTTTTAAATAACATCACTTCTTTATATGGGGCAAATTTAGTCTTAAATATGTTTCTAGTCAATATCAAGAGCTTCTTTATTCTATGTCTGTTACATTTATAATGTAATTATGTTACTTCAATGCATATGGTTTTCTGTATTAAGAATAGCCGCAACAGCTTGATAATGCCAAGTTTGTTGTATTTTTGTACCGTATAAAAGATATAATAATGAATAACAGTATAGAAAAAAGAGCATACACTTCGAAAGAAATATTGACAATAGCCTATCCCATACTTATAAGCCTTGTGATGGAGCAGGCTATAGGTATGACTGATACAGCCTTCTTGGGACGTGTGGGTGAGATTGAACTTGGAGCGTCTGCCATAGCCGGAGTATATTACATAGCTATATTCATGATAGGTTTCGGCTTCAGTATAGGTTCGCAGATACTGATGGCACGAAGGAACGGTGAGAAGAGATATTCTGAGATTGGTGATATCTTTTATCAGGGTGTGTATTTCATGATATTTCTGGCTGCAGCTGCGTTTATTCTTACGGAACTGATAACTCCGTGGTTGTTGCCAAAGATACTTTCTTCACAGAATATTTATGAGGCAGCCGAGAGTTATATACATTGGAGGGCTTTCGGTTTCTTTTTCTCGTTCGTAGCTGTTATGTTCAGGGCTTTTTTCGTAGGAACTACACAGACCAAGACTCTTACTCTGAACTCGCTGGTGATGGTGGGCTCAAATATTGTTTTCAATTACATACTGATTTTTGGTAAATTGGGATTTCCCGCTCTTGGAATAGCCGGTGCGGCAATAGGCTCGTCGCTTGCGGAACTCGTCTCTCTGATATTCTTCATTACATATACCGTAAGGAAAATCGACTTGAAGAAATACGGTTTGAACAAGTTCAGTTCATTCAATACAGACAAACTTAGACGCATACTAAATGTATCTCTGTGGACGATGATTCAGAATTTCATCTCGCTTTCCACATGGTTTATTTTCTTTCTTTATGTGGAGCATTTGGGTGAACGTCCACTTGCGATAACAAACATCATAAGGAACATTTCCGGTATTACATTTATGATAATATCTGCATTTGCTTCTACGTGTGGTTCGCTGGTCAGCAATCAGATAGGTGCCGGAAAGGCAGACAGTGTGGTATGTACTGTGCATCAACATATAAAACTGGCATTGGCTATAGTTCTGCCGCTGACTGTATTTTTTGCTATATTCCCTACGCTGGTATTGGGGATATATACAGATATGCCTGATCTTATCGAAGCATCAATACCATCGTTGTGGGTGTTCTGTACCACAACTTGGCTTACGGCTGCATCGAACATATATTTCCAGTCTGTGTCTGGAACGGGTAACACACGTATGGCGTTTATCCTTGAGTTGTCCACTCTCTTGATTTATGCCACTTATATCACAGTGATAATCCAGGTAATGAGGTTAGATGTGGCATGGTGTTGGACTTCGGAACATGTTTATGGAGGATTTCTGCTTATATTCTGCAGTATATATCTTCATCGTGGAAAATGGAGATTAAAGAAGATATAAAAACAAAGACGAACCGTTTCAGCTTAGTATGTAACGGTTCGTCTTTGTTTTGTTCAGGTTATTAATGGTTATTTTAACTTTGAGAGGAAACGTTCTCTGTCCACTATATAGCGTATGTGTTTTCCTTCACCTATTGTTCCTTTTGAGTCTGATGCGGTAACTTTGAATGTAAGTTTTCTGCCATCTATTTCTTCAAGAACAGCTTCAGCATTTATTGTTTCACCTAAAGCCGAAGGTTTGATGTGCGATGTTTCCATCATTGCTCCAACTGTGGTTGAACCTTCAGGCAAGTGAGGAGCAACAGCTTTCATTGCGGCGTTTTCCATTAGAGCCACCATAGCAGGTGTTGCGAAAACTTCCATATCGCCCGAACCTATTTCAAGGGCTGTATTGGCTGCACTTACAGTTACAGTGCTGATGTGTTTTAATCCTGTTTCCATTATTATGAATTTAATTTGTTATTATAGTCAGTTGCAAAAATAATTATTTTAACTCATTTTCTGAAATACCCGGAAGGAGATTCGCCTGTGATTTGTCTGAATACCCGGCTAAAGCTGTTTGGAGAGTTAAATCCCACTTCATATGCAGTCTGTTCTATATTCATTGATCCGTCCGATATTATTTCGATAGCCCGTACTACTCTCTGATAATTGAGATAATGGACAAAACGTATATTTGAATTTGTGAATATGCGAGTCAGACTTCTTTTTGATAAACCAAACCTTGTGGCCACGTGTTCGATGGTCAAATCCTGACTGATGTTCGATTTTATATATTCCAGAATAGAGACCAGGCGGTTATCATCGGTTATTATAAATGATTGTGCAGGGAAGGTAGCTTTCTTGCATATATGAGGAATTGCTTTAAGAAAGCCATATGCAAAGGAATATATTTCCGGTGATTTGTACATGTTTATTCTCCGCCGGTGGCTGATAAAATCCAGATTACGGGCAGTCATTTCGTCTGTACGGAATATGATGAACGAATCGTCAGGAGTGGTCTCCGTACGGAAATATCCTACCAATAATGAAATCTGCCGGTTATTACTGGACAGTCTGTGTATTGTACCTTCAGGAATCCACACCAGGTGCCTTTCAGTCACGAAGTGGTTCTTTCCGTTAGCTTCAATATGGAGTGTTCCGGAAAGTATATATATTATCTGGTGTCTGTTGTGCGAATGCGGATTGAGCTCTATCTCTTCTCTGCCTGTTATTTTGGTCAGAATTTCGCAGTCAGGTATCTTTTCAATCAGTGAAAGTCGTTTCTCTTTCCATGAATTGTCTGGCGCAAATTGCATTGTTTATGTCTTTTTGTGCAAATCAGGAACAAATGTAAATAAATAACTTTGCGCCGTCAAATCAAACAGTATATTTTATGGAAGAAAAACGTAGAAAGAGTAGGGCGGAACTCGTCAGGAGATATTTAGTATTCGGAATTTCACTTTTAGTAATAGCTTTTGGTATCAGTATAATAACACGTTCCGATTTAGGCACATCGCCCATAACGAGTGTGCCGTATGTGGCGAGTCTTAACACATCGCTTTCATTAGGTACTTATTTCTTCTTTTTCACTATATTTCTGATTATTCTTCAGGTGGTAATGCTTGGGAAGAAGGGCGTGATGGAACGTAATGTAGAACTTCTGATGCAGTTCCCCGTGGCATTTGTCTTGTCCGTATTTACGGATTTCGGAATGTGGACCACGGCTGCATGGATGCCTGAGATGTATTATGTAAAGATAATTTCGCTTGTAGTGGGATGTCTTGTACTGGCATTCGGTATCTGCTTGGAGGTGATAGCCGATGTGACGATGATTATGCCGAGTATACCATACAGTTTGCTACAATGCGCCTGAAGAAGGATTTTGGTACTATAAAGATTTGTTTCGATGTATCTCTTGTATTGCTTGCAGCATTAGGATCGTGGTTGCTTTCAGGACGTATAGATGGTGTGAGAGAAGGAACTGTTATAGCAGCTCTGATTACGGGTCCGTTTGTACGCATGATAATGCCACGCCTTGCATTCCTCAGAGGCTGGCTTTCTGGAGTATCCAAGAACGATGTACAGTCTGTTGTCAGCAGTGGTGAAAGACTTCCTTTGGTTATAACTATTTCTCGCGAGTACGAAGCGGAGGACACAAGTTGGGAGAGATGCTTGCCAAGGAACTGGGTATTGCATTTTATGACAGAGAACTGATAACTCTTGTAGCTGGAGAGAGTAATTTCAGTGAGGAATTTATTTCGAAAAATGAGCAGCGTATGCCTAGTTCGTTGCTTTATCAGATGATAATGCAGGATTATGAAGCACCATTATACAAGAGTCTGTCGGCAGATGATGCCTTGTTTGTGGCTCAGAGTAAAGTAATACGTCGCATATCGTCGGAGAAACCGTGTGTGATAGTGGGACGTTGTGCAGATTATATTCTTAAGGATCGTCCTAATACTATGAATATATTCTTGTATGCCGATATGCCACACAAGGTGAAAAGAACAGTTGTAGAATATGGAATAGCCGAAGAACAAGCAGCCAACGTGATTGCTAATACTGACAGAGCAAGGAAGGAGCATTATTTCCAGTACACAGGCAGGCAGTGGGGCGACTCAAGAAATTATAACGCATCGTTTGATACCGGTGTTTTCGGCTTGGAGCAGATTGTAGATGTTTTGAAGAAAATGTCTGATAATTATAGGAATTAGAATTTGGCTGTTGTTGTATTTAGATCTTTCATAGGTGTTCGGACTTCAAGTGATTCTTGGTACAAAGTTTTCTGTCCGTTTCTTGTCGGATTTCCAGAATTTTCTGATTTTTGTATTACTATTATATTAAACGGACTTAGTAATCTTAAATTCACAAAAATCAAGCTTATGAGAAGACTTTTATTCGCAACAATCGTTTCTATTGCCGGAGTGGCATCGTATGCAGAGAATTCTCCATTATGGATGCGCTATTGTACTATTTCGCCTGACGGAGAGCAGATAGCTTTTACTTATAAAGGTGATATTTACACTGTGCCGGTTGGAGGTGGAAAAGCATTGCAGATTACTTCTAATCAAGGACATGACACACATCCTGTGTGGAGTCCTGACGGAAGTAGGATTGCTTTTGCATCAAGTAGAGAAGGAAGTATGGATATATTCATTGTAAATAGTGAGGGTGGAGTTCCGAAAAGGCTTACCACTCATTCCGGCAATGAGATTCCGTATGCTTTCAGCGACAACAATCATGTACTTTTTCAGGCTGTGGTGATGCCTGAAGCGGAGGATATGACTTTCCCTAGCTCTCAGTTTCCACAAATATACAAGGTAGGAACAGAAGGAGGCAGACCTGTGTTGTTTTCGTCTATACCTATGGAGGATATTAGTATCAGTCCGGATGGCAAGTCTCTTCTTTATCATGACAAAAAAGGATATGAGGATGCTTGGAGAAAGCACCACACATCGTCTATTACACGTGATGTGTGGCTCTGTACAGAACAGGAAGGGGCAGAAAGAAGTTACAGGAAGATTACATCTTTCGACGGTGAGGACAGAACTCCTGTATGGGCTCCGGATGGAAAATCATTCTATTATCTAAGTGAGAGGGAAGGCAGTTTCAATATTTATAAATCAGATATAGAAGGTAAGGACATTGTACGTCTTACGTCTCATACCGATCATCCAGTACGTTTCCTTTCTGTAGCATCAAACGGTACTTTGTGTTATGGATTTAATGGAGAAATCTATACGGTGAAAGAAGGGGAATCTCCAAAGAAAGTCAACGTTAGCATCGTGTCCGACAGTTATGACAAGCATCTTGTGAAATGGCTTAAATCATCTGGCGCAACGGAGATTTCAGTCTCTCCAGAAGGTAAGGAGATAGCTTTCATACTGCGTGGCGATGTATATGTTACATCTGTAGAATATAAGACAACAAAGCAGATTACTGACACTCCCGAGCAGGAGAGGGATATAGATTTCTCTCCAGACGGCAGAAGTATTGTTTATGCGTCAGAACGTAACGGACTGTGGCAGATATATCAGACTTCGTTGGTTAATAAAGAAGATGAATTGTTTACATATGCCAATGAATTCAAAGAAGAAAGACTGGTGAACAGCAATATTACTTCATTCCAGCCACAGTATAGTCCGGACGGAAAAGAGGTCGCTTTTCTGGAGAATAGAACAGCATTACGTGTACTTAATCTCAAGACGAAAACTGTCCGTACGGTGATGGATGGTAAGTTTGAGTATTCCTATTCCGACGGCGATCAGTGGTTTGAATGGAGTCCGGACAGCCGCTGGCTACTTTCTGGCTATATCGGACACGGCGGATGGAACAATAATGACGTTGCTTTGGTCAATGCGTCTGGCAATGGCGAAATTCATAACCTGACTCAGAGCGGATATACTGACAGTGGTGCGAAATGGGTTCTCGGAGGTAAGGCTATGATTTGGCAGAGCGACCGTGCGGGATATCGCAGTCATGGCAGTTGGGGAGCAGAGGATGATGTTTATATCATGTTCTTCGACCTTGATGCTTACGAACGTTTCCGCATGAGTAAAGAGGAACTAGGTCTCGTAGAAGAGAAAGAAAAGAAAGACAAGGAAGATGCCGATAAAAAGGAAACCGAAAAGAAAAAAGGAAAGAAGAAAGATGACAAGAAAGATAAGGAAGATGAAGTAAAACCTCTGGAATTTGATCTTGAGAACTGTCGAGACAGAGTTATCCGTCTGACGGTAAATTCTTCTAAACTTGGTGATGCTGTACTTTCTTCAAAAGGCGATAAACTCTACTATCAGGCTGCATTCGAGGGAGGTTATGACCTGTGGATGCACGACTTGAAAGATGACAAAACTTCTATCGTGATGAAGAATATCGGCTACGGAGCTATGATGACGGACAAAAAACAGGAAAATCTCTACCTCTGCAATTCTTCAATCAAAAAAGTGGATATGGATAAAGGCGAGTCGAAGAATATTGAGTTCAGTGCTCCTTTCAATTATCGTCCTTATGAGGAACGTCTGTATATGTTCAATCATATCTGGAAACAGGTTGAGGATAAGTTCTATGTGGCCGATTTGCATGGTACAGACTGGAAAGGTTATTATGAAAACTACAAACGTTTCCTGCCACATATAAACAATAACTATGACTTCCAGGAACTGCTGAGCGAACTGCTTGGCGAACTTAACGGTTCTCACACCGGAGCAAGATATTATGCATCCGGAGCTTCATTCTCAACTGCGTGTCTTGGTGTGTTCTACGATAATGAATATACGGGAGACGGTTTGAAGATAAAGGAAATAATAGCCAAAGGACCGTTTGCAGTAAAGAAGACAGGTGTGACAGAAGGATGTATCATCGAAAAAATAGATGGACAGAAGATTTTGGCTGGAGTGGACTATTATCCTATGTTGGAAGGCAAGTCCGGCAAGAAGGTACTTCTTTCCGTATACAATCCTGAAACAAGGAAACGTTTTGATGTGACAGTAAAGGCTATCAGTTCAGGCGAGCAGTCAGATTTACTCTATAAGAGATGGGTAAGACGAAATGAACAACTTGTTGAGAAACTCTCCGGTGGACGTGTGGCTTACGTGCATGTACAGGGAATGAACAGTCCTAGCTTCCGTACCGTATACAGTGAGCTGCTGAGCGAGAAGAACAGAACCAAGGATGCCGTGATTGTAGATACACGTCATAATGGAGGAGGATGGTTGCACGATGACCTTGTTACGTTGCTTAGCGGCAAGGAATATCAGAGATTTGTTCCTAGAGGACAATATATAGGTAGCGATCCGTTCAACAAGTGGCTGAAACCTTCATGCGTCCTTGTATGTGAGGACAACTACAGTAACGCTCACGGTTTCCCTTGGGTGTACAAGGAATTGGGTATAGGAAAACTTATCGGTACTCCTGTTCCTGGAACAATGACTGCCGTATGGTGGGAAAGACAGATAGATCCAAGCATTGTTTTCGGAATACCACAGGTGGGATGTATGAATATGCGTGGCGAGTATCTTGAGAATAAGGAACTTCAGCCTGACATCGAAGTCTACAATTCTCCTGAAGAAGTGTTGAGAGGTGAAGACCGACAGCTTGAGGCTGCAGTAAAGGAAATGCTTAAAACTATAGAATGATAAAAAAGATATGGCTGCATCGAGGTTTCGGTGTAGCCATATCTTTTTTTATATCCGTTTAACGATATTCCGATTATAAATAAAAAGTCTTGTCAAGCAGTGCTTAACAAGACTTTTGTTAGCGGAGAGACAGGCTCTCGAACCTATACATTCAAGAAATATCATAAAATTGCAAATTACTGATAATCACACACAATTTGGAATACATAGTAAATCTAAATCTTTCTGAATATCTTTTGCTATTCCAAATATTGGGTGTATATTTGGGTGTAGAATTTCAAACGCACCCAATTATGAATATCAAACGAAACATCATTTTTGCATTGGAAAGCCGGAAAAAGAACGGTGTGCCAATTGTGGAGAATGTCCCCATCCGTATGCGCGTCATATACGCAAGCCAGCGCATTGAGTTTACAACGGGTTACCGCATCGATGTAGCCAAATGGGATTCCGACAAGCAGCGAGTAAAGAACGGGTGTACCAACAAATTAAAGCAAAGTGCATCTGAAATCAATGCCGATCTGCTGAAATACTATGCCGAAATTCAAAATGTGTTCAAGGAGTTTGAGGTACAGGAAACCATGCCAACTACCCAACAACTAAAGGATGCATTCAACCTGCGGATGAAGAATGCCAACGAAGAACAGCAGGAAGAAGCACAGATAAGTTTTTGGGAGGTGTTCGATGAATTTGTAAAAGAATGCGGCAATCAGAATAACTGGACTGAATCCACATACGAAAAGTTTGCAGCCGTTAAAAATCACCTCAAGGAGTTCAAGGAAGATGTGACCTTTGAATATTTCGATGAGTTCGGATTGAACGAGTATATCAATTTCCTGCGTGACAAAAAAGACATGAGAAACAGTACCATCGGTAAACAAATGGGATTCCTCAAATGGTTCCTGCGATGGAGCTTCAAGAAAGACTATCACCAGAATATAGCATACGATACGTTCAAACCGAAATTGAAAACCACCCCCAAGAAGGTAATCTTCCTGACATGGGAAGAGTTGAACAGACTAAAAGACTATCAGATACCCAAAGACAAACAGTATCTGGAACGTGTCCGGGATGTTTTCCTGTTCTGTTGCTTTACCAGTCTGCGTTATTCAGATGTTCGTAACCTAAAGAGAAGTGATGTCAAGTCCGACCATATAGAAGTCACCACCGTTAAAACGGCAGATAGTCTGAGTATTGAACTGAACAAGTACAGTAAAGCCATACTTGAAAAATACAAGGACATCCATTTTGAAAACCACATGGCATTGCCTGTTATCAGCAATCAGAAAATGAATGATTATCTGAAAGAACTGGGAGAACTGGCAGAAATTAACGAACCTATACGTGAAACCTACTACAAAGGAAATGAACGTATAGATGAAGTTACACCGAAATACGCATTACTCAGCACACATGCAGGAAGAAGGACATTCATCTGTAATGCACTGGCTCTCGGTATTCCTGCACAGGTTGTAATGAAATGGACAGGGCACAGTGATTATAAAGCCATGAAGCCTTACATTGACATAGCAGACGATATTAAGGCCAATGCAATGAACAAGTTTAACCAACTCTAAAAGTATCAGTCAGTTTCACAGATTATCCATTATTAGAGTTATCTTTGTTAAGTAATAGTTAGTGATATGGAAAATAACAACGAACATAATATAAAGAAAGGTCATTTTGATGCCTTTGTCCATGCTGTCGGTTCGGAAATAGAACAGGCACAAGTCCGACTCATTACCGCAGCCAATGCCCAGATGTTGTTCCATTACTGGAAAATGGGGAATTATATACTGTACCACCAACACCTACATGGGTGGGGTGGTAAAATTATCAAAAAATTGGCACAGGCAATCAGATTCAATTATCCTGAAAAGAAGGGATATTCGGAACGTAATCTTACTTATATGTGCCAGTTTGCCCGTTTATATCCGTTAAATGTACTTCGTAGTTTTATTGAAGCAGATTCAATACTGTCGGTCCCAAATATTCAAAACATTACTAATGAAGTCCTTAAGCTCAATAGCGGACAATTTACGCAGGAGCTTACTGCGCAAATACAATCAGCTGATAATCAATCTTTAGAAATTACGCAGGAGGTTCCTGCGCAATTTCAGAATGTAGCAAAAACAGTAGCAACCATCTATAAAATAAAAATAGAGGATATAGAAGATTTATTCTTGGCGTCACCGATTGCAAGAATAAATTGGGCAAGCCATATGGTCATACTCAATAATCCGCTACCATTGGGCGTAAGGTATTGGTATATGAAACAATCTGTAGAAATGGGTTGGAGCAGTAATGTGCTGAAAATGCAGATTGAAAGTAATCTGTATGACAGACAAATCAAGAGTAACAAGGTAAACAACTTCACTGCCACACTTCCGGCACCTCAAAGCGATCTTGCCAATTATCTGTTAAAAGACCCGTATATCTTTGACTTGGCAGGAGCAAAGGAAAAGGCTGACGAAAGGGATATAGAAGAACAGTTGGTAAAGCATGTAACCCGTTACTTGCTGGAAATGGGTAACGGCTTTGCTTTTGTTGCCAGACAAAAACATTTCCAGATTGGGGACAGTGACTTTTTCGCCGACCTGATCCTATATAATATCAAGCTCCATGCCTATGTTGTCGTGGAATTGAAAGCAACGCCATTCAAACCGGAATATGCAGGGCAGTTAAATTTCTATATCAATGTTGTAGATGATAAACTGAGGGGAGAAAATGATAACAAGACCATCGGTCTTTTGCTGTGCAGGGGTAAGGATGAGGTCGTGGCACAATATGCCTTGGCTGGATATGACCAGCCGATAGGTATCAGCGACTATCAATTGAGCAAGGCAGTACCCGAAAATCTGAAATCTGCCCTACCGAGTATAGAAGAAGTGGAAGAAGAACTGACCTTATTCCTTGACAAGGACAAGAACCCATAATATAAAGTATATGGCAGGAAAGATACAGACGATGATTCCCCAATATGGAGAACTCAACAGAATATACAGAGACTATATAGATAATTACGCTTTTTCTTTTGACAGGCAGAAATTCATATCGGATTTCTATCAGGAGTATAATGACATGAAATCCTTTGAAGCCGCTATCCTTGAACTGGTGCTTGACAAGCAAAAAGAGCAATACACCTTGATACTCAACAGCCTGAAAACTGAAATAGAAAAGAGCATACAGGCTTATGAGATACGCCCGTTAAGTGACAGAGCCATAGAACGTGCTTGCTATCAGCACATGGAAAGGTATTCTCAGGAAATTGAAGCCCAGCTGGATGTTACAAGAAGTCTGAGCAAGCCGCTGAATGAAGCCAACAACAGGTATGATTCCATTGGTTACAGGGAGCATACAGCCGAAGAGGAAAAACAGGCAGAGAAAGAATATGAACGCTGCAAGGCTGAATATGACAGGGAAAAAGCCAAACTGAACAAACTCTATGATCAGCAAAAGGCTGCAAGAACAGAGGCATTCCAATACATGAAGAACTGTTGTGCGGACATATACCGTCAAAGCTGCCTTTTTCTGGATATATTGAAGAAATACATTCCTGACGGAAAGCAAGAGAATAAATCAAGCGAGCCAATCAGTCAGCAGGAAACGACAGAAGAACAACAGGAATATTTCAGCATGAAATTACTTTCGCTCATTCATGAGGTGTGCATAGGAGAACAGTTCGAAGAAATTTCCGCACCGGATTTCTATGCCAATATGAATCTTCACCCCTGCAACTGTAAGCTGAAAATAAAACCGAGAGAGAAAATACGTGTATGCTATCTGATATTCCTGATGAGCGAGAAACTCTCCAAACAGGACAGGGACAAATGGAAAGACAGAATACTGAAACTGCTGGATATTGACGACAGCTACTACAAATCCAAGTACAAGGAGCCTGTTTCAGATTTCCCCAGTGACAGCAACCAAAATTTCGCCAAGGAAATGGAACATATATTCAGATAATCCGTAATATATCCTGATACTTTACGAAAGTTCCACTTTTACCACTCAAAATAATTTTTGAGTGGTATTTTTATTTTCTGATATTCAATAAGATACAATGATATTCAGTTTGTACCGTCCCCATCCTTACCACTCATAACCCTACCTAATTTTGCATCGTTCGAGAACAGAAATAACAGCCAGTGCGCAGGGCTGATTGTTTAACGACTAAATAGATTGGACGATGACAAATATCCAAGAATTATTATCAAAACCCGTCTGGCAGATGACAGGCGAAGAATTCATATTCCTGAGTAAGCACGCTTCAGGTCAGGCCGAAGCATTGCCGCAACCCGTTACAGACACGGAAAAGAAGTATGTGTACGGAATACTCGGTATAGCCAAACTGTTCGGGTGCAGTCTGCCCACTGCCAACCGCATAAAGAAAAGCGGTAAGATAGACAAGGCGATTACCCAGATAGGGCGCAAGATTATCGTAGATGCGGAATTGGCTCTTGAGCTTGCCGGGAAGAAAACAGGAGGACGGAAATAATGGGAGGTATGCTTATGGACTATATGAAAGAAATAAAGGAGATTTCGGCAGAACAGGCAATAATCCTTTGGCAAGCTTCACGCCTGAGTCTGTCGAAAATCTACGAAAAAGCACCTGAGATTCTAAAAGTGCAAGGTTCGGTCATTGGTACACTGGGCAATTTCAGTGCATCCATCGGCAAAGCCAAGAGTAAAAAGACTTTCAATGTATCGGCTATCGTAGCCGCCGCATTGAAAAACGGTACGGTACTGCGGTATGTTGCGGAACTACCGGAAGAAAAAAGGAAGATTCTTTATGTGGACACGGAACAAAGCCATTATCACTGTCTGAAAGTCATGAAACGTATTTTACGGCTTGCTGGTCTTCCTGATGACAGGGACAATGAACATCTGGAGTTTCTCGCTTTGAGGAAATACACGCCCGAACAGCGTATCAGGATTGTCGAACAGGCTATCTATAATACACCGGACATAGGGCTTGTAATCATAGACGGCATCCGTGATATGGTATATGACATCAACAGTCCGGGAGAATCGACACGCATTATATCCAAACTGATGCAGTGGACGGATGACAGGCAGATACACATCCATACGATACTCCACCAGAACAAAGGCGATGAAAACGCAAGAGGGCATATCGGTACGGAGCTGAACAACAAGGCGGAAACCGTTCTGCTGGTGGAAAAGGACAAGAGCAACGGGGATATAAGCAATGTTTCAGCCATGCACATCCGTGCAATGGATTTCGAGCCTTTCGCTTTCCGTATCAACGACAATGCATTGCCTGAACTCATAGAGGGGTACAGACCCGAAGCGAAGAAACCCGGAAGACCGGAAGAGGAAAAGTTTGACCCTTACAGACATATTAGCGAACAGCAGCACCGCATAGCACTGGAAGCGGCTTTCGGACTGAAAGAGGAATACGGCTACAAGGATCTGGAAACCTCCTTAATCAAGTCATATATGTCGGTAGGTGTAAAACTGAACCATCAAAAAGCGGTATCACTTATCACCATGCTCCGGAACAAACGGATGATAGTACAGGAGAACGGCAGGAAATACACGTTCAAGCCGGACTTTCACTATTAGACCGTATAACCTGTAATCACTTCACTTTATTCGGCAGGTCTATATATTAAGAATAAAGCGAAGCGGTTGTAGGGAATAGAAAAGCGCTTCACTTTATTACCGTATCCTATATATACGAAGATAAAGTGAAGTGATTATACAGACCGTACTTCATAAAAAAGTACGGGCGAAAAGAGAAATAAATATTCCAACCATTATTCAAACACTCATCTTATTATGGATATACAGACAGCAAAACAAATCAGGATAGCGGATTTTCTGTACAGTTTGGGATATTCTCCCGTCAAGCAGCAAGGTATTAACCTATGGTACAAATCCCCGTTACGGGAAGAGACAGAACCCTCGTTCAAAGTAAATACCGAGCGCAACCAATGGTATGATTTCGCAATCGGCAAAGGTGGAAATATCATCGCACTGGCACAGGAACTCTACTGTTCCGACTATGTGCCTTATCTTCTACAGAAAATCGAAGAACAGATACCACACATACGTCCCGTGTCTTTCTCTTTTGGCAAGCAATCATTTTCCGAACCGAGTTTTCAGCAATTGGACATTGTGCTGCTGGCTTCTCCTGCCCTGCTTGCCTACCTACAGGAAAGAGGGATAAACACGGCACTGGCGAAAAGAGAATGTAAGGAAGCCCGTTTCACCCACAACGGCAAACGGTATTTCGCCATTGCCTTTCCGAACATATCAGGCGGATATGAAATTCGCAACCGATATTTCAAGGGATGTATCGCACCAAAAGAAATATCCCATATCAGACAGTCAGGAAAACCAAGGAGTACATGTTACGTTTTTGAGGGATTTATGGATTACCTTTCCTTTCTTACTTTAAGGCTGGAAAGCTGTCCGCAATCACCCGACTTCGACAGACAGGATTACATAGTTCTTAATTCCGTAGCCAATGTTCCCAAGGCACTCTATCCGTTGGGAAGCTATGAGCGCATCCACTGTTTCTTTGACAATGACCGTGCAGGAATGGAAGCAATACAGCAAATCCGAAAGGAGTATGATGCTACCCGGTATATACGTGACGCCTCGCAAATCTACAGTGGATGTAAAGATCTGAACGAATATTTACAGAAACGAATAGCCGATAGGAAAGAGCAAGCGCAATCTGTCGAAAAGAGGAATGATACGCTATCCAAGAAACCGAAAGGCTTCCGGTTATAGCCCACTATAACTACACGCTTCGCTTTCGTAGTTGTGGGCTCTCCCGAGGGGATTAGGGCTTTGCCCTAATGACCCACTCAGGGCGTTTCACCCCTGAGAACCCCGAGCAAAGAGTGACCCTCTCTTTGCAATCTCCGCTTATGGGTTACCCCTAAGAACCCCTCTGCGAAAGCGAGCAAAGTAAATCAATTGTAAACAAAGGAAAGAAGCTATGGCAACAAAATCAAGCATACATATCAAGCCTTGCAACATCGCATCGAGCGAGGCACACAACCGAAGGACTGCCGAGTATATGCGTAATATCGGGGAGTCCAGAATCTATGTCGTTCCCGAACTTTCCACCGATAACGAACAGTGGATAAATCCCGACTTCGGCACTCCCGAACTGCGAACTCATTATGACAATATCAAGCAAATGGTCAAGGAAAAGACCGGACGTGCCATGCAGGAAAAGGAAAGGGAACGCAAGGGAAAGAATGGAAAGATTATCAAGGTGGCGGGATGCTCACCCATCCGTGAAGGAGTATTGCTTATCAGACCGGACACCACACTGGCTGATGTACGCAAATTCGGTGAAGAGTGCCAAAGACGCTGGGGCATCACTCCGCTACAGATTTTCCTGCATAAAGACGAAGGGCATTGGCTGAACGGTCAGCCGGAAGCAGAAGACAAGGAGAGCTTCCAAGTCGGTAACAGATGGTTCAAACCAAATTATCATGCTCATGTCGTATTCGACTGGATGAACCATGAAACTGGAAAGAGCCGAAAGCTCAATGACGAGGATATGGCAACCATGCAGACCCTTGCTTCCGATATTCTCCTGATGGAACGTGGACAGGCAAAAGCTGTCACAGGTAAAGAGCATCTGGAACGAAATGATTTCATCATTGAGAAGCAGAAAGCCGAACTGCAACGTATAGAGGAAACCAAGCGACACAAGGAACAACAAGTAAGCCTTGCCGAACAGGAACTCAAACAGGTAAAAGCAGAGATACGCACGGACAAACTAAAGAAAACAGCCACCAATGCTGCTACCGCCATAGCAAGCGGTGTAGGTTCTCTTTTCGGAAGCGGTAAGCTGAAAGAACTGGAACATCACATCGAGCAGCTACATCAGGAAATTACCAAACGGGACAAAGCTACTGATGAATTAAAAATTCAGATACAACAAATACAGGAACAGCATAGCAGACAAATTCGTAATCTTCAAAGAATACATAATCAAGAACTTGAAGCCAAAGACAAGGAAATATCACGATTGAGCACCTTGCTTGAAAAAGCCCACAAATGGTTTCCCATGTTCAAAGAGATGTTGAGAATGGAAAAATTATGCGCTGTTATCGGGTTTACCAAAGACATGATAGAAAACCTCTTGACAAAGAAAGAATCCATACAATGTAGTGGCAAAATTTATTCCGAAGAACACAGGTGGAAATTTGACATCAAGAATGATATTTTTAGGGTTGAGAAACATCCGATGGATAGTGGTAAGCTTATGCTGACCATAAACCGACAACCCATAGTACAATGGTTTAAGGAACAATGGGAAAAGTTACAGCAGAATCTACGTAACTCGGTGCAGAGAGAGCAAAAATCCAGAGGATTTAGAATATAGAATAGCCTATTATTAATAAAATCAAGTATCTATGCATCCAAACAGATTGTTTTTATTACAGAATCAAAATCCTAAGAATTTATAAAAAATGAAGCCTAAAGAAGTTTTGGAAAAATGGATAGATTGCTTTAACAAAGCAGATGCTTATCATATAGCAGAGCTGTATGCTACTAATGCAGTAAATCATCAAGTCGCAAACGAACCAATAATAGGTAAAGAATCAATCTACAAAATGTTTGTGAATGAATTTGCCACTGCTAAAATGGTTTGTATGGTGGAAAATATTTTTGAAGATGGCGAATGGGCTATCATGGAATGGAAAGACTCTCTTGGACTTCGTGGATGCGGATTTTTTCATGTAAAAGATAACAAAATCGTCTTTCAAAGAGGGTATTGGGATAAACTTTCATTCTTGAAGCAACACAATCTTCCAATTGAATAAGTACTATCAGAATACGGACTGGGAAATTGAAATACCCAGTCCGAGTTATATAATGAATTTTACTTGTTAAACTATTTAAAGTCAGTTGGATAACAAACCATACCTTTCACATTCTCAGTAGCTCCAGGTATTAATTCAGCCACCATGCAATATTCATGAGAGACTTCGAAAGGAAATTCAATTCCTAAATCGATAGCCTTGCGATAGCCAAATCGAGGATAATACTCTTTATGCCCCAATACGACTGCTGTGCCGTAACCCAAAAGTGCTGCCCTCTGATGGGCTTACTGAATCAACATCCCCCCCCAATTCCCTTACGCTGGAATTCCGGCAAGACTGCCAATGGAGCTACACTCAGGGATGTGACAGACTGGGTGTCACTGTCTATCTTTACTTCTGTAAGTAAGATATACCAGACAATTTGTTTTTCTGTCATTTTCTTGTTCTTATCTAATTGTTAGGCTCATTGTTGTTATACATTGTTTAATTATAGATAAATCGTGAATATCCTTCTCTCTTAAATCGTAGCCCGAATGGAATACTTGTTGCCCTTTTGCAGAAATGCAAGGGATGCTTCTGCCTTCAAAGACTGCTGTTCCAAAATAGTCCGGTTGAAATTCATACCAGCCTCCATCCAAGTCGGCTTGTTTGGAAGTGCCGTCCGCATTCAAGACAAAAGGATGGATATCAATATAGCCTAATTCTTTGCTATACAGTTCCACACGGGTGGGCAACCAATTTGTTTCAATTTGATATCCTCTCTCCTGCAAAAGATCAAGGAGTTGGTCTGTATAATTGGCATCAAAATCAATGTCAATATCTCTATGCAAGCGGGTTTGCTGTCCGTACAAGACATCCACTCCCCAGCCTCCATCCAACCAAAACTGCATGTCCAGGCTTTCCAACAAGTCCAAAACTTGAAATAACTCTGTAATCGTAGTGTGTTCTTTCTTTGTCATATAATAATTCTTTAATAAATAATACTATGCGTAATTATCCAACTGCTTGATTGAAGAAATAAAATTTGCACCCACTCCAATCAGAAAGATAACCCATCCGCTGATCATAAAGACGGATGTGATACCCCATGCTTCCACCCAATATCCTGAAGCTACGATACCCAGCATTGATGGAAAGGTACTCAAACTAAAGATGAGAGAAAAAGTCCGTCCAAGCATGTCCGAAGCCAAGTTCTGCTGAATAATAGCGATGAAAAGCGCATGGTAAATGGAATAGGCTATGCCTCCTGTAAATGTTAGGCAAACAAAACCTATAAATGCGCTTGATGGTAAATAACTGGCGCTAATCAGATACAATCCCAATATCACATAAGCCGTATGCATCACTAATGTTTGCTTGCTTTTCAAAGCCTTACAGGCAAGTACTAAACCGCCCAACAATGCCCCTGAGCCCCAACCCATTTCCACAACTCCCATTTGCAAAATGTTTCCGTTGAAATGCAGAAGCGTCATAAAAGGAAATAACGTAAAAACAGGCATAAGGACAAAAGTCACCAGCGTAAAGCATACGAATAAAGGCAAAATGCCCATTGTACGCCGCAAGGTATGCCAACATTCCGTCAGTTCTTTTTTGAAATCTGGAAGAACTTTCGTTTTTTGAAGAGAAGGAATCTGGACACAAAGTAAGGTCAGACAAGCAGCAACAGCTCCGATCACATCTATGAGCAGAATATACTGTATGGGAAGCCAAACAACGAGGCTTGCCCCTACAACGGGAGCTATCACCTCACTGAAGGATTGAATGGAATGGTACAAACCTGATACCCTGACAAGATGGTGCTTGGGAACCAGTAGAGGGATGCTTGCCTGTAAAGCAGGTGCATGAAACGTACTGCCTATTGAACGACAAGCAGTCAATAGATAAAAAAAAGAAAGGTCTTTATAACCCTTGGTTATCACAATAAAAAGACATAGGGTACAGAACGCGATGAACAAGTCCGAATAAAACATCGTTTTCTTTCGATTCCATCTGTCAACATAGACCCCGGTAAACAAGCCTAATACAAATTGTGGTAAAAATCCAGCTAAAATAGCCAGAGATAAAGCTGTCGGGGATTTAAATTCGTTGCTAATCCAAAAAATAATGGAGAAGCCAACAATCGTACTTGTTAAAATAGATATGAGTTGGCCTATTCCTATCACGGCCAAAGTTGATTTCCAATGATTCATTGTGCTAATATTTCATGCGTTTATAGATAAGTACTTTCGTACATTAAGCAAAACGAAATTCTATCCACACAAAAAACTTGTATTATAATCCACTCCTGACGTTGGAATACAATAACAAATACTTTCAGGACGATGTAAAGTCCTGAAAAATCAAACTGAATGGATAGATAAATATTAGTCTTTTCTCATCGGATTCTTTTAATATCGCTACTCTTTTATTATGTAGTGGTTGTATTATCTTAAATAAAACAAAAACACCGACTTTACATTCTTGGGTGTAAAACTGGGTGTTTGTTTTGCAATCTGCTGATTTTCAGCGTTTGTTGCGGAGAGACAGGGATTCGAACCCCGGGTACCTCGCGGTACAACGGTTTTCAAGACCGCCGCAATCGACCACTCTGCCACCTCTCCAGGACTTCTTCCGAAGTGCTTTATCTCTCAAAAGCGATGCAAAGGTATCGCTTTTTTTTGAATATGCAAACTCCCGGAACTTTTTTTTCTAAAAAAAATGGATTTTTTCCTTATTTGGGCACATATTATTCAGGACATACCGCTCAATAGCCTATTTTTTATGTTGTCCTGCCCCCTTCAGAAGCTCACGGCTGAACTTCATTTCCGCTCTTTGGATATTATAAATTTTCTTCGGGCTCAACACCTTTTTATATTTACGCAGATATTCCAGCTCCAATTCATCCACTGTGATACGTGTCTTTATCACATCTTCCGTAATTCGGGAATATTCTGCATCGGTAATATTCTTTGCTTCCTTCACCTTGCGTATTTTCCCCCACATCTCTTTGTTATAGGAGAATTTTTTGTCCTGCAACTCAAAATACAACGGGAAAAACTTTGCAGCCTCTTCCTGAGTAAGTCCTGCTTTTTCAACAAGATATTGCTTTTGTCTTTCACGAAACTGTTCCTTGCTCAGACATCCGTTCTTGTCTTGTGCCTGAATGGCAAGACATGATATAAACAAAGTAATAATTACAATAAGTCTGTTCATATTATGAAAAATCGAATTAATTGTATATTTCAATATCTGCATCTGTAAGATACATATATAATGTATAGTCGTCCATCATGGCCTGATCCAATATAGGGTCGATATATTCATCAGGAATGCCCTGCACTGTATCTGTCATGGAAACATTGCTTGATACGGTATCTCTACTGAGAGGTTTGTCCATCATCATTACACGCAATCCGAACATAAGCCCGCAGAACATAGCTACCATGTATACCCAAGGCTTTACCTTTTCCCACATGCTTATCTCGCCGCTTTCTTGCACTTCGGCTTCAGGAAGCTGCTTCATTATTTCCGGAACTATATTTTCAAAATATCCTTCCGGAACTTTGAAAGGATTTTCATTCCCTAGTCTGTTCTTTAATTCGGTATCTTCCTTCATTTTACTATCTCCTTCCTTTTATGTTAGATTAAAAATTGGGTAAAAGGTTTAATCGTTCTGTTTGAAATATTCTTCTATTTTCTTTACAGCATGATGGTATGAGGCTTTGAGGGCTCCTACTGTAGTTCCAATTATCTCGGAGATATCTTCGTATTTCATTTCCTGAAAATATCTAAGGTTAAAAATAATCCTTTGCTTCTCCGGAAGTGCACGTATGGCTTTCTGGAACATAATCTGTGTCTCGTCGGCATCGAAATACGGGTCTCCTTCCAGCATATTTATGAAGTTGGAATCGGCTTCGTCTATGGATATGTTTTCCTGTGCTCGCTGTCTGTTTAGAAAGGCAAGGCATTCATTTAGAGCTATCCTGTACAGCCACGTTGACAGCTTGGCTTCTCCTCTGAAATAATCTATATTGGTCCATGCTTTCACAAATGTGTTTTGGAGGATGTCATTAGCGTCATCGTGCGAACCTACCATCCTTCTTATTTGCCAATAAAGCTGTTCGCTGAATTCTTTCACCACTTCCTCGAAGGCCTTTCGCCGGGTGGTGATGTCGTGCAGACGTTCTTTTATATCGTCTTCATTATTATTTGCCATAAAAACAATAAAGTCAGGATGTTCAAATGTTTATACTTAAATTTTCGTTTGCCAGTATAGTGTTGGCAAAAACTTCTTTTGCTTCTGCCAGAAGACATTCGTCGTCGTCATATCTGGCAGAGAAATGTCCTATGACGAGTTTCTTGACTTCGGCCATGCGGGCTATATCGGCAGCCTGTTGTGCCGTAGAATGCATAGTTACCTTGGCCCTTGCTTTTTCCGTTTCAAGGAAAGTCGCTTCATGAAACAGTAAATCAACATTTTTAATCTGTTCCACTATTTGGGGACTAAACATCGTATCAGAACAGTAAGCATAACTTCTTGGAGGGTCAGATGGTATGGTAAGCCTGTTGTTGGGAACTACTGTTCCATCTTCGCACACGAAGTCTTCGCCATTCTTTATTCTGTTTATCATGTATACCGGTACCTTGTAGAAATCTATCATATCCCTTATGATGTGATTGGGAAGCGGTTTTTCCCTGAACAAGAATCCGCATGTAGGCATTCTGTGTTTCAGAGGTATGGTTTCTACTGTCAATGAACGGTCGTCGTATATTACGGTTCGTTCTGTAGGGTCTATATCATGAAATATCACCTCGAAAGGCAATCCTTTGCAGAAAAAATCCAACTGTGGCTTTAACAGAGTCTGCAAATCATGATGTGCGTATATATGAAGGTCGGCAGTTCTTTCTATCATGCCGAAGGTAGAAATCATACCTATCAGTCCGAAACAATGGTCTCCATGAAGGTGTGATATGAATATATGATTTAGTCTTGAGAACTTCAGTCTGGATCTTCGTAACTGCACCTGAGTGCCTTCTCCGCAATCTATCATAAAGAGTTTCTCTCTTACGTTCAGGACTTGCGAAGTTGCAGAATGGCGCATTGTTGGCAGTGCCGAACCGCATCCCAATATGTTGAGTTCAAATTTTTCCAT
The DNA here is from genome assembly GCF_021531075.1 of Bacteroides caecigallinarum. Taxonomy (GTDB): domain Bacteria; phylum Bacteroidota; class Bacteroidia; order Bacteroidales; family Bacteroidaceae; genus Phocaeicola; species Phocaeicola caecigallinarum_B. The sequence continues at coordinate 85,857 of NZ_JADYTJ010000004.1, read as the reverse complement.
GTCGGCAAAGATAAATAAAATCTTCAAACGCCATAAATACGAAGTTATAAATAAAGTAAAGGGAATAAAGCTTCTTGCAAACCTTATAAAATAAGTGCTGTCGTATAAGACAGAAAAACGCCTTGACGTTTTAGGTAAAACGAGCTGTCGTTTTAGTCAAAACATCAAGGCATTTTATTTACAATTTGAGGAATGATGAGCCGAAAGCGGGACTCGAACCCGCGACTTACTCATTACGAATGAGTTACTCTACCAACTGAGTTATTTCGGCAAAAGGCGTTTTCGTTTCACGACCCAAAATTACTTCTTATTTTTTTATCATCAAATGTATTTCTTATTTTTTTATCACCCTAAAATATAATTATAGTGTATTTCAAATTCTAATAAATATATTTTTTCTAAAGATGTATTAATGATGTGCATTTATTTCGCCGAAAATATATATCTTTGCATCCCGAATATAACATTAATAAGACTTAATATTACACATTATATATATTACTATTAAGACCAAAAAATGAAAAGATATTATTCGGTTTTCAATATCATAAAACTTCAGAAGCATGCAGAGATGCAGAAGCATTTTGCATTGCTGAAATCCGCTTTTCATTTTTTTTATTGTGGTATACATAATTTCTTTTTCATAAAAATGATTTTACCCGGAAATGCATTTCGGCATATCCGGGATTTTTTTCGCCCGCTGACATATACAATATACAATAATACAAATATAGGATAATAAAGGTATGGAACAACTAAAGCACGAATGTGGAGTGGCAATGATACGCCTGATGAAACCACTGGAACACTATCAGAAGAAATATGGTACATGGATGTACGGACTGAATAAGCTGTATCTTCTGATGGAAAAACAGCATAACCGTGGACAGGAAGCTGCAGGACTGGCTTGTGTAAAACTTCAGGCTGCACCTGGAGAAGAATATATGTTCCGCGAAAGAGGACTTGGAGCCGGAGCTATAACCGAAATATTCGGAACAGTGCACAGCTATTTCAAGGATTTGACACCGGAGCAGATGCGTGATGCCGATTATGCAGAAAAGTGTCTTCCGTTTGCCGGCGAACTGTATATGGGGCACCTGAGATATTCTACAACCGGGAAAAGCGGAATATCGTATGTACACCCGTTCCTCAGACGTAACAACTGGCGTGCAAAGAACCTCGCATTATGCGGAAATTTCAACCTTACAAATGTAGATGAAATATTTGCGTCGATTACAGCAGACGGACAGCATCCACGTAAATATGCCGATACGTATATCATGTTGGAGCAGGTAGGACATCGTCTTGACCGCGAAGTGGAACGTCTGTACACTGAATGTAAGGGAGAAGGCCTGGAAGGTATGAATATCACTCATGCCATAGAGGAAAGAATAGACCTGACAAACGTGCTGAAAACATCAAGTCCTTCGTGGGACGGTGGTTACGTGATATGCGGACTGACCGGTAGTGGCGAAAGTTTTGCCATACGCGACCCGTGGGGAATACGTCCTGCATTCTGGTATATGGATGATGATATTTTCGTGCTGGCATCAGAGCGTCCAGTAATACAGACTGCACTAAATGTTCCTGCCGACAGTATAAATGAACTTCAGCCGGGGCAGGCAATAATGATAAGCAAAAAAGGACAGATGCGTCTGGCACAGATAAACGAGCCAAAACAAAAAAACGCATGTTCGTTCGAACGTATATACTTCAGTCGCGGAAGTGACGTTGATATATACCGCGAAAGAAAAAAACTCGGCGAGAATCTGGTAGCTCCTATACTGAAAGCTATCGACAATGATGTGATACACACCGTGTTCTCTTTCATTCCGAATACTGCCGAGGTAGCATTCTACGGAATGTTGGAAGGCTTCGACAACTACCTGAACCAATTGAAGGTGAAACGCATCGAGGCATTAGGTCATAAACCTAGTCATGCGGAACTGGAACAGATTCTTTCGCAGCGTATCCGTAGCGAGAAGGTAGCCATAAAGGACATCAAACTGCGTACGTTCATTGCCGAAGGAAATACACGTAATGATTTGGCTGCCCATGTATACGACATCACTTACGGAAGTCTTGTGCCGTATGCAGACAATCTGGTTATAATAGACGACAGTATAGTACGCGGTACGACATTGAAACAGAGTATTATAAGTATCCTTGACCGTCTGCACCCGAAGAAGATAGTGATAGTATCGTCATCGCCACAGGTACGCTATCCGGACTATTACGGTATAGACATGGCAAGTATGGAACAGTTTATCGCTTTCAAGGCTGCCATAGCACTGCTTGAGGAAAAAGGTATGCAGGATGTTATAATAAATGCATACAGCAAATCAAAGGCTCAATTAGGATTGCCTAAAGAAGAAATGGTGAACTATGTTAAAGAAATATATGCACCGTTCACAGACGAAGAGATATCTGCAAAAATGGTGGAACTGCTGACACCTGCCGGTACACAGGCTAAAGTGGAGATTGTATATCAGACTCTTGAAGGACTCCACGAGGCTTGCCCTGACCATACGGGCGACTGGTACTTCAGCGGTGACTACCCAACTCCGGGCGGTGTGAAACTGGTGAATCAGGCATTTATAAATTATATAGAAGAAAATTATAAGTTTTAGTTCATAGTTATTAGTTTTTAGTTCTGACAACTAACAGCTAATAACTAACAACTCATCTAAGAACTCTTCTAACAACTAAAAGCTAAAAACTAAAAACTCAAAAAAATATACTGATAATGAGAAATGTAACATTAATCCTCGACGACGGGAGCCGATTCCACGGCAAGTCGTTCGGTTATGAAAAACCGGTAGCCGGCGAAGTGGTGTTCAACACAGCCATGACCGGTTATCCAGAAAGCTTGACAGACCCTTCGTATGCAGGCCAGCTCATGACACTGACTTATCCGCTGGTGGGCAACTATGGTGTACCTCCTTTTACTTTTGCGGAGAACGGGCTTCCTCACTTTATGGAAAGTGAAAAGATTCATGCCGAAGCGATTATCGTGAGCGATTACAGCGAAAAGTATTCTCACTGGAATGCAGTGGAAAGCTTGGGCGATTGGCTTAAACGTGAGCAGATTCCTGGCATCACGGGCATTGATACACGCGAGCTTACAAAAGTATTGCGTGAACACGGTGTGATGATGGGAAAAATCGTATTCGACGATGAACCGGATAACATTCCTCAGGCCGAATATGCCGGAGTGAACTATGTGGACAAGGTTTCTTGCAAGGAAGTGATTCGCTACAATGAAGGTGAAGGCAAGAAGAAAGTCGTACTCGTGGACTGTGGTGTTAAATCGAACATTATCCGTTGCCTTCTGAAACGCGATGTGGAAGTAATCCGCGTTCCTTGGAACTATGATTTCAACTCTCTTGAATTCGACGGTCTGTTTATCTCAAACGGTCCTGGTGACCCTGACACTTGTGACGCTGCAGTGCAGAACATCCGCAAGGCTATGCAGAACGAAAAACTGCCTATCTTTGGTATATGTATGGGTAATCAGTTGCTTTCGAAAGCAGGAGGCGCAAAAATATACAAACTGAAATACGGTCACCGTAGCCACAACCAGCCGGTTCGTATGGTGGGAACAGAAAAATGTTTCATCACTTCGCAGAACCACGGTTATGCTGTTGACAACAATACTCTTAGCTCTGACTGGGAACCGCTGTTCATAAACATGAACGACGGCTCTAACGAGGGTATCCGCCACAAGAAGAACCCTTGGTTCTCGGCACAATTCCATCCGGAAGCTGCAAGTGGTCCGACTGATACAGAATTCCTGTTCGACGAGTTTGTAAAATTACTTTAAGAAGAGTTTCAGTTTTTAGTTATTAGTTGTTAGAACTAATGACAAACGACTAAAACTAAAAACCAACAACTAACAACTCAAGAAAACAAACCGCCAGAACTAAAAACTAAAAACCAACAACTAACAACTCAAGAAAAAGCATGAAAGAAAATATAAAGAAAGTATTATTGTTAGGTTCCGGAGCACTTAAAATCGGCGAAGCCGGTGAGTTCGACTATTCCGGTTCGCAGGCTCTTAAGGCTCTTAAGGAAGAAGGTATCGAAACCATTCTTATCAACCCTAATATCGCTACAGTGCAGACTTCGGAAGGAGTGGCAGACAAGATTTACTTCCTGCCCGTTACACCTTACTTCGTAGAAAAAGTAATAGCTAAGGAACGTCCGGACGGCGTATTGCTTTCGTTCGGTGGACAGACAGCATTGAACTGCGGTGTAGCTCTCTTTAAGGAAGGTATATTCGAAAAATATAACACTCGCGTTCTTGGTACTCCTGTACAGGCTATTATGGACACTGAGGACCGTGAGCTCTTCGTTCAGAAACTTGACGAAATCAACGTTAAGACTATCAAGAGTGAGGCTGTAGAAAACATCGAGGATGCACGCCGTGCTGCCAAAGAACTTGGCTATCCGGTAATCATCCGTGCTGCTTACGCACTTGGAGGTTTGGGCTCTGGTTTCTGCGACAATGAAGAAGAACTTAACGTATTGGCAGAAAAGGCTTTCTCTTTCTCTCCACAGGTTCTTGTAGAAAAGAGTTTGAAGGGATGGAAGGAAGTGGAATATGAAGTGGTTCGTGACCGTTTCGACAACTGTATCACTGTATGTAACATGGAAAACTTCGATCCACTGGGTATCCACACCGGTGAGTCTATCGTTATCGCTCCGTCGCAGACTCTTACAAACAGCGAATACCACAAGTTGCGTGAACTCGCTATACGCATCATCCGCCACATCGGTATCGTGGGTGAATGTAATGTACAGTATGCTTTCGACCCTGAATCGGAAGACTACCGCGTAATCGAAGTTAATGCACGTCTGAGCCGTTCATCAGCTCTTGCATCTAAGGCTACAGGTTATCCTTTGGCTTTCGTTGCTGCTAAGTTGGGATTGGGCTATGGACTGTTCGACCTTAAGAACTCTGTAACGAAGACTACTTCTGCATTCTTCGAACCTGCTCTTGACTACTGCGTATGTAAGATTCCTCGCTGGGACTTAGGTAAGTTCCACGGTGTAGACCGCGAACTTGGTTCAAGCATGAAGTCTGTAGGTGAGGTGATGGCTATCGGACGTACCTTCGAAGAAGCTATCCAGAAAGGTCTCCGTATGATTGGTCAGGGAATGCACGGTTTCGTTGAAAACAAGGAGCTTGTTATCGACGATATCGACAAGGCTCTTCGCGAACCGACCGACAAACGTATCTTCGTTATCTCTAAGGCTATGCGTGCAGGTTACACTGTTGACCAGATCCATGACCTTACTAAAATAGATAAGTGGTTCCTTGACAAGCTGCAGAATATCATGCAGACATCTAAGGAACTCCACGAATGGGGCAATAACCATACATTGCTTTCTCAGTTGCCTAACGAATTGCTTTACAAGGCAAAACGTCAGGGATTCTCTGACTTCCAGGTGGCTCGTGCCATCGGCTATCAGGGCGATATGGAAGAAGGAAGCCTTGCTATCCGCAATCACCGTAAGAGTGTAGGTATTGTGCCTGTAGTGAAACAGATAGATACTCTGGCTGCTGAATATCCTGCACAGACTAACTACCTGTATCTGACTTACAGCGGTGTGGCCAACGATGTTCATTACCTTGGCGACCACAAGAGTATCGTGGTTCTTGGTTCAGGAGCTTACCGTATCGGCTCTTCTGTAGAGTTCGACTGGTGTGGTGTTCAGGCTCTTAACACTATCCGCAAGGAAGGTTACCGCTCTGTAATGATTAACTATAACCCTGAAACTGTATCAACAGACTACGATATGTGCGACCGTCTGTACTTTGACGAGTTGACTTTCGAACGTGTGATGGATATTCTCGACCTGGAAAATCCTCACGGAGTAATCGTTTCTACAGGTGGACAGATTCCTAATAACCTGGCGCTTCGTCTTGATGCACAGAAGGTAAATATCCTTGGTACTTCAGCCAAGAGTATCGACAATGCAGAGGACCGCGACAAGTTCTCGGCTATGCTTGACCGTATCGGTGTAGACCAGCCTGAATGGAGTGCGCTTACTTCTATGGAAGATATCAACGCATTTATCGAAAAGGTAGGTTTCCCTGTATTGGTTCGTCCTTCATACGTACTTTCAGGTGCGGCTATGAATGTATGTTCTAACCAGGAAGAACTTGAACGCTTCTTGCAGCTTGCAGCTAACGTATCTAAGAAACACCCAGTGGTAGTGAGCCAGTTCATAGAACATGCTAAGGAAGTTGAAATGGATGCTGTGGCACAGAACGGTGAAATCGTGGCATACGCTATCTCTGAACATATCGAGTTTGCCGGTGTACACTCAGGCGACGCTACTATCCAGTTCCCTCCACAGAAACTTTATGTTGAGACTGTACGCCGTATCAAGCGTATCTCTCGCCAGATTGCGAAAGAACTTAACATCTCTGGTCCGTTCAACATTCAGTTCCTTGCACGTGAAAACGATATCAAGGTTATCGAATGTAACTTGCGTGCCAGCCGTTCATTCCCATTCGTAAGCAAGGTATTGAAGATTAACTTCATCGAACTTGCTACTAAGGTTATGCTCGGTCTGCCGGTTGAAAAACCTGAAAAGAACCTCTTCGACCTTGACTATGTAGGTATCAAGGCAAGCCAGTTCTCATTCAACCGTCTGCAAAAGGCTGACCCTGTATTAGGTGTTGACATGGCATCTACAGGTGAGGTAGGATGTATCGGTGATGATACTTCATGCGCAGTATTGAAGGCTATGCTTTCAGTTGGTTATCGCATCCCAGAAAAGAATATCCTTATGTCAACAGGTACACTGAAACAGAAGGTTGACTTGCTCCAGGCAGCACGTGCCCTCAAGGCTAAAGGTTATAACATTTTCGCTACGGGCGGTTCGTCTAAGTTCCTTACTGAAAACGGCGTAGAAAATACTCGCGTTTACTGGCCAAGCGAAGAAGGACAGCCACAGGCTCTCGATATGTTGCACAAGAAGGAAATAGACATGGTGGTAAATATCCCACGCGACCTTACTCCAACCGAGCTTGAAAACGGTTATAAGATCCGTCGTGCCGCTGTGGATTTGAATATTCCTCTCGTGACAAACGCACGCCTTGCAAGCGCATTTATCAATGCGTTCTGCATAATGAGCATAGACGACATAGCAATCAAGAGTTGGGATGAATATAAATAACCAATTATATAAATAAAAAGATTAAGACCTCTCTTACGGACATTTTCCAATAAGAGAGGTCTTTTCCTATTTCTTATAACCGGAATTCTGTAATAACCAGTTATTCATCTGAATAATCTTTTCAGGGATTGGGAACACTGTTGTAAATCCGGTTTCTTCATTTTCCAGCTGAGGACGGCTGCTATATGCTTCAGTGTAAACTCCGAACCTTATCATATCCTGACGCCTCCATCCTTCCCAGGCAAGTTCAAGCATTCTTTCATCTAGAATATTTTTAAGAGTAGCACTCCTGGCAGGAGCATTTACTCTACTTCTGACAAGATTAAGCTCTCTGTCACCGTTTTCTCCATTGCGAACTTTGGCTTCACATTTCATCAGGAGTACATCGGCATATCTGTAAAGAACTATATCATTGTCTATAAGTTTTCCGTCTTTGAATGCCGTAGGGTCAACTTCATATTTCTTCATTCTGGCTCCGGCTGTCTTTTCATACGGTTTGCCTGAGACATCGAGTTCTATTTTCCAAGGCTCATAGACCAAACGTGTATTTCCATCATCCAGCATTATAGGATTTCCGTCAAGATCGGTAAGATCGTCATCAAAATAGCAGAAATCAAATCGTGGATCTTCATTTTCTGTACCGTAGCCGAATGTTTCAAGAACATCCAGAGTGGCAGACGCACCGTTCTCTCCACCAAGTCCGTAAGCCTTTGCATGATTATAATGACGCGACCTGAATAAATAAATGAACTGATTGGTATATAATGTCTTATCCATAGGTATAACAAAAATATTCTCGACAGACGATTCGTTGAACACTGCAAAATTAGTCCTATAGTCCGGTTCCAGATTGTATCCTGCCTCTGCTATCTTGTCGCAATAGTATATTGTGGCCTCCCATGCATTCGTCCTTGTTCCGTCTATTGTAAATTCTATATCAGCTCCGTTTGGTCTTAAATTGTCAGTCCATACATCATCTGTATATACCTCGGCATTTAGTGCCAGTTTAGCCAACAGAAAATATGCCACATGTCGTGTAATTCGTCCGTAATACTCTCCGGGGATATTACTACGTTCGTCTGCCAGATAAGGTAAGGATTCCTGGAGTTCATTTACAATCAACCAGAAGATTTCACTCCTTTCTGCCTGTTCTTTCACCGACTTCTCAACTTCTGTTTCCCTTATGAGCGGCACTCTCCCGAACAAATCCATAAGATGGTAATAGAATAATGCCCTTAGAGCTCTGACTTCTGACATCAAGGGTTGTGCATCATCATCACTGTGCTCTGTTGCATAGTCCTTTATTCTTCTGGCAGATTCATTACAAAGCATGACCGATTTGTACAAATATTCCCATGTGGCAAGAATAGAATTGTTATTTGTTCCCCAGTCATGAAGATATAGTCCCTGCCAGAATCCACCGTCATACCAGTCAGCGCCACGAGTAGGCATTATAGCCTCATCGGTGGTAAAAGTATTAAGGTCGTATATACCTCTTCCGGTGCCATGTATCCCCTCACTGTCATTATATCCGCCAATATTATTATAAAGAGTGGCAACACTGTGCATGTACAGTTCTTTCAGATTTCCGGCTATCTGATTTTCGTTTATTGCGTCCTTTGGATTTTCTTCCAAAAACCCCTTGCAAGATGATAGACAAAGGATAAAAGCTGTTATGATGTAAACATATCGTTTCATACGCATAAATTTTAAAAGTTCAACCCGAGGCTTAAAGTATATGTCCTCGATACAGGATAGCTGCGTTTATCGTCAACTCCCAATGTACCGTCTATGCCGGAACTGTTTATAAGCGGAGTAAGTCCCGAATACCCGGTTATAGTGGCAAGATTGTTTATCGTAAAAGCCAGTCTGCAACCCTTCAGCCACAATCCGTCCTTTACTTTCGGTTGCCATCCTATTGTAAGATAATCGAAATTAAGGTAGTTCCCGTTTTCCAGCCAGTAGTCCGTAGCCGTCTGGTCGCGTATCATCTTCTTAGGAGCTTCTTCCATAACATTATAGTCAGGCAGGTTATTCATGTTCATATATGTAAGTGCAGTACCGTTGTAAATCTTATGGCCAAACGCACCGTTCATCTGCAACGATATATCGAAAGATTTATATCTCAGACTGATATTTGAACCGAGTATATATTTAGGTATGGCCTGTCCGGCTATATATCTGTCTTCTCCATCTTCTATACTTACTCCGTCTCCATTCAAATCGGCTATACCGTACACATAACCTCCGTTACCGTCATCTTTCAGACCTGTACATTTAGGCAGATAGAAAACGCCCAATGGCTGTCCCACTATCTGATACACTATATTGTTGTTTCCACCATGAAATCCGGCACCATTCAGTCCGGCAATGGCTGTATATTCGGCAGCTGATATATAATTACCTTCATACATTCCGCCAAGCGACAGCAGTTTGTTCTGCTGATAAGTGAGATTTGCGTTTATCATAAGTTCCCAATCCCCTGTTCTCACCGGAGTACCTCCTACTGATATTTCCACGCCATTGTTTTCCATCGAACCGATGTTTGCCAAAAGGGTATTATAAGTGAACGGAGGAACGCTGACATGATAATTATAAAGCATATCGCTTGTTTTCGACTTATAATAATTGACAGACAGAATAAACCGGCTACCATACATTTCAAGGTCGGCACCAGCATTGAAAGTCTTCTTCACTTCCCATTTCAGATCCGGATTGACATTTCTCAGTGTTTCAAAAGTAACCATAGGCAAGTTACCAACAGGAGCTACCCCGTTCGGTTTAGCCAGACTCATAGTGGTATAAGAACTTATTCCTCCCTGGTTTCCAGCAAGTCCGTATCCCAGTCTGACTTTCAGATTATCAACTATATCAACATACCTCATAAAATCTTCCTGCGATATGTTCCATGCCACAGAAGCAGAAGGAAAAAATCCCCATTTATGGTTCTCGCCAAATTTGGATGACGCATCAGTTCGCGCATTCAATGTGACAACATAACGGTCATCATATGAATAGTTCACACGTCCCAAAAACGATACCTGTCTCGGATCCTCAAAATAAGAGCCTGTACCGTCCCAAGGTCTCAATGCACCGGCCTGAAGATTATTGAAGCCCATATAATCAGATGAAAAGTTTGTAGTTGTAGTATAGAATCCGGAATATCTGTCCTTAGATAACTCACCTAATGCCAATATATCTATAAAATGTTTTCCCATCTGTCTGTTGTATGTAAGCATTATGTTTCCCAGCAGCGATTCCGAACTTCTCAAACCTTTGTATCCCTGTCCGTAAGCCCATACTGTTGTAGGTAAATATTGACTGTCCTCCGTATTATTGTATGTATATGAGCCGAAAAGTACCAGTTTCAGCCGGTATGGAAGATTTACGTTTATTTTAGCATGCGCACTGAAGTATGAGGCTGCCTCACGGTTGTCAACTTCCATCCATGCCAACGGATTTGTTATCTGACTGGCCGTAGTAAGATTATCCCAGGCACCTGAAGCATTCTTTTCTCCGGGGAAAGTAGGATTGAAAGTTGCGGTCGAATAAAATGTCTTCTGCAGGTCGAACAGACTTCTTTCCCTTTTCACCGAGCCGAATATTCCAAGTTCACAATCTACCAAGTTATCTATAAGCTTTTGGTTCAGATTCATGTTTGATGTAAACATCTTCATACCCTCGTTCATTATATCTCCTTCCATATCCAAATATCCAAGAGATACACGGTAAGTAGATTTCTCTCCGCCACCATAAAGAGCAATATTATGATTCTGCCTTATGGCCGTCCTCTCTATTGCTTTCTGGAAATTTGTATTATAGCCTTTGTCTATAATACTCAATCCCAAGCTTGAAGTGACATTTCTGTATTCATCAGCATCGAGCATCCCTATTCTTTTATACACGCTGGAAATACCGAAACTTCCGCTGTAGTTTATACTTGTCTTGCCCTTGATACCTTTCTTTGTCACGACATTTATTACGCCGGAAGCTCCACGCGAACCGTACTGAGCCGTTTCGGAAGCATCCTTCAAAATAGTAAAGCTTTCTATGTCAGTAGGATAAATTGAGGTAAGCAGAGTCATATCCCCTATAACACCATCAACAATGATTAACGGTGAGTTACCTCCCGTTATGGATATAGTTCCACGCAGACGTACCGCATCAAGAGCAGCCGTTCCGTTCCCCCCTTTATTGATAGTAAGTCCTGCTACTCGTCCCTGAATAGCCTCAATAGGATTTACAATCTGTATCTTGTTCATCTGATCTTCTTTGATCAGCTCCACTGATCCGGACAGTTTCTTAATGCTTCCAGTTGCATAGCCGACATTTACTACAGTATCGGCAGATACTTTGTCTAATTCTTGTGCACTAATAGTCTGGCCTGCCAATATTAAAGGCAATGCAGCCAACAAACTAAGCGTATTGGTTCGCTTGTGTTTTTTCATAATGATATCGGTTATTTGTTTTTCTCAAAAATAAGTATTTATATAATGAAAAACAAAAAATAGGCATATAAGGTTGAAATCATATACACATATTATACAAAAAATTATATACTCTGTTCAGACAGATATTTTAAATATCATAGTTTTTATTTACATTTGCCAATAGTGCCTAATATTATAAAAATGAAAAATAATCCCAACAATATCATATCACCTATACGTGAGAAGATAACCACTATAATACGACATGAGAAACTTTACAGATCCATCCACCGTCAACTGATGAAAAAATGGTTTCAGTATTTCGTACTGTTCTTTATTGTAGGATCTATAATTTCAATTATATGCAGCTCGTTTGAAGAATCCGCACCTTATCGAAACTGGCTGTATTTGTTTAACTACATGGCTTCTTTCATCTTTACCATAGAATACGGGTTGAGGATTGCTGCAGCACCTGTGCAGTATGCCCAGTATAAAAATCCGTTGATAGCACGCTTGCATTACATATTTTCTTTTTATGGTTTGATAGATTTTGTTGCAGTGCTTCCTTTTGTGGGTATATATATTTATAAAGAGACACCACATATACACCTTGTGGTACTGGCGTACATACTGATAATATTCAAGCTTATCCGCTACTCACGTTCATTCCAGATGATAGGAACAGTATTGAAGACTGTAAAGGAGGAGCTTATTACATCGTACACGGCATGTGGCATTATGCTTGGTTTCTCAGGAATTCTGATGTACTACATAGAACGTAACGCACAACCCAATGCATTCGAGAATATCGGTGATGGATTCTGGTGGGCCATAGTAGCTTTTACAACTGTGGGGTATGGTGATATATATCCTATCACTCCTATTGGCCGTCTGTTAAGTAGCTTGATAAGCCTGATTGGTATTGCCATGATTGCCATTCCTACAGGTATTATAAGTTCAGCATTTATGAATATGCTGATAGAAAAAAAGCAGAAAGCAGATAAGGATAAAGAACAACAATAATCTATATAACCTTTGGAAACAAAAAATAGATATTGAAGTCTTATTATGTCCTCCAATATCTATTATCTTTAAATAAGTCCTTGTTTTTTCAATTCTTCTGCCACGTTCTCAAGTTCGTCGTACCATGCCTTACCGAACTTTCTTATCAGCGGCTCTTTCAGGAACTTATAAACAGGCAGATTCTCTTTCTTTCCGAGCAGGACCGCAGCCTTGCATACGTCCCATCTGTGATAGTTAACGGCCTTGTAAGGTCCGTAGTCGCCTATTCTGATAGGGTAGAGATGGCATGACACAGGCTTGTAGAAATTGCATCTGCCTTCGCGATAGGCTTTCTCTATTGCGCAATAACAGTATCCTTTCTCGTCGTAACATGTGAATACACAGTCTTTGCCGTTTACGATTGAAGTCACCAGGTCACCGTCCTGGTCGGTATAAACCACTCCCTGTTTGTCTATCACGGCACGTGCTTCCGGCGAAAGCTCATTCCATATCACCGGGAGTACTTCCTCCAGTTTTTCTACCTCGTCGAGCTCTACCGGTGCGCCGGCATCGCCTTCTATACAGCATTCACCCTTGCAGGCATCAAGATTGCAAAGGAACTTCTCGCGGAATACGTCGAGGCTTACTACTACATCGTCTATCTGAACCATAAAGTATATTTTTTATGCAAAGATAAGTCATAGTGGGTATATTCTTGTTATCATACAGAAAAAAAACTAATGCGATGCCTGCTATCCGGTTTTCACGATATTGTGCCCAAGCGCGGAATAAATGAGACATTAAATGATAAAACGATGCGATATTCACATTTTTTTTTTTTTTTGTGACATCTTAATGAAAAACACTATATTTGCTTTTGATGTTTCATTTATAAATAAATTGAATATGAAAGCAATTACAACCTTAAACACCGAGACCATACGAGGAGCCTACGAGGCCCCCAAGTGCGAAATCATCGAGATGCAACAGGAAGGCGTGCTCTGCGGAAGCAACGTCAGCACGCACAACCCTTATCAACAAGACGAATTTACATGGTAATGCCTTATGAAAACAACACGTATCTTATCATTGGCCGCCGCGGTACTGACACTGGCCGCCTGCGGCAACGAAGAGTTCATCGAGAACAATCCGGGCAACGAGGCCGCAAAGCCCGTGCCCATGACCTTTACCGCCGGCATGCCGCAGACACGCACACAGCTGGACGGACTTAATGTGCACTGGGTAGAGTATGACGAGATTGCTATATGGGACGGAAGCGGAGCCTATCAGAAGTTCATGGTCGACGCCGAATCCATCAACGGCAGCAACGCCACCTTCTCGGGCACTGCCCTGCCGGGTGTCGACTACACCGCCTTCTACCCTCTGATAGCCGTAGAAAGCATGACCAACACGTCCGTCACCTTCAATCTGCCCGCCGAGCAGACCCCCGTGGCAGGCACTTTTGCCAACCAGCTGGCGCCCTCGCTGGCCAAGGCCACAGGCGGCAGCACCGACCTGGAGTTCAACAACCTCTGCGCCTTGGTGAAGTTCACCGTGCCCGCCGACATGGCCGGTGAAGGCATCTTCACCCTCGTGGGAGGCAACGGCGAGCCGCTGGCCGGCAAATACTGGGTCGAATACTCCACCGGTAATCAAACACCCGGCTCAGAAAGATACAAGCGCGTCACCCTCAAAGGCAACTTCGAGGCCGGAAAGGACTACTACTTCGTCGTGCTTCCCAGCACGCTGACCAAGGGCTTCAGCCTGCTCTACGAAGACGGCACGGGCAAGCTCTACCGCAAGGCCACCGGCAAGTCAGTGACCCTCACCGCCGGACGCATCCTCAACCTGGGCCCGCTGGCATTGACCGGCTTCGAAAAGGCCGTTGTCAAGGCGATATATGCCAAACTCGGAAGCGGAACTGCAACCGAGAATGCCGACGGCACAGTCACGCTGAGCGATGCCGATTTGACGGCCTTGGCAGCGATGACCACGCTGGACTTAAATGGGTCAAGGATGACCTCGTCGGCCGGCCTCGGCTACTGTACCGCGCTGACCACACTGAAATGCGCCAACAATCAGTTGACCGAGCTGAACCTCAGCGGGCTGACCAAGCTGACCACGTTGTGGTGCCAAATGAACCAGCTGACCACGCTGGATGTCAGCGGGCTGACCCAGCTGACGGAGTTGTGGTGCTTCGACAACAAACTGACCAAGCTGGACATCACCCGGCTGACCAACCTGAACAGAATTTATTGCGGCAGGCAGAAAGACAGCCGGCAGCTGACGCTGACCCTGACGGCGGCACAGGAAGGAGTGTGGAACAGCTGGAGTTCCGACCGTGATAACGTAAGAGTCACCCTCGATGTGAAATAACAGACCGCCTACTGCCATTATCTTCCATCCATCCTTTTCACTTTAGGGCACCACCGGTGGCATTATATATGTACTATGTAAGCAGTGTGATGATTATCCCAATTTGAAAAGAGTATGCTCTTTCCGGAAAAATAACACCATTATCCGGTACAGATATCAGAGCGGAAGATTATTCTATGTATATGTAAATAACAAACGGACACGGACAGAGATTCATACAATCTCACGTCCGTGTCCGTTCGTTTTATATTAGATTAACTTAAGTTTCGCAAGTATTAAAGTACTATCAGACAGCAAGCTGTCTTAGAAGGTAAAGAAGGTAAAGCTTGATACTTTACAACTTTAATGCTTTATCTCCTGAAGCCCACATTTAGTGGGCTGATACCTCCTTTATTACTTTAATACAGCAAGTTTTGCAAATGCGAAACTTGAGTAGATTAATTACTTAATCAGGTCTTTTCCTGTCATATCAGCCGGCTGGGCCATACCCATGATGTGAAGGATAGAAGGAGCAACATCTGCCAATACACCGTTCTCAACCTTGGCGTCCTTGTTTTCTGTTACGTAAACAAATGGAACAGGGTTCAGTGAGTGAGCAGTGTTAGGAGTTCCGTCTTCGTTCAATGCGTGGTCAGCATTTCCGTGGTCGGCGATGATGATTACTTCGTAGTCGTTAGCCTTAGCAGCTTCAACTGTATCTTTCACGCAGTTGTCGATAGCGACTACAGCCTTTTCGATAGCTTCGTAGATACCAGTATGGCCTACCATGTCGCCGTTAGCATAGTTAACAACGATGAAGTCGTATTTCTGAGTGTTGATGGCTTCTACCAGTTTGTCCTTAACCTCGTAAGCACTCATCTCAGGCTTCAGGTCGTAAGTGGCAACCTTTGGAGAAGGAACGAGGATACGGTCTTCGTTGTCGTATGGAGTTTCGCGTCCGCCGTTGAAGAAGAATGTAACGTGTGCATACTTTTCAGTTTCAGCGATGTGAAGCTGAGTCTTTCCGTTTGCAGCGAGGTATTCGCCAAGAGTGTTCTGTACGTTTTCCTTAGGGAAGAGGATGTGTACGCCTGTGAATGAAGCATCGTAAGGAGTCATACAGTAGAACTGGAGTCCCGGGATAGTCTTCATACCTGCTTCCGGCATATCCTGCTGAGTAAGAACGATAGTAAGCTCTTTGGCACGGTCGTTACGGTAGTTGAAGAAGATAACTACGTCGCCTTCCTTTATAGTACCGTCGAAGTTAGCGTTAGAGATAGGTTTGATGAATTCGTCAGTAACACCTTCATCGTATGATTCCTGCATAGCCTGAACCATGTCTGTAGCTTTCTTACCTGTACCGTTAACGAGCAAGTCGTAAGCTTCTTTCACACGTTCCCAACGTTTGTCGCGGTCCATTGCATAAAAACGGCCTACGATAGAAGCGATTTTACCTGCTGATTTTGCGCAGTGTGCAGAAAGTTCTTCGATAAATCCTTTACCGCTCTTAGGGTCAGTGTCACGACCGTCCATGAAGCAGTGGATGAAAGTATTTTCGATTCCGTATTCTTTAGCGATGTCGCAAAGGCGGAACAGGTGGTCGAGTGAAGAGTGTACACCACCGTTTGAAGTAAGACCCATGAAGTGAACGTTCTTACCGTTTTCCTTAGCGTATGTGAAGGCAGAAACAACTTCAGGGTTCTGCATGATGCTTCCGTCGGCACAAGCACGGTTGATTTTCACCAAATCCTGATAAACGATGCGTCCGGCACCGATGTTGAGGTGACCAACTTCCGAATTACCCATCTGTCCGTCAGGAAGACCTACGTTTTCGCCGCTTGCCTGCAACTGTGAGTGAGGGTAGTTAGCCAACAGACTGTCCCAATAAGGAGTAGGAGTGTTAAAGATTACATCGTCTTTGTGATGGTCGCCGCAGCCCCATCCGTCGAGGATCATTAAAAGTGCTTTCTTTGCCATAATTGTAATATGTTTTAGAAGTTTGAAATCCAATTTGTTTTCCGGCTGCAAAAGTACAAAATATCTGCTTTTTGAGCGAATGTTTTGGGGAATTTTAATATGGGGATTATAATTGATTTTTTAGAGTAAACTTTCAATTATAGTAAAAATGAGAATATATAGTTTGTGAATTATTCGTGGATTTACTATATTTGCAAAGTAATAAAGTCAAAAACGCTATGAGTTACAAGTCAGTTAAGGAGGTTGTAACTATGTTGCTTGACAACGGCTTCGTTCTAAAAAGCCAGAAGGGCAGCCACATGAAGTTTGAAAAAGACGGAATAACGGTAGTCGTTCCGAATCATGGAAAGAAAGGCGTTGAAAAAGGCACTTATTACAGCATTTTGAGGCAAGCGGGGCTGAAATAGCCCCAGCCTCTTTTGTTTAACTATAAAATGGTACTTAAAATGAGAACAGTTGAAGTTATTGTGGAACATGCCGGCAACAATCTTAGTGCTTATATCGAAGGTGCTCCTGTTATTACGGTTGGTAATAATATAAGGGAGATAGAAGATAACATGAAAGAAGCCATAGATTTGTATCTGGAGGACAATCCGAATCCGTGCGAAATTCTCAAAGGGGAATTTTCCTTGAAATTTAAAATAGATGCTTCTACATTCATCAACTATTACAGTAGCATTTTCACTAAGGCCGCATTGAGCCGGATAACCGGAATAAATGAACGCCAGTTGTGGCATTATGCGGCCGGAGTACATAAACCTCGCAAACAACAGTTGGAGAAGATTCAGAAAGGTATTAATGCGCTGACTGAGGAATTGGCTGCCATAAATCTGTTGTAGCTGATGAAGTGATTATCTTATGGATTCGTACCGTCATCCGGTTCTTAGCTGTTTTTCAGCTGTGTGAACAGCTCTTTCTGCTTTTCGCTTAAGGATGTCGGTATATTCACATGATATGTCACTATCAAATCGCCGAAGGTGCCTTCTTTCTTATAAACAGGAAATCCTTTGCCACGCAGTCTGACTTTTGTGTCGTTCTGAGTGCCCGGATTTACTTTCAGTTTGACCATTCCGTCTATGGTCTTGACATTAACACTTCCTCCAAGGACGGCTGTGTAAAGGTCGATATCAACATCTGTAAACAGGTCGTCGCCCTCACGTTTGAACTCTGGGTCCGGGGCTATCTGGAAAGTGATGTACAGATCGCCATCGGGTGCTCCGTTGTTACCTTTCTCACCATGACCTTTCAGCTTTATCATTTGTCCGTCAGCAATACCGGCAGGTATGGTTATGCGCAGGTTCTCGCCGTTCACGCTGAAGGTCTGTTTGTGCGTAACGGCTGCCTCGCGCAGTGAAAGGTTCATCTGTGCTTCTATGTCACCTCCACGGTTCATCATGTTGTAGCCTCTTCCGCTTCTGCCCGCTGAGGCTCCATGTCCGAACAGCTGTTCGAAGAAATCTGAGAATCCGCTTGCGTTTCCTCTTCCGAATCCGCCCATGAAATCGTCGCCATTCACGGAGTACCAGTAAGCGGACTGTCCGCCTCTTTCCTGCGCTCTCTGGTATGCTTCACGTTCAGCCTTGAATTCGTCGGCATGTTTCCAGTGTTCGCCGTATTCGTCGTATTTCTTTCTTTTTTCAGGATCGCTCAAAACCTCGTTAGCTTCGTTTATCTCCTGAAACTTGTCTTTGGCGTTAGGGTCGTCTTTGTTCAGGTCAGGATGATACTTTCTGGCCATCTTACGATAGGCTTTCTTGATATCATCTTGCGAGGCATTACGTTCTACGCCCAGTACTTTGTAATAATCTATAAAAGCCATATATTTTGAGTTTTAAAGTTGGTGGTTTATAAATGTTTTTGTGCTCGGAAATTCTTGTAAACAACCTTACATATTCCATAAATACAACCTTTGTTTTTATAAATACAAGTTATATATATAAAAATACAATCTATTGATATATAAATATAAGTTGTATTTATAGAATATATGAAGGCGATTTCAAGTTCTCATAAGCTTGTTTTGAAGTTGTTGTCTTATACAAACAGAGCCCCCCGTTGACTGTTGGCGGGAGGCTCTTATTTAGTTTACCAATGATTAATGTATCTCAATAACACGATTAACCTTAGCTTTTTCTTCTGGTGAATACTTCGGCAACTCGATAGTCAATACACCGTCTGAAACATTAGCACTTATCTTTTCCTTATCAACATTGTCAGGCAAGTAAAGTGACTGTTGGAATTTTGTGTAAGAGAACTCGCGTCGCAAGTATTTCTTGTCTTCTTTATTCTTATCTTCGTTTTCAACTTTCTTTTCCATAGAAATAACAAGTTCATTGTCATCTCCCAAATGGATGTTGAAATCGTCTTTTGTCATTCCTGGAGCTGCAACCTCTACTTTGTAGTTCTTTTCGCTCTCAATAACATTGATAGCCGGGGCTGTAGCGTTAGCTTTTTCCATCCAGTCGTTATCGAAGAAATCATTAAAGATACTTGGTAACCAGTTCTGATTGTAATACTTTCTAATCGGCATCATAGTTTTAATCTCCTATATTTAAGTTATACATTTTCAATTATTTCCGAACTCTTGGTTTTTGAACCTCAAGTTCACTATTGATATTGCAAACTGTATGCCGATATCGGGAGTTTGAATTTTTGTCAGACGGCGTTTAATGTTTATAATCTGATTTTAAACTTTCAGACGATTGTTTTAAATATGTGGAAACATTATTAATATATTCACAGGTGTTGATAAAGTTGGAAGTTGACAAATTGTCATTTAATTATCTTGTTTAATGTGTCAAAATGTCCTTTTATAGACTCTTGCTTCTATATTTAATGTGTTTGGACTGGAAAAATGTTATATGAATTGATTCGGTCGTGCCAAAGTTAGAAGGCATGAAGGCAGAGTTATTAACAGACTGTTAATAACGTAGGTTTTCAACAGGTTGTTAGTAACTCCTGTTGATGTTGAAATCCAACGAAAGCTGTGTATCGCCTAAAAGGTTGTAACTCAGGCGGTGATAAGGAGAAGTTCCGAATTCCTTTATGGCTTGTCGGTGTTTTTTGGTAGGATATCCCTTGTTCATATCCCATGCATACATTGGATATTCACTGTGCAGCCTGTTCATATAGTCGTCACGATAAGTCTTCGCAAGTATTGAAGCGGCTGCTATTGAAAGATATTTTCCATCGCCTTTCACTATTGTGGTGTGTGGAATGTTCTTGTATTTGTTGAAACGGTTACCGTCTATCAACAGATGTTCTGGAGTTATTTTCAGTTGGTCAACTGCTCTATGCATCGCAAGGAACGAAGCGTTCAGGATGTTGATTTTATCAATTTCTTCCGGTTCTACAATACCTATTGCCCATGCCAGTGCTTCCTTTTCTATAACTTCTCTCAGTTGATAGCGCTGTTTTTCAGACAGTTGCTTCGAGTCGTTCAGCATTTCATTCTTGAAGTCCTTCGGCAGAATGACGGCTGCGGCATATACCGCTCCGGCAAGGCATCCTCGTCCTGCTTCGTCGCATCCGGCTTCTATAAGGTTTTCATTCAAGTATGGTAAAAGCATCTTTATGTTTTTTTAAAATTTCCGGGTGCAAAGGTACGCATTTTGTTTTTCATGCAGGAATTTTTTTACACGGAGTTTTCAATGTATTATTCACATACTATGTTGATAGTCCTTTTATTTTTGTCTTCCATGAAATTAAACATCAAACAATCATATAACCTTCTTGATAGTTTTATGTAAAAAAAGTTAAAAGTTGCGCTGCTGTATGCAAAATAATACGATAATATTCATCTTTATTGTAATGGCAACTATTGATATCAAAGAGTTATTAGAACGGTGTAAAAAAGGAGATAAAGAAGCATTAGGATTACTTTATACAACCTTTTCAAGACGGATGATGCGCGTCATCTGTCACTATATACATGATTTGGATGCTGCACAAGATATATTACATGATGGTTTCCTTGTCATTTTCAGCCGTATCAATCAACTTCAGAATGAGGAAAAACTGGAATACTGGATGGGGGCGATAATGAAAAATTTGTCTTTGCGATATCTTAAAGAACAGGATTTTATCCAACAGCTCACAGAAGATTATGATACGTCTGACATTCCAGACTTTGAGGAA
Source organism: Bacteroides caecigallinarum (assembly GCF_021531075.1). GTDB lineage: Bacteria > Bacteroidota > Bacteroidia > Bacteroidales > Bacteroidaceae > Phocaeicola > Phocaeicola caecigallinarum_B. Next base: position 64,765 of record NZ_JADYTJ010000004.1, on the reverse strand, counting down.
TCTATCACAATGGAAGAATTGGAGATAATGATCAATCGTCTTCCTGTGGGTTATCAAAAGGTGTTCAGGCTTGCAGTATTGGAGCATAAAACTCATAAAGAAATTGCTAAACTGCTTGGTATTTCAACTCAGACATCAGGTTCTCAACTATTTCATGCACGGGCTATGCTTCGTGAAATAATTGTAAAACATAAATTAGAAAAAGGTATGGTGATATTAGCCATTATCATAATTGCCATGATTTTCCAGCATAATCAAAATGACCATAGAGTTCAAACAATTTCTGAACCAACAAAATTAAGAACAGAAAAAAATAATGAAATAGAGAACAAGGTAGAACAAAATGAGGAATCAATAAAGCAGATTGCCCAGCAAAGCAGTAAGAATACCGCATTACTTTCGGAAATCTGTGTGGAAAAGGAAGATTCCTTTAACCTCTCCACTAAAGCAGAAAATCTGCTTGCTGAAACAAAAACAGAAAATGGAGAGGACGCAGATACAGCTAAGCATGATATTTGTTCTAATCCAAATAAAATGGAAGTTTCTGCCCGCGCGCATCATTCCAATGACTTGCCTATAACAAAAAGAAAAAATCGTAACTTTAGCGTGTCTGTTGGAGGTTCTGTTATAGGCGCGCTTAATACAGAAAATTCATATTTGAAACCAAGTGATAATCCTATTTGGGCAGGCTCTAATGACAAGGTTATAGAGGAATCTGAACACGATCTGCCAATTACATTTGTTTTGAATATTTCTAAAACCCTCTCTAAATATTGGAGTTTAGAAAGCGGGCTGCAATACACATTATTGCGGACAAAACGAATCACAACAACCATATACGATAAACAGTCCGTTTCTGTAACCAATCAGTATATAAAAGCACATTATTTAGGAGTTCCTCTGAAACTTCGTTTTAAGATTTTGTCTATTGACAAATTCTCACTTTCTTCCGGCATTGGAGGAATGGTAGAGTTTCCAGTAAGAGGCAAGGTGAATGAAAGAATAGATGACGGTGAAATGCAAGAACATAATTACGCATTGCCCATGCAATGGTCTGTATATGGTGGAATAGGGATTGAATATCATTTCACGCCGAACATTGGTATCTATGTAGAGCCGTCTATAAACTATTATTTTAAGTCAAGGAGCAGCTATCCTACAATCAGGCAGGACAAGCCTTTTGAGTTCTCGCTTCCTGTAGGCTTGCGTTTTACGTGGTAATTGTTAAAATGGCAGATGATTCTAATTTTTTTTGTGATTTCATGCAATGATTGAGGCTTGTACTACTCTTAATAGTAGAACAGATAAAAAAATAGAAATTATGAGAAATCTTACTAGAATCAGTTGCCTTTCATTAATCTCTCGATCTATGTACACTTTGACTAAATTTGTTTGTCTCTTTCTTCCACTTTTATTATTGTCTTCGTGCAGTAAATATGAAGAACCAGACTATCCGACAGTTGCATCATCTATATTCAATGATGTATTGATTGATGTATTGGATTCAGAAGGTAATAGTCTTATAGATAATGAGGCTATTATGAATGGATTGTCTTTTATTGGAAGGGATGGCTATAAAATACCTTTTCATACCGTTGAAATAGGAGATGAGAAAACAATAAGGACTATTTTTCCTCTTCCTATGGAATCTTCGATGAGTTATTCTGATGACAGGAAAGATGGATATGGAGAGTCTAATCTTACCGTAAATATTAACGGTTATAAATTCAATCTTAGGGGGAAGTTTCATTATACCTGTTCATATCCCAATATAGAGATGTATGGAGGAAATAGTATAAAACTTATAGAGATTCATACTAATGATTCAAATATTACTATAAATAAGGAAACAAATTTTCCAAAGATAACCATCAAAATAACATCTGATTAAATTTGGTCAGAAATTTCTTCTTTGGTTAATTCACCCAAAAAAATCAAATCCAAAGGGTAAACTACCCAAGTCTTGATGGCTGGTGTTAAAAAACAATAGGGCTTAAACAGCCTTTAAATACTGTTTAAACCCTGTTTAGGTGTTGAAAACCTGATTTCTGATGTTGGCTTTTTAGATTCTTCCGCTTTCAGAAATCATGTTTCTTATCTGTTCGTTGAAATCGTCTTTCTTCATAAGGTCTTCCAGAGTGATATGCATTCTCCATCTCCAGTAGTGGCGTGGGTTTGCAGGAACGTTGATGCGTTCTATCTCAATGTCCGGATTGCGCAGACTCTCATCAATTGAGGTCCAGTCTTGCCATGTCAGGATACACAGGAGTGACGGGCAGTTCAGATGATTGTTTACAACTTCACGGCATAGCCATCCTGGAGCATCCTGTGGAACTTCACCCCAATGGCCAAGCTCATAATGATAGTAGCGTTCTGTAATCTGTGCATCTTCCTTCCAATAGCCACGGAGGGTTGACATATCGTGAGTGCCTATAGTACAAACAGAGCGGAACGGATAGTTATAGACATGTCCGAACTCATCTTTAGGGTCTTTAGGCATCCTCTGTATTTCGAGAGATAGAATCTGCAACTGGTTCATTACCCATGGCACACAGTCCGGAACCATTCCGAGGTCTTCACCGCAAACAAGCATTGAAGTTGACTGAGTAAGTACAGGCAGTTTCTTCATCGCCTCGTCGTACCAGAACTTGTTGTGTCGCTGGTAGTAGTAATGATTATACAGTCTGTTGAATGCTTCCTGTTCCTGCCAGTTGAGTTGCTTGTAGATGAAATCGTTCTGTACAGATATTCTAGGGTGATACATTTCAGGATTCTTTCTGTCTTTTACGAACAGAACATTGCTTATCAATGAATAGAGTCCTTCTTTTATGTTGAGGCTTTCCTGGTCAGTCTTTCCAGCAAAATATGCTTCAACCTTACGCTGTGTATCAAATTCAGGGCGCATACGGTAGATGTCGTGATGGTCATGCTGCACGAAAGTGTTGCGTACCTCATCACTTTTCTCGCCGAATATGGTGTTAAGCATATAGTCGTTGATGAAAGGCTCTGTCATGAATTCTTTCTGGAAGTAAAGACCGAAGCCTTTTATCTCGTCTGCGCTCATAGGCAGTGCCGGAACGAATTGTCCCAACAGTCCGTGAACTGAATGCACAGGTATTTCCCATATACGGAAGAAACCAAGTATATGGTCTATACGGTATGCTGTGAAGTATTCAGCCATCTTTGAGAAACGTTTTCTCCACCACTGGTAGTTGTCTTTCTCCATCACGTCCCAGTTGTATGTAGGGAATCCCCAGTTCTGACCGTTAGCTGAGAAAGCATCAGGTGGCGCGCCTGCCTGACCGTTCATATTGAAGTAATATGGCTCTACCCATGCTTCCACACTGCCACGGCTGATACCGATAGGAATATCTCCCTTCAGAATTACACCTTTGCTGCGGGCATGATTAGCAGCTGCAAGAAGCTGTACGTGCAGAACGTATTGCAGGAAATAGTAGAATGAAACTTCAGGATATGTTTCGGCTTCTTTATCACATAGTTTGTCAATTTCTTCTGAATCGTATGTGCTATATTCCGGCCATGTATTGAAATCGGCAGTGCCATACAGGTCTCTCAGATAGCTGAATGCCGAATATGGTTTAAGCCATTCTTCGTTTTTGCTGTAGAATGATTTGAAATCTTCGGATGAAAGGATATTGTCGGCTTCCTGGGTGAATATGTCCCTCAGGTATGCGCGCTTCGCTTTATTCACACCTTCGTATTCCACTTGAGGAAGGCAGTTCAGTTTCTGACGCTCATTTTCATATTCAGCAGCCTTTTCTGCATCTTTGAGGGCAGGGAGTTGTCTCAAGTCGATATACATAGGATGGAATGCGTATATTGAAATAGCATTGTACGGATATGAATCTACCCACGTCTTTGTTCTTGTGGTATCGTTGATAGGAAGTATCTGTACGGCCTGCTGGCTTGTTTCAGCTGCCCAGTCTATGTATGTTTTCAGATCGCCGAAATCACCTACACCGAAACTGCCTTCCGAGCGGAGTGAGAATACAGGTATCGCGCTACCTGCTATTTTTCGTTCCGGCAGGTTGAAGAATACTTCAGTTTCTGTCGGGAAGTAAGTCTCACCGCGCAAAAGCGGCTGTATATGGAAAGTGCGGTTGCATCCACATTCCCATTCCTCCACAGCTCCGGTTTTAGAACTTAATGCAACAAACTTATATTCGAAAGGGAATGTAAGTGATGATGCATCTATTGATATGCTCCATACGTCTGGCATGACTTCCTGCATTCTGAGCGGACGATAATACTCCCAATTGCCAAGTGTGTTGCAGCTGCCTATTATTCCCAGTTTCTGTTCCTTGTGTCTCAGTCCTGGACATAATGCTCTGAATGTGATGCAGCAGCCTACATTGTCAGTAAGTTTCTTAGGCTCTTCGGTATGTGGAATACCGTTGAATGCCGAACTGTATCTGTGGTTCCCTTCCGGCAGATCACGCCAGCAGTCGTCAAAAATAAAATGGTGTTGCTGTGCATTACCTTTTATAATAGAGTGGGGGATTGCGCCAAACTCTTTCCTTACGCATTCTTCATTTCTGAAAACTGTATAACGGTATGGCACTACATCGGAATTATCTGGTAGGTCATAATTGAATGTACCTTGCCATTCCTGACCATCGCGTGTGAAAAGAGGAAGTGAGTTCTTATCGTCATCGTTTATCACGACTCTCAGACTCTCACCCCATACGGTACGATACTTAATACGAAATGTCAGTTTCATATCTTTCTTTTGGTATTAGTGTTTTATTGAGTTTTTATTTTTCCAAAAGTAGTTATTTTATAATAATCCTTATTGCATTTGTAGTAAAAATATAAATGTTTTATGGCATTAAACCGCTTTATACGCTTTGTGGAGCCGTTTCAAGGATTATAAAATATAAATGTATATGAATAAAAAAAGCCTCGGAATCCATAGGCTCCGAGGCTTTCCTCCGTGTAAGATGTGAGGAGGTAAAAAATTTAGTTAAACATATAAGCTACATTATGCATCAATATTGGCATAAGTAGCATTCTTTTCTATAAACTCGCGTCGAGGAGCTACATCATCTCCCATAAGCATAGAGAAAATATAGTCTGCTTCGGCAGCGTTTTCAATCTGTACTTGTTTCAAGATACGTGTTTCAGGATTCATTGTTGTTTCCCAAAGCTGTTCAGGGTTCATTTCACCCAAACCTTTGTATCTCTGAGTATGTATTCCCTGCTCGCTTCCGTCGCCATATTTCTGGATGAAGGCATGTCTTGCTTCTTCAGTGTAGCAATATTCGCTAACCTTACCTTTTGTACATTTATACAATGGAGGAGTAGCTATATACAAGTGACCTTCCTGAATGATTTCAGGCATATATCTGTAGAACAGAGTCATTATAAGTGTGTCGATGTGAGAACCATCGACGTCGGCATCGGTCATGATTATCACCTTGTGATAGCGGAGCTTTTCGATGTTTGCCTTCTTGCTGTCTTCCTCTTCGACACCGAAACGGATTCCAAGTGCCTGTATGATGTTGTTTACTTCATCACTTTCGAATGCCTTGTGCCACATTGCTTTCTCTACGTTCAGGATTTTTCCTCGCAGAGGAAGGATAGCCTGGAACTGTCTGCTTCGTCCCTGTTTTGCGGAACCACCCGCAGAGTCACCCTCGACTAGGAACAACTCACATTCTTCTGCTACACGGCTTGAACAGTCGGCCAGTTTTCCAGGAAGTCCGCCGCCGCCCATAGGACTCTTGCGCTGTACAGACTCGCGTGCCTTTCTGGCTGCGATACGTGCTGTTGCTGCAAGTACCACCTTGTCAACAATGACTTTTGCTTCTTTAGGATGTTCTTCAAGATAGTTTGAAAGAGCTTCACCCACAGCCTGCTGCACGGCGCCGCTTACTTCGCTGTTTCCAAGCTTAGTTTTTGTCTGACCTTCAAACTGAGGTTCAGCAACCTTTACAGAGATTACTGCGATAAGACCTTCGCGGAAGTCCTCGCCCGATATTTCAACTTTTGCTTTTTCCAGCGCCTTGCTCTCTTCGGCATATTTCTTCAATACACGTGTAAGTGCTGCACGGAAACCACCTTCGTGAGTACCGCCTTCTATTGTGTTGATATTATTTACATATGAATGCAGGTTTTCGCGGAAACCTGTGTTATACATGATGGCACACTCGATAGGAACACCCTGTTTTTCGGTGTTCAGATAGATTACATCATCAAAAAGTGGAGTATTTGTAGAGTTGAGGAAACGTACAAATTCCTTTACACCTTCGTCCGAGTGGAATACTTCGCTCTTATAACTTCCGTCTTCTTCAATCTCGCGTTTGTCTGTAAGGGTGATTGTAATACCTTTGTTCAGGTATGCCAGTTCTCTAAGACGTGCCTGAAGAATGTTATATTTATATTCGGTTACGGTGAATATCGATGCATCCGGCCAGAAAGTCTGCTTTGTACCTCTTAGCTCTGTAGTGCCAATTTTCTTTACGGGGTAGAGTGGCTTACCGCATTCGTACTCCTGCTGATAAATCTTACCGTTGCGGAATACGTTTGTAGTCATGTGAGTAGAAAGTGCGTTCACGCACGATACACCCACACCATGCAAACCTCCGGAAACTTTATATGAACCTTTGTCGAATTTACCTCCGGCGTGCAACACTGTCATAACGACTTCCAGGGCAGATTTCTTTTCTTTCTCATGGAAATCGACAGGAATACCACGACCGTTGTCCTGTACGGTGATTGAATTATCTTCGTTTATTGTTACTTCTATGTGTGTACAATATCCGGCGAGCGCTTCGTCGATGGAGTTATCCACAACTTCATATACGAGGTGATGTAAACCTTTTTCGCTGATGTCGCCGATATACATAGCGGGACGTTTACGTACGGCTTCAAGTCCTTCAAGTACCTGAATACTACTTGCCGAGTAGTTATTTCCGCTGTTTGGTGTCAGTTCTTCACTCATGTTTTTAAATAGTTTATTTAATCGTTCAAAGTTACGAAAAATCTGTGTAATAACCTTTCGCAACAGCCAAAAAAAAGGTGAAAATCAGCATGTTTTTTGATTTTCACCGTGCTTCAGAATGCGAAGTGTATAAACGACAAAAGGCTAGGTAGAAACCTAGCCTTAATATCTTTTTAAGGTACTAAAATTAAGCAATCTTAGCGATGTGTGCAGCTAATTTTGACTTCAAGTTAGCAGCCTTGTTCTTGTGGATAATGTTAACCTTAGCCAATTTATCCAACATTTTCTGTACTTTTGGATACAATGCTACTGCTTCAGCTTTGTCTGATGTAGCACGAAGTTTTCTCACAGCATTACGCATAGTCTTAGCATAATATCTGTTGTGAAGTCTTCTTTTTTCTTCCTGTCTAATTCTTTTGATAGATGATTTGTGATTTGCCATCTCGACTAATCTTTAATATTGTTCGTTATACTGTTTATTTGTAGCCCGTGGGGGAATCGAACCCCCCTTTCAAGAATGAAAATCTTGCGTCCTAACCGATAGACGAACGGGCCATCCTATATCGGATTTTCCGATGTTGCCGAGGTTATTATTTCTCGATTGCGGATGCAAAGGTATGAAGTTTTTTCAAAATACCAAAACTTCTGTATTATTTTTTTTCTAAAGAGGTAATAAAAAGTTTTTTATTGTAGTTAAATACCGTTTGTATCTGTTTTCGGATGTTTAAATATATTTGTAGACTTCAGTGTTATTCGTATTTTACTGCCTTTTGTACGTATTCGGCAAATTCTATTGCCGATTTTTTTCTGTAGCTACCTTTGGGCCAAAACAGGTAAGCCTGTGATGTCAGTATTTCGGCCGATAATATAGGAATTGCTTTTAAATCAGGTTCGTCTTTTATGGCAGCTCTAGTCAGTATAGTTCCCCAGTTCCCTTTCCTAATTAGGTGGATGATTGTCTGTACATCGTTTATTTCCATCACTGTATTGAGCATAATGTCGTTCTTGCAACATACCTCATCTGTCTTCATTCTGGTGGCAAATCCCACAGCAGGCAGAATCAGGTCAATATCCTGAATTCTTTTCAGCGAGATTGATGACAGGCGAGACAGTGGGTGTGATTCGTGTACTATGAAATACAGTCTCGAAGAGAATAGTTTTATCTTCTCATAATCTTCATCGATTTCTTTCGGTTCGAACGACAGTACACAATCCACATGCTTATTCTCAAGGAGTTTTATCTGCTCTTTTGACGTGCCGAAATTTATAATGACCTTTATTCCCGGGTATGCCTTTTTGAATTCTGTAATGGAACATGTCAGCAGATGGCTCAGACTGTAGGTCACACCGATATTGAGGGTGCCTGTCATGATACCTTTCAAATCCTTTATAATCTGTTTCCCGTTTTCTGCCTCAAGAATGGAGTTTCTTGCAAAAGGCAGGAAGGCAAGTCCGGCTTCGGTTGGTATTATTCTTTTGCCAATTCTGTCGAAAAGCAGAACATTGAGTTCGTCTTCCAGTTGCTTGATCTGTTGCGACAGAGTACTTTGTGAGATATGCAGCATTCTTGATGCTTCGGAAAAGTTTTTCAGTTCGCAGGCTTTCTCAAAATATTTCAGTTGTCTTAGTTCCATTTAGGCTTTATCGTTTTTATCAATAACTGTTATCGGAAAATAGAATTTCGCAAATATAGTAAAATATCTTTTGCATATTTATATTTGTTACAAATTTTAAATGCGTATGAAAAGTTTATTGACTATTATGTTTATGGGAGTCTGTGGATATGTTTCAGCACAGGCAGGATTGAGTGTTGTAAATGACGGTTTACGTTTTTGCGAAAGTACATTACCTTATAACAATGGTATTCTTATAGCCAATTTCGGAACTGAGAATTTGAATCCGTTGAATGATGAAGGCAAGGGATATATAATGTATTATAAGGATGGAAAAACGGAGACGTTTATTCCTACTGACGGAAATCTGTCCGCTCCAAAGGGAATGCTTGCACAAGGAGACAGACTCTTTGTCTGTGATGTAAACAAGATTGTAGTTTATAGCACAGTTAATAAGACATCTAAGCCTGTAGTTATCAGGTTGCCGGAAGGGCATCTGTTCGTAAACGACCTTGTTGCCGACGGTAAATACCTGTATGCTTCTGTTACAAATTCGGACCGTATATTCAGAATAGATATCAGCGGTGATAAAGGTTATACTCCTGAAGAATGGCTGAAAGTGCCTGGCCCTAACGGTTTGCTCATTAATAACGGCAGCATGTATGTAGCATCTTATCCTGCAGATGGAAATACAACAGGAAAGAATGTTATATATAAGATAGGTGATATGGCTAATCCTAAACTTGAGAAGTTTGTCGATATTGCAGGACAGTATGACGGTATTGCAACATCTACCGACGGAAATTACATATATATCACAAACTGGGCTCCGGCTTCTGTAAGCAAAGTAAGCCTTTCCGACCGTTCCGTCGCTCCTGTCAATATCAGTCTTGACAGTCCTTTGATAGGCCCTGCAGATATTTCAGTTAAAGAAGGATACATCTATATACCTGATTTGCCAAACAGCAGAGTCGTAATAGTTAAGGAATAACGATTATGAAAGCGACGGTTTTATACTATAGCCATACCGGCCGGACGGCAGCATATGCCAGAGAGATTGCTATGTATCTGTGGTCGAAAGGACTTGATGTCAGTTTATCTTCAATTTCGGATTTCGACAAACAGAGATTGTTGAAATCAGACATTGTGTTATCGGGGTGTTGGACTTGCGGCTGGTTTGTTATAGGGCAGCATCCTCATCGCAAATGGATAGATTTCAGTAAATCTGTTGCAGATTTTATAGATGAACACAAAGTTATGTTTTTTACTACTTACAAGATAAGGACAGGAAGTATGTACAGCAGGATGAGTAGGGCTATGAACATGACAAGAAAACGAAAACATGTTTTTTTGAAATCGAAGACTGCCCATTTGACTGATGAAGACAAAACTAAACTAGATATTTTTATACATAGTAACATGTTAACTAAATAATTAAGTAGGTATTTATGGAAACGAAAAAACTAACTACAGCCCAAGGCGCACCGGTAGCCGACAATCAGAACGTGGCTATTGCCGGAAAAAGAGGCCCTATGCTTTTGCAGGACGTGTGGTTTCTTGAGAAACTGGCACATTTTGACAGAGAGGTAATTCCTGAAAGACGTATGCATGCGAAAGGTTCGGGCGCTTTCGGAAAATTCACCGTTACTAATGATATTACCAAGTACACTAAAGCAGCCATCTTTTCAGAAGTAGGCAAGGAGACAGAACTCTTTGTCCGTTTCTCTACTGTGGCTGGAGAACGCGGAGCTGCCGATGCAGAACGTGATATCAGAGGTTTCGCCATTAAGTTCTATACAGAGGAAGGCAACTGGGACCTTGTGGGAAACAATACTCCGGTATTCTTCTTGCGCGACCCGCTTAAATTCCCTGATTTGAATCATGCCGTTAAGCGCGATCCTCGCACAAATATGCGCAGCCCTAAGAACAACTGGGATTTCTGGACACTGCTACCCGAAGCACTACATCAAGTAACAATCACGATGAGCGACAGAGGTATTCCGTATTCATACAGACATATGCACGGATATGGAAGCCACACATTCTCGTTTATTAATGCCGAAGGTGTACGCACATGGGTGAAATTCCATCTTCACACTATGCAGGGAATCAAGAATCTGACTGACCAGGAAGCCGAGGCCATCATTGCCAAAGACCGTGAGAGCCATCAGCGCGATTTGTACGAAAGTATCGAGAAAGGTGACTTCCCGAAATGGAAGATGTTCGTACAGCTTATGACAGAAGAACAGGCAAGAAACTGTCCTTACAATCCGTTCGACCTGACTAAGGTATGGTCGCATAAAGAATATCCGCTGATAGAGGTAGGTATCATGGAACTCAACCGCAATCCTGAAAACTATTTTGCCGATGTGGAACAGGCAGCTTTCAATCCTGCAAATGTAGTTCCGGGAATCAGTTTCTCGCCTGATCGTATGCTTCAGGGACGTTTGTTCTCATACGGCGATACCCAGCGCTACCGCCTTGGTGTGAATCATCATCAGATACCTGTAAACCGCAGCCGTTGTCCGTTCCTGAATATGTATCATCGCGACGGACAGATGCGTGTGGACGGGAATCACGGTTCTACCATCGGTTACGAGCCTAACAGCTTCGGTGAATGGATGAACCAGACTGAATACAAAGAACCGCCTTTGGAACTTGACGGAGCCGCATATCAGTGGGATTACCGTGAGGACGATACAGACTATTATTCACAGCCGCGAGCTCTCTTCCGTCTGATGACACCTGAACAGCAGCAGGTATTGTTTGAGAACACCGCCCGTGCTATGGGTGACATACCTGTAGAAATCAAGCGCAGACACATTGACAACTGTATGAAAGCCGATGAGGCTTACGGTCGTGGAGTAGCCAAAGCGCTTGGGCTGGAAATTGATTGATTGTAGATGCTGCAATAAATAAAACAAAATGTGGCCGCGTTTTAATTAAAATGCGGTGTCATTTAATATAAAACGCGGCCATGTTTTTTTTAAGTCTTTGCAGAGGCTTTTATTATATAGGAAAAGAAATACGCCAATTGTATAAATAACTTTGCAACTGTTTTCAGTGTTTCGTAATTTATTGATAACTTTGTATTGATATGTTGCAGAGATATAAGGGAATAGTATTATGTTCATTCAAGTATAATGACACAAAAAATATCGCTCATGTTTTTACACTGGAGAATGGGCGAATGTCTTTTCTTGTGTCTGCTTCACGTTCGAAGAAGCATGGTTCCATAAGTTTGTTGTTTCAGCCTTTGGCAATGGTTGAACTGGAAGCTGATATCCGTCCATGTTCTTCATTACATCCTGTTCGTGAAGCCCGGCTTTGGCATGTATTCGCTTCACTTCCATATAATCCGTATAAATCAGGAATAGCGATGTTCCTTTCAGAGTTTCTTTTCCGTGCCTTAAAAGAAGAGGGTAGAGATGAGGCTCTTTTTTCGTATTTGTCCGGTTCGGTGATGTGGCTTGATGCCTGCGAGAAAAGTTTTTCAAACTTCCATCTTGTGTTCCTCATTCGTCTGTCGAGGTTTTTAGGGCTTTATCCTAACACTGAGGATTATGTGGAAGGAGCTTATTTTGATATGATGAATGCATGTTTCACAATGGAGAAACCTTTTCATGGGATGTTCCTCCATCCGGATGAATCGGCGCGTATAGTCAATCTGATGCGTATGAAATACGACAATATGCATCTGTTTGCCATGAACCGTATGGAGAGAAACAGGTGTCTGGATATTATAAACGAATATTACCGGTTGCATTTACCGGATTTCCCGGAACTAAAGTCTCTATCGGTATTGCAGGAGCTTTTTATATAAGAATACCCGTTGGCAGAATTAAGTTATTGTATGCTTAACTATCCAACGGGTATTGTTTTTGTTTGCCGACAGATGTCGGTAGCAACAAATTTATTTATAGCTTATCCATTTTATCATCTCTTTCAGCGAAGGTTTTTTGCCATACATAAGTATTCCTACTCTATAAATCTTGCCTGCTAGCCATATTAGTGTGAATGCTGAAGCATAGAGAATAACAAGTGATAGGGCAGTTTGCCATCCCGGAGCATCCAGCGAAACACGCACCATGGAAACTACAGGCGAAGTGAATGGTATCATAGAGCACCATACAGCTAGTGGACCGTCGACATTTTCTGCACTGTAGATTGCGGCATAGAGTGCGAACACCAGAAGGAAAATTATTGGTGTCATGAACTGCTGTGAATCTTCTGCTTCATTGATAGACGCGCCTATCGCTGCAAATATTGAGGCATAAACCAGATATCCGCCTATAAAGTTCAGAACGAAGATACCACCCAGTGCCGGCAGATTAAGGTTGTTGATAGATGCAAGTATGGCATTTGCTTCTGATGCCTCAGGCATAGGAGTTGAAGTTGCAGTCATCATAACATCAGGATTTGACATAGCTGATACTCCGAACATTAATCCTGCTACGGTGATTATTATTGCGAGCATTACTCCCCAAATAGCAAGCTGAAGTATTCCTACGAGGCCTATTCCTATGATTTTGCCTATCATGAGTTGGAACGGGCGTACTGACGAAATCATAAGCTCTACGATACGGTTAGTCTTCTCTTCCATCACACTTTGCATTACCATACCTCCGTATGACATTACGAACATATAGATGAGGAATGTCAGTATCATACCTGCTGCTACTGCTACTCCAGCATTCGATTCGCTCTCGCTGCCGTCGTCGCTCCATTTGATTGTGCGTATACTGTAGGTCTGATCAAAATCGTTCATAATCCTCTGCAACTGGGGAATATTGTAGCTTACCAGTTTGTCGTGACGGATCTGTTCGTTGATGGCATTGTTCACTATTCGTGACAGTCCCTGTGGAATCTCCTTGCGCGAATAGATGGCTGCCGCATCAGGATTCTCTATCAGGTCGGCTGTGATTTCTATTACAGCGCTGTAGACGGTAGTGTCTGTACGGAACTCATCTTTCATCTTTTCTTCAGGGAAGAAAAGATAAGATTCGTCATTTGCCATCATTGGGAAGTATTTTCCTGTATGGTCTATCACGGCAATGTTTTTCTGTTCGTCGCTCTTTACCATCGAAAGCATCAGCGGTACGAATATCAGTGCTGCGAAGATGAACGGCATAAGAACAGTCAGTATGATAAATGATTTTTTGCTCACGCGGTTCATGAACTCGCGGTGAATTATAATGAATGTCTTGTTCATATTGTATAATCAATTGAGGTTTGATGTTACGGTTTGCTGTTCTCCACAGTTCTGATGAAAATCTCGTTCATAGAAGGCAGGCATTCGCTAAATGATGAAATCTCATTCTCAGCAGCAATGCCGGCTAGCAGTTGTGAGTTACTCAGGTCGCTGTTCTTCCTGATAGTAAATATCTGTTCTCCGCCTTTGATTTCGGATGAAAGGATTTCGAACATACTGTTGGTTGATAACTCTTCACCGATGTGTAATCCCAGTTTATAAGTATTGGTCTTGAATTGCGAACGTACCTCGTTCACTTCACCCTGCAGTACCACCTGTGAGTGATTTATAAGTGCAATGTTGTCGCAAATCTCTTCTACAGACGACATGTTGTGGGTAGAGAATATAATGGTGTGTCCCTGGTTCTTGAGTTCCAGTATCTCTCTCTTCAGAAGTTCAGCATTAACAGGGTCGAAACCTGAAAAAGGTTCGTCGAATATCAGTAGCTGAGGCTTGTGGAGTACGGTGATTACGAATTGCACTTTCTGTTGCATACCTTTTGACAGCTCTTCCAGTTTTTTGTCCCACCATTGTGTGATTTCGAATTTGTCGAACCATTCTTTCAGACGTTTTGTTGCTTCGCGTTTGTCCAATCCTTTGAGCTGGGCAAGATAAATAGCTTGTTCGCCCACCTTCATCTTCTTGTATAGTCCTCTTTCTTCTGGCAGATAGCCAATGTTGTATATGTCGTCCGCTTGTGACAGATGACCATTGAAGTAGACCTCGCCTGAGTCGGGTGCTGTAATTCGGTTGATGATTCTGATAAGTGTGGTCTTTCCAGCACCATTAGGTCCCAGCAATCCGAAAACTTGTCCTTTAGGTACATTTATGCTGACACCGTTAAGTGCCGTATGGTTTGCATAACTCTTCACTATGTTATGTGCCTCTAAGAAGTATTCGCTCATAAATGTTTGATTTAAGTTGTAAAAAAACGGTATATAAATTATGAATTAATAGCAATTAGTCTCATAATATATATACCGTATTTTTTGTATTATTCTTGTTCCTTTATGTAATGATTATTAGCCCAAAAGCTCTTTAACCTTTGCAGAAATAGCTCTACCTTCTGCAAGACCTGCAAGTTCTTTAGATGCTACTCCCATAACCTTGCCCATATCTTTGCCGTCTTTAGCTCCGGTACGTTCAATTATTTCTTTCAGTTTAGCTTCCAGTTCTTCTGCAGAAAGCTGTTTAGGAAGGTAAGCTTCTATAACGTGTACCTGAGCCATTTCATTTTCAGCCAAATCTGCACGTCCCTGACTTTCGTATACGGCTGCAGAATCTTTTCCTTGTTTCACAAGTTTCTGCATTATCTTCAGTGCAGCATCGTCTGTAAGTGTGTCGTTTGCTCCCGGAGCTGTTTTTGCTTCAAGGAAGAATTTTTTTACATTACGCAAAGTTTCGAGTTTTACTTTGTCCTTAGCCTTCATGGCTTCTTTGATATCGTTACTGATCTGTTCGAATAAATCCATAATATGTGAGTTTTTAAGTTTTGATTTCGTTTGCATTAGAAGAAGCTGATAACAGTACTTTCAGAATTGTTGGATTCTGAACCCTGTGACTGGGTTTCCTGCATTGCAGCTTTCGACTGTATGCTTTCAAGTTCGCTCTTGGTTCTTTTGTATGTTGGTATCGTTTCTACCATACTTATAATATCATCGTTGTCGAGGTCTTCCTGACTGAACACATAAAGATGATGTCTTCTTTTTCTGTTTGTCCTTACGATGTTTGCTCCGTAGTAGTTGCTTCTGCGGTCTTCTTTCTTTTGTCTTATCTCTTCCTGTTCTGCCAGACGTTCTTCTTCCTCTCTTGTATGTTTCTGCATTACATTGTCCATTCCTGGAACATCAGAAATACCGAAGCCTGTAGCCAGGATAGTGAATTTGATTTTCGATTCAAGTGAACTGTCTTCGTAAAGACCCCATTTTGTTTCAAAGTCCTTTCCGAATTTGCTCATGAAGTCGTGGATTTCATCCATTTCGTTCATCATAAGTTCGCTTGTTGGACTATAAGTAATGACAAACAGCACTTTCTTTGAATTGAAAATGTCATTGTTGTTCAGTAATGGTGAGTTCAGTGCATCGCTAATGGCTTTTGTCACCCTTCCTTCACCCTCACCGTAGCCGGTACTCATGATAGCCACACCACCATCCTTAAGCACTGTTTTCACATCGTTGAAGTCGAGGTTTATCTTACCTCTTAAAGTGATGATTTCTGCTATACTCTTTGCGGCAACAGACAGAGTGTCGTCAGCTCTTCCGAAAGCATTCATAACGCTTATGTCCGAGTATACATCGCGAAGTCTTTCATTGTTTATTACAAGGAGTGCATCAACATGTTTGCTCATTTCCTCAACACCATCCAGTGCCTGGTCTATTTTTTTGTTTCCTTCAAAAAGGAAAGGAATGGTAACAATACCTACTGTAAGTATGTCCATGTCCTTAGCAGCCTTGGCAATTATTGGTGCTGCTCCGGTACCTGTTCCACCACCCATACCGGCAGTAATGAAAGCCATGCGGCAACCGTCGTTTAGCATGTCTTTCACTTCTTCTATACTCTCTTCGGCAGCTGCTCTGGCTCTTTCCGGACGGTTGCCGGCTCCCAGACCTTCACTTCCGAGTTGTAACTTTATAGGAACAGGTGATTCGTCTAATGCCTGATTATCTGTATTACACACTACGAAGTTCACATCGTGTATACCTTCTCTGTACATATGGTTTACGGCATTACCTCCACCACCACCTACTCCTATGACTTTTATTATATGCTGTACGTCTTTCGGAAAATCGAAAGGCATTGTTGTTTCATCTGACATATCTTTTGGCTTTTAAGTTTATGTATTAATGTGTTCTATGTCTTTTAGTTCTGTTTTGCTTAACGTTAGTTGTTTTCTGCAAACTTATAAACTAAAAACTAACAAACTTATATCATTTTATCCCTTCAAAAAATTCTTCCGAAGCTTTGCTCATACCCTGTTTTATTCTGTCGAATATACTTCTTTTCTTGTTCCTTTGTGTCTTGATAATCTTTTCTTCAAGATCTTCTATCACAAGGTTACATTCTGGTATATTGTATTTCTTGGCAGCATCCAGTTTTTCTTTAGCAGTCTTGTAATGCTCTTTTTCTATGAGTTCAACGGCCTCTTCAAGAATCTTGTCACATTCATCTTTCTTTAGTTTTTCTCTTTGTCTCTCGGCCTGTTGTTGTGCCTCTTTAATGGCTTTTACCCTTTCGGCTTCTTCAAGTAATCTTTTAGCCTCTTTTTCAAGAGAATCTATTTCACGGGCTTTAGACTCTACATTCAGTAATTTGGCTTTATTAAGAACTTCCAATGCCTGAGAGTAGCTTCTGCTAAGTATCAGTTGTGAAGCAGAAATAACAAGTTGATGGCATTCCTTTGTATTATCAACTACTTCTACAACAGTTGCTGTTGTTTCCTGAGTCTCTTTTTCATCGATATTACTTGTTGTTTCTTCTTTCTCCTTTTCTTCATTTTCAGTAGGGACAGTCTCTTCTTTAAAATCAAGTTGATGTCCTTTCTTTGGATCAACTCTGCAACAGTTTTCCTCTCCGGACAAAAGAATACCTATCAGAGTATTCGACTTTCCGTTCTCAGGAAAGTTTATATTGCCAATAAGGTTAGTTTCGCCAGTATGTGCAACTCTTACTTTCTCTATTTTTGTTATGTTGGTTATAGCTTTGTCTATGTTAGGCATATTTGAGACGCCTCCCGTAACTACTACACCAGCCATAAGCCCTTCACTATAGTTTGATAGTTTTATTTGGTTGAATACGTTTGAGATTATTTCGTTTATTCTGGCCTCTACAATGTCTTCAAGAGTTCTTGACATTATAGAACATTTGCCGTCTAAAGTAAACTCTGTATCCTGTATTTCTTCACCTTCTTTATGTTCTGTATATGCTGAAGCATATCTTAATTTAATAAGCTCTGCATCATCCTCTTCAATTTGTTTGCTGCAGATATCTTTAGTGATGTTGTTTCCACCCAAAGGTATAACGCATACATGGCGTAGCAAATTGTTTTTGTAAATAGCAACAGTTGTAGTATCTGCACCGAAGTCAATAAGTGCACATCCGGATCTTTTTTCATTTGTAGTCAGTACGGTTTCTGCCGTTGCCATCGGTGATATTGTGAAACCTGCTATTTCATATCCGGTATGTGCCAGACACTGTTTGATATTCTGTTTTACTGAAGGCCTGGCTATTATGTTAAGATAATTACCTTCAATATTGCTTGCAGTTGTACCTACAGGTTCTGTCAGCAGATTGTTACCAACTTTATATTCTTGAGTCTCGACTGCCAGTATTTCATAATCCATAAGAGGAGTATCCAAGTTGGCTTCCATCATGCTGTCTATAATGGCCTGAGAGATTCTTACATCATCTCCCAACTGTCTGGCTTCAGTATTCTTGATACTTCTTAGTGATAAACCTCCCACTCCAATGTAAACTTTCCTGATTCCTGCCTGAAGTTTAGCCTCCAGATCCTTTATTACAGAAGTCAGTTTCTGTGTGGTTTTATCCAGATTATAGATTACTCCTTTTTTTATACAATCGTCCGACTTTTCCGACGAATATGCCAATAAGTTTATACTGCCGTCAGCATTTTTTTTGCCGGCTATACCTGCAATCTCAGTCGAACCGAGTTCTATTGCTACTATGAAATCTGTTGCTGCCATATATTGTTACTCCTTTTTTGTGCAAATTATCTGGTTGTTGAATTCAACACTAATACGTTCATATTTATTCCATCCCACTTTATTTAGTCCTTCTGTGTAGAAAGCCTTGAGTTTTTTAAATTTTGTTTCGTACATTTCAGGTTTCCCTATGAAAAGGATATGGTTTCCAACTCTTGGAACAAGTTCAATTTCTTGTTTTGTTGTCACATTTATCTGTTCTATCTGTGCGTCCCAAAATTCATCTGATTTAAGGAAACGAGCCAGTTCATACAGTTTTTCCTGAGCAAATTTCCTGTCTATATATCCAGTGGCTATTGCTACATGAACAGGCTTTCCGTTAGCTTTCATTGCCTTGCCTTCATTGTCGATGTAGTAATTGTCGCCATTGCTGCTCATAACTCTCATAAGAGGGATTCTTTGGTAAAGGTCTATTTTGACCTTTCCACCTGCAGTAATGTAGCATTCGGCATCTTTCACGAAAGGGCTTTTTTCAAGCGTTTCTTCCATCTTTCGTATGTTAATGTCTTTTTGTTTTACATCTACAGGTAACAGCTTCTCACGTTTGAGTGTACTTTCTATGTCACGAAGTGTTATGAATCCATAGTCAACATCGTCCTTTATTTCCAATTCCATACCCTTGCAAATCCGTTCAGACGGTTCTGCATTAAAAAATGTAACTGCCATAATCAAGTATATTGATGTGGCAATCAAGGCTAAGAGTATGAGAATTCGTTTTATCATTTATTTTTCAGTATATTATATATTTGTGGAACCATATTGTCAATGTCACCGGCACCTAGTGTAATAAGGACTTCTATTTTCCTATTTGCTATTATATCTGCCAAATCTTCCTTTTTACACATAATGGCCGACGCCTTGTTTTCTAGACAGTCGAATATCAACTGGCTGCTGACCCCCTCTATAGGAAGTTCACGCGCAGGATATATGTCTAGAAGTATTATTTCGTCTGCCAATGAAAGGCTTGCTGCAAATTCCCTGTAGAAGTCCCTTGTTCTTGTGTAAAGGTGAGGTTGAAATATAACAGTCACTTTCTTCTCTGGATATAGCGCTTTTATAGAAGAAATACTTTGCTTTATTTCTGCCGGATGGTGGGCGTAGTCGCTCAGGAATACCATATTGTCTTCCTTTATCTTGAAATCGAATCGTCTGTCAACTCCATCAAATGTAGGCATTGCCTTTTTTATTTCTTCGTCAGTAACTCCGGCAATTTGTGCCAAAGCCATTGCTGCTACACCATTCTCAATGTTTACGTAGACTGGAACCCCCAGCTGTATATCGTTGATATTACCTAATGGAGAAACATAGTCAAATATTATTTCACCATTGCCGATTCTGATATTTTCAGCTCTGAAATCTCCTTCGCCTATGCCGTATGAGAATACATTGACACTTTCTTTAACACGTGGTGAAAGTTCTATGCCTTTCTTTGCTATCAGGTACCCACCCGGGGTTATAAGCGAAGTGTATTTGTTGAAACTCTCAAGATATGCTTCGCGTGTGCCGTAAATGTCAAGGTGGTCAGAGTCTACGGCTGTGATTACAGTGGCAAACGGAGTCAGCCAGTGGAAAGACCTGTCAAATTCATCTGCCTCTATCACAACGTATTCGCTTGTTTCGGAAAGCAGAAGGTTTGTCTTATAATTCTTTGAAATACCTCCAAGGAAAGCGTTACATCCTACGTGTGACTGGTGCAACAGGTGTGCTGTCATGGTTGAAGTTGTTGTCTTTCCATGTGTACCCGCTACGCACAATCCTTTTTCCGTATGAGTAATCATTCCCAACACTTGGGCACGTTTCAATATCTCAAAACCATTTTCCTTAAAGTATACCAGTTCTTTATGTTCCTGAGGAATAGCAGGTGTGAATATAACAAGAGTAGAATTTTTACTCTTACATTCTTCTGGTATAAATTCAATATTTTCTTCGTAGTGTATATCTGCACCTTCTTCAATCAATTTTTCTGTAAGGTCGCTTGGGGTACGGTCATATCCTCCAACTTTTTTGCCTTTCGACAGAAAGTATCTTACCAGTGCGCTCATACCTATACCGCCAGCACCAATGAAATAAACTGATTTTATAGAATTAATGTTCATGTTCTTTTTTATATTTTTCGGCCAACTTACAAACCTCTTCGGCTATAATTGCAGCAGAATTGTGGAATGCAAGCTTCTTTATGTTCGTACTTAGAGTCTCTAATTTTGTTTTATCGGCTACTAATGAAATGGCTGTACTTATTAGTTTGCCGTCAGCCTCGGAGTCTTTTATATAGACAGCGGCATTTTTGTCTACCAGAGCCATTGCATTCTTGGTCTGATGATCTTCTGCCACATTGGGTGAAGGAACCAGAATTACCGGTTTGCCTAAAAGACAAAATTCAGATATTGAACCTGCACCAGCACGACTTACCACCAGGTCGGCGGCTGTATATGCTGAGTTCATATCTGATATGAAGTCTGTAGTATGAATCATTTTAGGACTTCCTGCCTCAGAGTAACATCTTTTAGCTTCCTCGATATAGAATTTACCGGTTTGCCATATGAATTGTACATCAGATTCTTTTATTTCGTTCATGGCATGCATTACACAATTGTTTAGTGTTCTTGCTCCAAGGCTACCTCCGATAATTAGTATGGTTTTCTTTGCCGGATCAAGTCCGAAAGATTTAATAGCTTCTTCTTTTGATAATTTATTGTCAAGTAATCCTTGTCTTACAGGATTACCAGTCATTATGATTTTATCTTTACTGAAGAATCTTTCCATTCCTGGATATGCCACACAGATTTTCTCAGCTTTTGCGGCTAGAAGTTTATTTGTGACTCCGGCATACGAATTCTGTTCCTGAATAAGTGTTGGTATTCCCATTGCACCTGCCATTTTTAGTGTTGGTCCACTTGCATAACCGCCTACACCAACAGCTGCATGAGGATTGAAATCCTTGATAATCTTACGTGCTATCATTTGGCTTCTTATAAGCTTTACAACGACTGCAAAGTTCTTAAGCAGATTTTTTCTGTCGAACCCAGCTACTGGCAAGCCTATTATTCTGTATCCGGCAGCAGGTACTCTTTGCATTTCCATTCTGCCTTCGGCACCGACAAACAGGATTTCTGCATCCGGTCTGGCTTCTTTTATGGCGTTTGCAATTGAAAGGGCAGGGAATATATGTCCTCCTGTACCGCCACCACTTATTATTATACGTAGATTATCATTCATATTCCTTTATTCCTTAATTGGCTGAATTCATATAATATTCAGCTATTACATTATTTTTCGCAAAGTTATCAATAAACTTCAAATAAAAACATAATCAGAGGAAATTAATAGTTTTATATTACTATTTTAAGTCTAACTACGTTTACTTTCAGTTCTAAAGTAAGTAAATGAATATCAGTCAACGAGTTGACCTGGTAGTTAAAGTATGGTATTTTACATATACAATAAACTAATAATCTCCCAAGGTATATATCTCTTTTATGCCTGTTATTCAGCTGACAGTATCTTTATTGTTTAATTAATTTCCTTTTTCTCTTCTTCATTGTCTTTTTCTGCCAGTTCCAGAGCCGCGTTCTTGAGTATTGATATTGCAGCATCATGTAGTTGGGCCTCTTTTAAAGCTTCTTCCTCTTCTTTTTTAGCTTGCATATCATATACGTGTCGGCTTATACTTAATATAATTCCTATATATACAGAATTGATAAGTATAGAAGTTCCACCTTTACTGATGAGGGGCAATGGCTGACCGGTCACCGGTATTATTCCTACAGCTACCAGCATATTGAACATAGCCTGTATTGAAAGTAACACTCCGATACCGATAATCAGTAATGCGTAATACGATTCATCACATCCTCGTGCTATTTTCCCTATTCTGAGCAGGAGTACAATATACAGTAAAGCTACGAATGCACCACCTACCAATCCAAGTTCTTCAATAATGATGGCATATATAAAGTCTGAAAAAGCCTGTGAAAGGAAATCTCTTTGTACGCTGTTTCCCGGACCTTTCCCTAGAATGTTGCTTGTAGCAATTGCTATGTTTGCATGAGCCACCTGAGCATCATTGTCGATATCAAACTTTGCTGCCGGAACCTGTGTCTGGTTGAAATGGTCGTTCAGACGACTTTTCCATGTCGTCAGACGATGCAATCCTACCGCATCCCATGCAGTGTCCGGAACGAACTTTATGGAAGCGAGCATTACTCCTCCAAATATCACACAAATACCAACCAACTTACCTAGTTGCTTCATAGGAACCCTTCCAATGAACATCATAACAAATACTGTCGCACATAGCAGTGCTGCTGTAGACAAGTTTTCTGAAACGATAAGCAGTACAGTTATTCCTGTCGATATCATTATATATTTAAATGCTTTCTTGTCTGTTCCGTCTTCTTGCTGAAACTTTGCCAATGTTATGGCAACAGATATTATCAATGCCATTTTAGCAACTTCTGAGGGCTGGAACTGGAAGAAGCCCAAGTCAATCCATCTTCTTGCTCCGTTTGTCATAGCTCCCTTAATCAATACGGCTAAAAGGAGTCCCCATGACACAGGTAAGAGCATATTTAGCTTTTTGAACCATCTGCATGGCATCAGGTGTGTAAAGAATACTATGATGGTACCTGCCATGATTAGTGTCATATGAGATGTAATCGGTCGCCAGTGATCACCGGACTTGAAAGTGAGTGTGCTGGAAGCACTAAACACCTCAATGATTGATATAAGGCAGAATAACATGAATATAATCCATATTATCCTGTCACCTTTAAAAAGTTTTTTTAGCAAATCCATCTTTATATCAGGTTATAGTTTTTTTACACACTTCTTGAATTGTTCACCTCTGTCTTCGTAGCTCTTGAACAGGTCAAAACTTGCACAGCAAGGACTCAGCAATACAGTCTCACCGTCTTTTGCCATCTTGTATGCTTCATTCACAGCATCTTCCATACTCTGTACATCGGCTATAGGAAGTCCAAAACCATCGAAGAAATCATGCAGTTTCTCATTGTGGAGTCCCATAAATATTAGTCCGCTACATTTCTCTCTTACCAAGTCTGCTATTTCATTATAGTCATTACCTTTGTCTTTACCTCCCAATATCAAAACAGTCTTTGTTGTCATGCTCTGCAGTGCATACCAGCATGAATTAACATTAGTTGCTTTTGAGTCGTTTATATATTCAACTCCTTTTATTCTTGCTACTTTTTCAAGTCTGTGTTCTACGCCTTTGAAGTCGTTTAGTGCTTCTCTTATGCATTCCTTCTTTATGCCTGCAATATTTGCAGAAAGGCCTGCTGCCATTGAGTTGAACAGATTGTGTTTGCCGGTTAGGGCTAATTCTTCCTGCTCCATGTTAAAGGCAATAGGTTCTGTAAAACAAATCCTTTTCTCCTGAACATATGCCACTGTTCCTTCTTCTTTCGTTTCGGCAAAAGGATAATAATGACCATGTATGCCGTATTTATGAAGTTCACGCTGTATCACAGGATCATCATTCCAGAAAATGAAAGCATCATTCTCTGTCTGGTTTTGTATGATTCTGAATTTAGCGTCTACATAGTTCTGCATCTTGTATTCATATCTGTCAAGATGGTCTGGAGTGATATTCATCAGTACGGCTATGTTTGCATGGAAATCATACATATTGTCCAGCTGGAAGCTGCTCAATTCTATAACGTAATAGTCATAATTACATTCCGCCACCTGATATGCCAGACTCTGACCTATATTCCCTGCAAGTCCCACATTCATACCTGCTTTCTTGAAAATATGATAAATAAGCGAGGTAGTAGTAGTCTTACCATTGCTTCCTGTTATACATATCATTTTAGCATTTGTGTATCTTCCTGCGAACTCTATTTCAGAGATAATAGGAATATTCTTTTCCTTGATCTTTAGGATCATAGGAGCATCATTAGGTATTCCCGGGCTTTTGATAACTTCGTCCGCATTTAGTATAAGTTCTTCGGTATGCTTTCCTTCTTCCCATTCTATACCTTTGCTGTCAAGCATATACTTATACTTGTCCTTTATCATTGACATATCCGATACGAATGTGTCAAATCCTTGTTTCTTTGCCAGTACGGCAGCTCCCGCTCCGCTTTCACCGGCTCCTAAAATGACAATTCTTTTTGCCATGATGAATCTGTTTTTATCTTATCTTTAATGTTATTATTGTCAGTGCTGCCAAAACAATTGTTACTATCCAGAACCTCACTGTTATCTTTGATTCATGGAACACGTTGCTTGGTCCTGTAAATATGTATGAACAATTAGGATCCAGTTGCGCTATTGTTGTCCTGAAGTGGTCATGTATAGGCGTGCGTTTGAAAATCCTTTGCTTTACACCTTTCTTTTTACCTCTCTGGAAATATTTTACTTGCAGTATTACCGAAAGGTTTTCCACTAAAAATACTCCACACAGAATAGGTATAAGCAGTTCTTTGTGTATAATAATAGCAAAAACAGCAATTATTCCGCCTATGGTTAAACTTCCTGTATCTCCCATGAATACCTGTGCCGGAAATGCGTTATACCAAAGGAATCCTATAAGGGCACCAATGAATGCACATATAAATATAACCAGCTCTTCGCTTCCAGGTATATACATTATATTAAGATACGAAGCATATTCTATATGACTTGATACATACGCCAGTATTCCTAGTGTAACACCTATTATGGCAGAGTTCCCTGCAGCCATTCCATCCATACCGTCATTTAAGTTGGCACCGTTGGATACAGCTGTCACAACAAAAATCGTAATTATAACGAATACTATCCATCCTGCTGTTTGTGCATGTTCGCCCATGAAACCTACAAAGTCAGCATAGTCAAGGTTGTTATTTTTGAAGAATGGTATAGTTGTTTTTGTTGATTTTTCATTCTGGGCCTTATGTATTACGTCAACCACCTCACCATTTCTCTGTATCTCTACATTTTCACGTATTACGACATCAGGACTTAGATATAGGGTTAGGCCTACAATAAATCCCAGTCCTACCTGACCTATGATTTTGAACTTGCCATGCAGTCCTTCCTTGTCTTTCTTGAATACTTTTATGTAGTCATCCAGGAAGCCCAAGGTTCCAAGCCATATAGTAGTTATGAGCATCAATATCATGTACACATTGTGTAATTTTCCTATAAGCAGACATGGAATAAGTATTGCTACTATAATAATAATACCTCCCATTGTAGGCACCCCTTTTTTGTTTACATTGAAGGGGTCAATTGATGCATCTCTCTGTGTCTCTGTAATTTGTTTCTTTTTTAGCTTGTTTATAAAATACTCTCCGAATATTGACGAAATCAGTAATGACAGTATAACAGCTATCAGTGCACGGAATGAAACATACCCAAACATTCTTGCACCCGGGAAATCAAACTGTTCCAGATAGTTGAAAAGATAATATAACATTTTATTCCTCTTTATTCGTTGCTGAAAATTTCTTTTACTATTTCTTTGTCATCGAAGTGATATTTTACTCCTTTAATGTCCTGATAATTCTCGTGACCTTTACCGGCTATTAATACCACGTCTCCTTGTTGGGCCAACATACATGCTGTACGTATTGCTTCCTTTCTGTCTGTTATAGCCAGGACTTTTTTCATCTCTTCTTTATTAAGTCCTGCCAGCATATCGTTTATAATATCCTGTGGCTCCTCAAATCGTGGATTGTCCGATGTTATTATAACTCTATCACTTTGTTTTACAGACTCTTGTGCCATAATAGGTCTTTTGCCTTTATCTCTATTTCCTCCGGCGCCTACCACTGTAATTACATTGCCTCTACCTTTCAGCACATCGTGTATTGCATTCAATACGTTTACTAAAGCATCAGGTGTATGTGCATAATCTACTATTGCGGTATATCCTTTAGGCGAACGTACTGAATCAAAACGTCCGTTTACAGGTCTCAATGTGCTTAACTGAAGTAAAATCTCTTCAGGCTTTTTACCCAATAGATTAGCGGCACCGTAAACAGCAAGCAGATTATAAGCGTTGAATTTTCCAATAAACTGAACATTAACTTCAGTATTGTTTATATCCATAAGCATTCCTTCAAAACCGTCCTCAAGAACTTTACCTTTGAAATCGGCCATAGTCCTTAATGAATATGTAGCAACTTTGGCTTTTGTGTTCTGCACCATTACCATACCGTTTTTATCATCGGCATTAGTCAGTGCAAAAGCCGTTTTTGGCAATTCGTCGAAGAAAGCTTTCTTTGCCTTAAGGTAATTCTCAACGGTTTTATGATAATCAAGGTGGTCTCTTGTCAGATTCGTAAATATTCCACCGGCAAATTTAAGTCCCCCGATTCTCTTTTGTGCTACAGAGTGGGAGCTGACTTCCATAAAGGCATATTTGCATCCCTCGTCTGCCATTCTTCCCAATAATCTGTTTAGCGTAATAGGGTCTGGAGTAGTATGCTCTGTAGGGATAGCTTCACCGTCAACATAATTACATACTGTTGAAATCAATCCCACTTTATATCCAAAGCTTCTGAACATGTCATACAGTAAAGTAGCAATTGTAGTTTTTCCGTTTGTGCCGGTCACTCCAACCAAATCAAGCTTTTCTGTAGGATTACCGTAGAAAGTTGTTGCTATTTTCCCTACAATGTCTTCTGTATTGTTTACAACGACGTATGTTACTTCTTTATTCAACTTTTCAGGTAGATTTTCACATATTATGGTTGTAGCTCCCAGTTCGGTCGCTTTTTCTATATAATTATGTCCGTCGGCCTGTGTACCTTTTATTGCTATGAATGCATAGTCTTCCTTTATATTTCTGGAATCTATTTCAATTCCTTTTACTTCTATTTCTTCATTACCGTAAATTTCATATTTCCCGGCAAGCTTTAGTAGTTCTTTTAGAATCATATCTGTTATTCTTTATTATATTGTTCTTTAATGTTTTAAAGTCAATGTTATGGTTTGTCCTTTTCTGACAGTGCTTCCTGGGGTTATGCTTTGCGATACCACTCTTCCCATTCCATTCAGTCTCACTCTCAGTCCTTTCTCTTCTAGTAGGAATACGGCATCTTTAGCTCCCATGCCTCTGACGTTTGGAACGAGCTTCTCTTTAATGTTCAATTCGTTCAGTCGCACGTCATTCGTCTCACCGGCAGCCTTACACCATTTTATCTCACTTCCAAGGTCATTATAATTTACTCCAAGTTCATCCAGAATGAATGTCGTTTGCTTTACATTGCCGTTTTTGGTATCAGGAATCATAACAGATGTAGAATCCTTGGCCTGTTCCAAATCAAAAAACAGATGCTTGGCATAAACTCGCTCTGCTATTTTACTGAATACACTACCGGCCTGAACACCTCCTGATGGACTTGCTTTAGGTGCCTGTATCGCTACGTAACAACTATACATAGGATTGTCTGAAGGGAAGTATCCGCAAAAACTTACCAAGTGTTTGGTTCCTCCGCTTTTGTATCCGGCTTTTCCTTGAGAAATCTGTGCAGTACCTGTTTTACCTGATACGCTGAACAGCTTGCTTCCAGCTGGTTTGGCCAATCCGTTGGTAACAACACTTTTCAGTATCATTCTTATTTGACTCAGTGTATTGTCAGAGCAAATCTGGTCGTTTATTGTTTCGACAGGAAAATCTTTTATTACATTTCCTTCTCTTGTTATAGCTTTTACAAATCGTGGCTTGACCATTTTGCCATCGTTTGCTATTGCATTATAGAAGTTAAGAATATAAATAGGAGGTATCTGTGTCTCATAACCTATACTCATCCAGGGTAGGGTGGTTTTGGCAAAATATCTTTCTTTCGGTCCTAATATTCTAGGACTTGCTTCACCTATAAATCCAAGATTTAAAGGAGTGTCAATACTCATTCTTTTTATTCCATCAATAAACTTCTGAGGATTGTCACCATAGAACTTGTCAATTATCTTTGACACACCAATGTTTGATGAAACTTCGAGTATTTTGGTAACATCAATTACACCATATCCTCCTTTATACCAGTTCCAGTCCCTCATTTTGCTACCATGCATATTTACTATACCCTGTTCCGTGTCAACTTCGTAATCAGGGGTTATATATCCATCCTCCATTGCCACCATTATAGATGCAGTCTTGAATGTGGACCCGGGTTCCATAAGGTTACTTACCGCCAGATTTCTCATCTCGTAATATTTCCCGTCTCCGGCTCGCGTCATGTTGACGTTGGCTTTCACGTCCCCGGTCTTTACTTCCATTACTATGGCAACCCCGGCTTCAGCTTGAAGACTGGTCAATTGGTCTACTAAAGCTTTTTCTGCAATGTCCTGCATATCCACGTCTATGGTGGTAATAAGATCACATCCGTCTACCGGTGCCTTGTCTACAATGTTCAGGTACATATTCCTTACCTTCTGTCGGTGTGTTATTCCCACTTCACCTTTAAGGTATTTGTCGTATGTCAATTCAAGTCCGTTTTTGGCTCCTAAAGCAGTGTCGGGATATAAGTCCCCTAAAGTTCTCATTGCAAGCGAACCGAAAGGTTTTTTTCTTTGATTATATGCCAGTTCGTGAAGTCCGCTACTGTACCTGTTAAGTGAGAATACTGGTAGCTTTTTTACTTCCTTATATTCTATGTATGAAATTCTGTTCGGATAAAGCAGATAATTCCTGCTTCCCAGTTTTCTGCCCCTTAAAATCGTTTTTCTGAACTCAGCTGCACTTTTGTCCGGAAAGATTCTGTGAAGCCCTTCGCATATTTCCTGCAGATGGTTCATCAGCATTGTATCTTTCTTTACGCCACCAGCCTTAAAATCCATATATATTCTGAATTCAGGTAGACTGCTGGCCATCAGCTTACCGTCGGCAGAAATAATGTTACCTCTTGTAGGAAAAACTATGACATTTTCTCTTACAAATCTGTCTGCTACGTCTTTCCAGTATTGTCTTTCGGCAAACATGATAATACCAGCCTTCACGATTACTGCAATGGCCAGAAGAGCCATAATGAGAACGAAAAAGGTATATCTTAAAGTTATGTTCTTATGTCCCGGTATCATCAATAGTCCTCCTTTATCAAATATGGTGGTTTGGCAGAAGTTTCAAGTGGAGTTCCTTTTTCTGAAATATATGTCTCTATTCTTGACTGTCTGCTTTTCTCTGTCAGTTCAGATGAAATTGTCAATGCGTCATATTTTATGTCTGTAAGTTCCTTTTTCAGCTTGTCAATCTCTATCATTTCTCTTTGGCTAGAATATCTGTTGTCGATATAAACTATAGTAAGCACTACTATCAGACATAACAGGTTTATCTGTCTTCTGAAAAAGTCATGGGCCAGAATGTCACCACCTAGAATACTCTTCCATGTGATTCCGGAGTTTTTTTGTTCATTTTTTAAATTATCCTTGTTACCCATATTGCCAGCAATTATTTCTTTTCAGCTATTCTTAACTTCGCACTTCTTGACCTTGGATTTGTTTCTATTTCCTCATCACTCGGTACTATCACTTTATTGTTTATAATCTTGAACGGTGTCTTTACGTTTCCGAAAAAATCCTGTTCCGATTTTCCTTCTATATTTCCTGTTTTCATCATGTTTTTCACCATTCTGTCCTCAAGTGAATGATATGTGATAACCGAAAGCCGTCCTCCCGGTTTTAGAATCTCTGAAGCAGAGACAAGCATTTCTTTCAGTGCCTCCATTTCC
The DNA here is from genome assembly GCF_021531075.1 of Bacteroides caecigallinarum. Taxonomy (GTDB): domain Bacteria; phylum Bacteroidota; class Bacteroidia; order Bacteroidales; family Bacteroidaceae; genus Phocaeicola; species Phocaeicola caecigallinarum_B. Next base: position 34,541 of record NZ_JADYTJ010000004.1, on the reverse strand, counting down.
TGGTTTACTTCAATTCTTAAGGCCTGGAACACTTTTGCAAGCTCTTTTTTTTCTCTTTCCTTTCCATATAGCGGCTTTACTACTTCAAGGAAATCGCCAATTGTATCAAATTGTTTTATTGTTCTTCTTTTTACGATAGTAGATGCCAGCTTTCTGCTGTTTTTCAGTTCGCCATACAGATAGAAAATATCAGCAAGTCTTTCTTCGTCATAATTATTCACTATGTCAGCAGCAGTTGTTCCGGCTCTTTTGTTCATTCTCATATCCAGTTTGCCGTCGAATCTGAAAGAAAAGCCTCTTTCCGAATCGTCAAAATGATGTGATGAAACTCCCAGATCTGCCAATATGCCGTCTACCTCTGTAATCCCGTAATATCTTAGGAAATTCTTCAGATATCTGAAATTGCTTCTTACGAAAGTGAATCTCTTGTCTTTTACGATGTTATTCTCAGCATCCTCATCTTGGTCGAAGCTGTAGAGCTTACAGCTTTTGTCCATCCTCTTCAGGATTTCTTTTGAATGTCCGCCTCCGCCAAATGTAACGTCCACATAAACCCCTCCTTTTTTCAAGTTAAGTCCGTTTATGCTTTCATCCAGCAGAACAGGTATATGGTAAGTCTGTTTTACATCGTCCATAAGTGTTGTTTTTTTATGTTTTATACCTTATTATCCAAATTAGGCGTAAAATTATAAATTTCTTTACAGAAAAGTGCTATGAAGAAATGAAAATCTTTCCAAAAGTTATCAACAGGCAGGGCTATGAATTATTTAAACGTTGATTGTTTAAAACAAATGTAAAATATATATCCTAAAAACGGTAATTGCATATTTTTTAGTATATTATTGCGTAATTTTTCCCTTAAAATGTAACTTTTTGCAAAAGATACACTATTTTTGCGCTGAATAACCCGAAAAAACAATAAAGTATATGTCAGACAATTCTGTTTTTCTGATTGATATTGATAAGATTTTAAAGGATAAGGCAGGCAAGAAAGCTCGTCGTATTCCTCGTTTCCTTGTTTCTTACCTTAAGCGTATAGTACATCAGGAAGAGATAAACAGCTTTCTGACCAGTGTTGCCGATAAGACAGGTGTTGATTTCCTTGAAGCTTGTATGGAATATCTGGATATCAAGCTGGAAGTTGAGGGATTGGAGAATCTTCCGTCTTCAGGGTTATGTACGTTTGTTTCAAATCATCCTTTGGGAGGACAGGATGGTATTGCTCTAGGATATGTATTGGGTAAACATTATAATGGGAAAATAAAATATCTGGTCAACGATTTGCTCATGAACCTTCATGGCCTCGCTCCTCTTTGTATTCCGATAAACAAGACAGGTTCACAGTCGCGTGATTTCCCAAGAATGGTAGAAGCCGGTTTCAGGTCGGACCAGCATATTATAATGTTTCCTGCAGGTTTGTGCTCCAGAAGGAACAAAGGAGTTATAAAGGATTTGGAGTGGAAAAAAACTTTTATATCCAAAAGTATTGAGACTCATCGTGATGTAGTGCCTGTTCATTTCGAAGGAAGAAACTCGGACTTCTTTTATAACCTGGCCAATATATGTAAGTTTCTGGGCATAAAATTCAATATTGCAATGCTGTATCTGGCTGACGAAATGTATAAGAACAGACATAAAACATTTAAAATAACATTTGGAAAGCCAATTCCTTGGCAGACATTCGATAAGTCACGTTCTCATGCCGGGTGGGCAGAATATGTGCGTGATTTGGTCTATAAATTATAGTTCACAAAGAAAATAACAAGATAGAAGATATATGGAAGATATTATTGCTCCGATTGATAAGGAAATATTGAAATCGGAATTGACAGAAGACAAGCGATTAAGATTTACTAATAAGAGTAACAATGAGATATACATAGTTACTTGGAAAGACTCTCCTAACGTGTTGAAGGAGATTGGTCGTCTGCGTGAGATTGCTTTTCGCGAAGCAGGGGGAGGAACTGGAAAATCGTTGGATTTGGATGAATATGATTTGATGGAGAACCCATACAAGCAGTTGGTGGTATGGAATCCTGACGCAGAAGAAATTCTGGGAGGATATCGTTATCTCTTTGGTGATGAAGTGGAATTCGATGAGCATGGCAAGCCTGTATTGGCTACGGCTCATATGTTTAATTTCTCTGAGAAGTTCTTGAAGGAATATTTGCCGTATACGGTTGAATTAGGCCGTTCGTTTGTTACTTTGGAATACCAGTCCAGCCGTGCCGGCTCTAAGGGGCTTTTTGCTCTTGACAATCTTTGGGACGGTTTAGGAGCTCTTACTGTGATAAATCCTAAAATGAAATACTATTTCGGTAAGATGACTATGTATCCAAGCTACAATCGTTATGGACGCGATATGATTCTTTATTTTCTGAATAAACATTTCAGCGATCCTGATGCCTTGATTACTCCTGTACAGCCGCTGGAGATAGAGACAGACGTGAAACAGCTTGAGAAACTGTTCTGCTGCAATACATTCAAGGAAGATTATAAAATCCTGAATACAGAGGTGCGTAAGTTGGGATATAATATTCCTCCATTGGTAAATGCTTATATGAGCCTTTCGCCTACAATGCGTATGTTCGGTACAGCCATTAATTATGGTTTCGGCGATGTAGAAGAAACCGGAATACTTATTGCGGTGGATGAAATATTGGAGGAGAAGCGTGTACGCCATATAGAGTCTTACATAAAGGAACATCCGGAAGCATTAAAACTTACTTCTGGTGCAAATCCTGTAGTAAGCTGATAATATATTTATGAGTTATGATAAAGGGTGGAGATGAGATAATTCTTCACCCTTTGTTGTTTTGGTACGTCTTTACTTGACAATCAAAAAGTTGAATATTGGGAAACATTATTTTATCTTTGCAATGTTAAATACTGAATATCATGAATTGGCAACAACTAATTTCAAATAAAAGGTTCGGTCTGGAGCATCTGCATGAGTTAAGGAAAGATGACAGGACCGAGTTTCAGCGTGATTATGACCGGCTTATATTTTCTGCTCCGTTCCGTCGCTTGCAGAACAAGACTCAGGTTTTTCCGTTACCGGGAAGCATCTTTGTTCATAATCGTCTGACGCACAGTCTTGAAGTGTCGTGCGTAGGGCGCTCTTTAGGAAATGAGGTGGCACAGCAACTCATAGCCGGACATCCGGAGCTTGCCGATACCCATTTGAGCGAGATAGGCTCCATTGTTTCGGCTGCGTGTCTTGCCCATGATTTGGGTAATCCGCCTTTCGGACATTCCGGCGAAAAAGCCATCGGTACATATTTTTCCGAAGGGAAAGGGCAGAAACTTAAAGACCTGCTTACGGACGAAGAATGGAATGACATTATACATTTCGAAGGAAATGCGAATGCATTCCGTCTGCTCACTCACCAGTTCAAAGGACGTCGTCAGGGAGGTTTTGTCATGACATATTCCACTTTAGCCTCAATTGTGAAATATCCTTATTCTTCCACTTTGGCGGGGAAAAAACAGAAATTCGGTTTCTTTCTGACTGAGGAAGAGTCTTATAGAAAAATAGCAGATGAACTTGGTATAATCAGATTGAGCAACGATGGAGAGCCCGTAAGATATGCACGTTATCCTTTGGTGTATCTGGTAGAGGCTGCCGACGATATATGCTATCAGATGATGGACATAGAGGATGCTCACAAGCTGAAAATACTTACGTCTGAAGAGACTAAACAGTTGTATAGAGGATTTCTGAGTAAGGAAAGACTTGAACGCACTGATATGATATGTTCGATGGTTACAGATACAAACGAACAGATAGCTTATCTTCGCAGCACAGCCATAGGTATACTGATAAAGGAATGCACGCGTGTGTTTGTCGAGAATGAAGAAAGCATACTGGCGGGAACATTTAATGGTCCTTTGATAAATCATATGAACGAGCATGTGCGAAAAGCGTATGAGGCGTGTTCACATACAGCCTACAGCCGTATATATTGTTCTAAAGATGTGGTAGATATAGAACTGGCCGGTTATCAGGTTATTTCCACTCTTACGGACCTTATGATTGAAGCAGTGCGATATCCGGAAAAGGCATATTCGCATCTTCTAATCAACAGAGTGTCTGCACAGTATGATATGGCAGCGCCAACATTGTATGGAAAGATTATAGCAGTCCTTGATTATATATCCGGAATGACGGATGTATATGCGCTTGATTTGTATAGAAAAATTAATGGTAACAGCCTGCCTGCCGTTTGATTTTGAGAAATAAAATATTTCTATTTACTTTGTGACGTAAAAAAGTTTATCTGTATGAAAATTAGAATTATCAATAAGTCAAAACACCAGTTGCCACAGTATGCAACTCCTCTTTCAGCAGGACTCGATCTTCGTGCCAATATAGAATCTCCAATAACTTTACAGCCATTGCAGCGTTGTCTGGTTCCCACCGGACTGTATATGGCACTGCCGGCAGGTTATGAGGCTCAGGTGCGTCCACGTAGCGGACTTGCCATAAAGAAGGGGATAACAGTTTTGAACAGTCCGGGTACTATAGATGCCGATTATAGAGGCGAAATATGCATTATCCTTGTAAATTTGTCCAACGAACCTTTTGTGATTGAGGATGGTGAACGCGTAGCACAAATGGTTATTGCCCGTCATGAACAGGCTGAATGGGAAGAAGTTGAAACATTGGACGAAACCGAACGTGGCGCAGGAGGTTTCGGTCATAGTGGTAAGAAATAACAACTAACAAATTTAAAAATGCCTTATATATTTATAATAGTAATTCTGTTGCTGTCGTCTTGCGGAACATTGAAGTACAAGAGAATGGCAAACGATAAAAATGCAACAGAATTAGTTGATCCTTTGACATACGAGCAACGCCGTAAATTCGATTATTATTTTCTCGAGGCTGTCCGCATGAAGCAAAAAGGTGAATATGATGCCGCCTTTCAGCTTTACAGTCACTGTCTTGACATATATCCGCAGTCGGCAGCAGTATTGTACGAGATATCACAGTTTTATATGTTCCTCGGGCAGGAATCGAAAGGAGAGGAAGCTCTGAAGCAGGCAGTACGTTCGGACGATACCAACTTTTGGTATAAGCAGACATTGGCATCCTATTATCAGTCCAAACAAAACTGGCTGAAGGCTATATCTGTCTACGAAGATATGGCCCAGATATTTCCGTCACGTCTTGAACCTTTGCTTTCTCTGGCCGACCTGTATAACCGTACAAAAAGCTATGACAGCCTGGTTACTACTCTCAACCGTATTGAAGAGTTGGACGGTAAGTCCGAACAGGTAAGTATGGAAAAGTTCAGGGCATATCTGCAACTTGACGATATGGAGAAAGCATTCAGCGAAATACAGGCTTTGGTAGACGAATATCCTTATGACATGCGTTACAGGACTGTGCTTGGAGATGTCTATCTCAGTAACGGACGTAACGAGGAAGCTCTCAAAGTGTATCAGGACATTCTTAAGGAAGAACCGGATTATGCTCCGGCTATGGTTTCAATGGCATCATATTATCAGAAAACCGGACAGGACAGTCTGTATAATATTCAGCTTGATTCCATCCTTGTGAATATGAATGTCGATACAAAACTGAAACTTGATTTCATGCGTCAGTTGATATTGAAATCGGAACAGACAGACAGAGACAGCACTAAAATTATCCGCTTGTTCGATACCATACTAACGAAGAAACAGCCTAATGCAGATATTCCGATGCTTTATGCACAATATCTTATAACCAAGAAGATGGAAAAAGAATCGGTTCCTGTACTGAATAAGGTATTGAGTCTGGACCCGGAAAACAAGCCTGCAAGACTACAGCTTCTTAGTTATGCCATACGCGACAATAATCTTGACGAAGTAATTCGTGTTGCCACTCCAGCTTTGATATATACCCCTGACGCTATGGAGTTCTATTATTATCTGGGACTTGCGCATTACCAGAAAGATCAGACAGATGAGGCTCTGGATGTATTCAAGAAGGGAGTGCAGCAGATAAACGAGAAAAGCGATAAAGGTATTGCTTCGGATTTTTATTCTATTCTGGGCGATCTTTACCACTCGCGTGAGATGAAGGCCGAAGCATATGCTGCATATGATTCTTCGTTGGTGTATAACCCTAAAAACATCAATACGCTGAACAATTATGCATACTATCTTTCTGTGGAACGTGTAAACCTTGATAAGGCTGAAGAAATGAGTTTTATAACAGTGAAGGCTGAGCCGGAGAATTCAACTTATCTTGATACATATGCCTGGATATTGTTTGAGAAAGGAAGATATACCGAAGCACGCATATACATAGAGCAGGCAATGGAAAACGGAGGAGACAGTAGTCAGGTTATAGTGGAACATTGTGGCGATATTTATTTCAAACTGGGAGAAAAGGAAAAGGCACTTGAACTTTGGAAGAAAGCGCTTACACTAGAGCCCTCGCCCGAAGAAGGTTCAACTCCACGTCCGGAAAAGGAAATAAAAAGGCTGAAGCAAAAAATTGCTCTACGTAAGTATATAGAATAACAGATTATATGAGACACATCAAATACATAATCCTTCTGGCATTGGTCCTGTCTTCATGTTCCACATCGAGGAACTCCTTACGTAATACGATGATAGGAGGACTCTCCGGTACGGAATATATGGAGAAGGTAATAGAATGGACACCTGCACGTGATAATCTGACGGCTCGTGCAGGCATAGAACTTTTTACAGGATCGTCATCGCCACTCAGTGTCAACGCCAGCCTCCGTATACGCCGAGGAGAGATTATCCGCATCAGTGTTGCTCCTTTTTTAGGCATAGAGGTGGCTCGCATTGATATTACTCCTCAGAAAATATTGGCTGTGGACAGGATGAATAAAAGGTATGTGGAATTGGGCTTTGCCGAAATAAGCAATTTGCTCAATACCGAACTTGATTTCAATATTCTGCAGTCGCTTATACTTAACGAAATATTCCTGCCTGGCAAAGAGAAACTTTCATTGTCCGATGCCGGGAAGTTTTCGCTAACTCCTTCGGACAACCGCGCACAACTACAGGTGAAGGGCACTAAACGTATAGGATACAGTTTCTTTACATCTGCTACCGACGGGCGCTTGGAGGAAACCGTAATATCACTTAAGAATTTGCCTTATTCTCTTCATTGTCAATACGATGATTTTGTCATGCTGGGTCGTGATGTGTTTCCCCAGAAAATAGAAATGTTTCCTGAAGGTACCGACAAGAAATATTCATTGAAGATGAAACTGTCGCGTATGGGCGAGGATTCGAATTGGGATGCAAGTACCGAACTTTCGTCAAAATACAGAAAAATGTCATTGCAGGAACTGTTGAAGTTGTTTATAAAGCAGTAAACTATTATGTACACTCAAATAAGATTCATATTATTCATGCTTTGCACACTGTCGGTTCAGTGTGTGTGTGCCCAGTCTACACCCAAAATACGACAGCTGGAGAAAGAACGTAACGAACTCCATCAGCGAATAAGTGAATCGGAAACCCTGCTGCGCTCTACAGGAAAGGATGTAAAAAGCCAATTGGACAATCTGGCACTTATTACGGGGCAGATAGACGAACGTCGCCGTTATCTTTCCTCTATCCAGAAAGATGTGAATGCCATACAGCAGGAGATAAACCGTCTGGAAAATGAACTGAAAGTATTGGATACTGACCTACAGTTGAAACGTGAACGATATGAAAAATCTCTGAAGTATCTCCACCGTAACAGCACTATACAGGAGAAACTTATGTTCATTTTTTCTGCCGATAATTTGAGCCAGATGTACAGACGTTTGCGTTATGTCAGGCAATATGCGGATTTTCAGCGTCTTAAAGGTGAGGAAATAAAATCGAAACTATCGGAAATAGAAGCAAAGAAAAAGGTTACAGAGGAATCATACGAAGCAAAAGTTGCGTTACTGAAACATCAGGAGAGCGAGAAGAAAAAACTGGAACTTCAGGAAGCAGAAAGAAAAAAAATGCTGTCGTCCATGCAGAACAAACAAAGGCAGCTTAAAAAAGAGTTGGAGAAACAGCGAAAAGCAGCCAATAAGCTGAATGCCGAGATAGACCGGTTGATAGCTATAGAGATAGAAGCTGCACGTAAGAGGGCTGAAGAGGAACGCCGCAGGAAAGAACAGGCAAAGAAACAGTCGGGTAGTGAGGTGAAGAAACCGACGGAAAAGATGGAAGAATACAGTATAGACGATTCTGACAGAAAGCTTTCAGGTACTTTCGAACGTAATAAAGGACGGCTTCCTATTCCTGTAACGGGCCCTTATGTAATAGTAGGCCGTTATGGTCAGTATCAGGTTGAGGGGTTACGGAATGTCCGTCTGGATAATAAAGGAATAGATATAAAGGCAAAGCCGGGTGCAATGGCGAGAACCATCTACGACGGAGAGGTGACGGCTGTATTCCAATATAATGGTCTGGCAAATGTCCTTGTGCGTCACGGAAGTTACATTTCTGTGTACTGTAATCTTGAGTCTGTTATAGTAAAACAAGGTAGTCAGCTTAAAGCACGCGATGTCCTTGGACAAATAAAAACTGATGCAGACGGCAATACTGTCCTGCATTTCCAGTTGCGAAAAGAGAAGGAAAAGCTTAATCCAGAACTATGGATTACCCGATAACGGAAAACGCCTTGACGTTTTAGGAAAAACGAGCTGTCGTTTTAACCAAAATGTCAAGGCGTTTTAAGTGAAGTGTCAGGTTATTTATACTCGTACAGTTTTATGTGCAATATACTGAAATCGTCCACCCCAATTCTGACGTGTCTGCCTTGGTGATCCTGGTCGCCATTCAGCCTGCGTAGATATTTCATTTCTCCGTTCTGGTCTATGCTAACCTCGTCCACTGAACCGATACCAATACGTTTCTTGGCATACCATGCTTCTGCAGAAGGAGTAGAGTTGCTGCCGGCAGCCACAAATCCGTCTTCGCCAAGCTTTTTCTGAACAGAACCTTTCAGCTCATCAGGGTCTTTGAATTCTATTACTATACCGCTTCCTGCCACAATGTACTCATACTTGTTCAGTCTTATAATCAGTCCGCCACCTTCAGGCCAAGTGCTTCCGTCTGTGGCACGAGGGTCCCAAGGCAGGGTGAAGAAATGCTTGCATTGCAGTGTCATACCGTCCCATTCAATGTCCCGGGTTTTGTTTTCCTGGTCAAACAGGATACCTTTCATCATATCTTTTCCCTGATATTTAGTGATTACCGGCATTAGCTCTTCCAATGTCTTGTATCCTTTTGTAAGCTTGAATTCGCCATCATCCGGTGCATCCTCGATAGAGAAAGGACTGAAGCCTATGGCATCATGCTGTCCGAACACGTAGAATGCGCGTACGCCGTCGTTAGCCTCAAGCTTGATTTCCGGTATGAAAAGAGGGTTGTTGTGTAGTTTATATTGTGAAACCCAGTCGACGAATCCTTTGTCGTACAAGTCCGGAGCAAGAAGGTCGATACCTGGGGCTGCACATTTCCATATATCTATAAGGTGTGCCAGCGGACCGGCAGAAGGATATTCGCCCGGTTTTCTGTTTCTGCTGTTCATGGCAGCATTTACATACATAGGCAGATTATATACTTCTCTTCCTTTTTTAATCATCTTCTCTACGTATGCAGCATATTGCCATGCCATGAAAATCTCATCTGTGTAGATATCTTTTCCGAAAACCTCTTCCCATGTTCCGGTAGTTTTGCCACCTGCATTTGTCCATTTCTCTTTTAGCCAAGGGTGGAGAGAGGATTTGTTCTTTTTAATGTATTGTGTCAATTCTTCGGGAATGGCAGAATTGAATAGCTTGTTTGCTGTTTTCGAGTGGTCTCTTGCACTTTCCAGCATTCCTATTTCATTTTCTACCTGCACCATTATAACGGTGTTCTCTTTTTCGTCCACTTCCTTGATGTGTCCCATCAGTTTTACGAAAGCTTTTGAGTCTGCTTCGAATACATTATCAGAAAAAGGACTGGCAATTTCGACTGGTTTTCCGCTTTCTGTATAGCAGCGTGGGTATTTTTTGTAATCACTCTTGAACCATAACGGTGCATAACAACTCATTGAGTTTTTCCATGCTCCGAACCATAGGAAAACAACTTTCATATCGTGTTTTCTGGCTTCGGCTATGGTCTTGTCTATTAGCGAAAAGTCAAATTTACCTTCTTCCTGTTCTATAAGGTCCCAATAGGCAGGAACCAGTACGGTGTTCAGCCCGATACGTTTCAGTCTGGGGAAAATGTTTTCAATGTCTTCGATGGATGATGCTGACGAATTTCCAAGTTCTCCGGCAAGAAGTAACATAGGTTTGTCGTCTACTACCAGCTGTGTGGCTGTTCCCTGTTTAATCCAGTGAGGTAAATTTTGAGCATGCAATGATGATATGGCAAGAAATAGCGCCATAGATAATAAATGTTTTTTCATGAGATTAAGTTTAGTAAACAGAACAAAGGTAATTTAATTTGTTTTTCCCATGAAATAATATTCAGAGTAAATATAATGTATGTAATATACGTTGAAATATATGTAATGTTTAATAAATAGCAGTACGGCTTTTTGTAGGAATCAATGTGAAATAATATTTTACAATCAATACATTTATGATTTTTGCTTTTGTTTAATAAGTTCCAACGCTACTATAGAATGTTTCATATAGTTACGAATTATGTGGTTGTAACAATGAAAAATGGCCATACCATATATTGTATACTGTTAATGTTACAAACATGATAGTTTTTGTAACATTCGTAACATCTAATGTAACATACATGATATAAACTGGTAATATTTGAAACTATGTTTTGCTTTTTTATATGTAATTTTGTGATGTGAAAAATTATTGTTTTAAACTTTAAAATAGCTAAACATGAAAACAATTTGTAACTCTGGTTAATTATTGATTATTATTCTTTTTGAGATTTATTTTTTTTGTTTTTATAATTTATAATATAATGAAAAACATACGAGAACATTGTTTTCGCATTACTAGTCTCGATAGAACTAGATTGCGGTTATTGAAAGGATGTTTGTCCTTATTATTAATTATGTTATGTAACCTTTCGGCTTTTGCCCAAAGCTTCACTGTAAAAGGAAAGGTTCTTGATGCTAACGATGAACCATTGATAGGTGCTGCTATCGTACTTAAAAGTCAAAGTACTACAGGAACTGTGGCAGATTTTGATGGAAATTTCACATTGGAAGTTCCTGATAAAAATGCAGTTTTGACGGTTTCTTATCTTGGTATGACTCCTCAAGATGTAAATGTGAATGGCCGTAGTATGATTGTTGTTGTATTGCGTGAGGATTCAGAAATGCTTGAAGAAGTTGTTGTGGTAGGTTATGGACAACAGAAAAAGGCTTCAGTTGTAGGTGCTATTACTCAGACTAAAGGTGAAGTTTTAGAGAGAGCCGGTGGTGTTACAGACATTGGTGCTGCATTGACCGGTAATCTTCCTGGTGTTATTACTACACAGAGTTCTGGTATGCCAGGTGAAGAGGAACCGGAAATCGTAATTCGTGGAGCAAGTTCATGGAATAACAGCTCTCCTTTGGTGTTGGTGGATGGTATCGAACGTCCAATGAGCTCTGTTGACATCAGTTCCGTTCAGTCAATTTCTGTGTTGAAAGATGCATCTGCCACAGCAGTATACGGTGTTAAAGGTGCAAATGGTGTTATACTTATCACAACCAAACGTGGCCAGGAAGGTAAAGCGCAAATTGATGTATCTGCACAGGCAACAATGAAAGTTCCTTCTAAATTACCAAGCAAGCTTGATTCATACGATGCTTTGACTGCACGTAATTTTGTTGTAGAACACGAATTAGCTCTTGATCCAAATTCTTGGGATTATATTACTCCACAAGCTATTATAAATAAATATAGGTATCCTGTTAGTTTGGCAGAAGCCGAACGCTATCCTAATGTTGACTGGCAAGACGCTCTATTCGAAAATTATGCAATGTCATATAATGCCAATCTTAACGTAAGTGGTGGTACAAAATTCGTAAAATATTTCGTTTCTGCTGATTTCGTGAACGAAGGCGACCTTTTCAAAATTTATGATAACGGACGAGGTTACAAAAGTGGATACGGCTACAATAGAATAAATGTGCGAAGCAACCTAGACTTCCAATTGACGAAAACCACATTATTAAAAATAAACCTTGCCGGTTCAAATGGAATAAGGATGGCGCCATGGGGACAAGGCGATTCTTCAAGTTGGAGTGCCGCACAGTTTTGGGCAGGTGCATACGGCATTGCGCCTGATGTATTCATGCCTGTATATTCTGATGGCACTTGGGGTTATTACCCTAACGTGTCTAACATTTCAAACTCAGCTGCAATATTGGCACTGGCAGGAAACGAAAAGACCACTACCACACGTATCAATACCGATTTTACCCTTGAACAGGATTTAAGCTTTATTACAAAGGGATTAAGTCTTAGAGGTATGGTTTCTTGGGACAACGTATTCGTGGAGTCAGGACGAGGTATTAACGACCTAAACAATTCTCCACAATACAAATGGATAGACCCTGCAGATGGCACTACATATTACAAATCAGGGTATGACACCAATAACAAATTCGATTTTCAAGATAACATTTTATGGCAGACAGCCGCAGGTTCCGTTAACAATAGTGCCACACAACGTAATTTGAACTACCAGATACAACTTAACTGGGCACGCGACTTTGAAAAGCATAACGTAACGGCAATGGGGTTGTTCAGTCGCCAAGAAACAGCATTGGGTAGCGTTATACCTAGCTACCGTGAGGACTGGGCATTCCGTACCACCTATAACTACGCGGACAAGTATTTTGTAGAGTACAATGGAGCATACAACGGTTCTGAGAAATTCGCACCAGAGTATCGTTTTGCATTCTTCAACTCTGGAGCCATAGGATGGATGCTTTCCGAAGAAAAATTCATGAGTTTCACAAAAAAATGGCTTGACATGTTAAAAATACGTGCTTCATACGGTGAAATTGGTGACGACAACGTGGCAGACCGCTGGTTATACATGAGCCATTGGGCTTTAGGCAACGGAGAAGGTGGAGGTTACAGTCTAATGGATTTGAATGCCAATGCAAGTTCTTTCCAATGGTACCGTGAAACCGCTATGGGGAATCCTGACATACATTGGGAAACAGTGAAGAAGTTCAACCTTGGTATAGATTATTCCTTCTTGGGAGGTCTTCTTGCGGGTACAGTAGAAGTATTTCGCGACAGGCGTACAGACATTATAGTTAATGGTGGAGAACGTGCAGTACTTCCTATATTGGGTATAGATGCCCCTTCTGCTAACTTAGGTGAAGTGAAAACCAAAGGTTATGAACTGGAACTCCGTGTGAACAAAGTATTTGAAAACAAAATGCGTCTATGGGGAAATTTCAATATGACGCACGCCAAAAACGAAGTGATAGAACGCGACGACCCTGAAATGACACCTGCATACCAGAAACAGGCTGGATTCAGCATAAACCAGAGCCATTCACACATCGACAAAGGTTACTTGGAGAATTACGACCAAATTTACGGCGCACCTATACATAGCACAAATGACGGACAAATGCTCCCTGGCGACTATTATATAGTAGATTTTAATGCCGACGGTGTGATAGACGACAAAGACGGCGCACCATACGGATACTCCCCCACTCCACAGAACACATATAATGCAACGATAGGTTTCGAGTGGAAAGGTTTTAGCGCATTCATCCAGTTTTATGGTGTGAATAACGTTACACGCGACGTTACGCTTACGAGTTTCGTGAACAAAACTAACATCGTTTATGACAATGGAACATGGTGGTCCAAAGATACTCCGAATGCCGACAGGACTATGCCGCGCTTCATGACTACACCATCCTACAACACTGGTACCCAGTATTTGTACGATGGTTCATATATCCGTCTAAAGAATGCCGAAATTGCATACACTTTCGATAGTGGATGGGTAAGAAAAATAGGTATCCGCAATTTGAAGGTATTCCTTAACGGAAACAATCTTTGGCTATGGACACGTATGCCTGACGACCGTGAATCCAACTTTGCCGGAGCAAGTAATCAAGGATCCTATCCAACTATGAAACGTATTAACTTAGGTCTAAAATTCACATTATAATGATTATGAAAAGATATTACATATATTTATTAAGCGTTTGCTTGTCCACAGGCTCCTTAATGTTAACGTCATGCGAGGATTATTTGGATAAGGACCCCGATTCCACAGTGGACATGAACGATGCATTCAAGAATTTCCAAAGTTTCCAAGGATACGTAGAAGAAATATACAACTACATTCCTGACAAGGAGCAATGTTATTGGACAACGTCATTCAACTGGGGTGAAGATGAAATAATGAACACAGAAGCCGACTGGCATCTATGCCATCAGATAGACTTAGGTAACTTCTGGCAGTGGCAGTCAGAAATATCGGGAATGGACGGAACATACCTCGATGGTGATGGGAACAATTCCGGTGATCAAGCCTATTACAACATCCGATTATGGCCTTATTCATGGTATAGCATCCGTAAATGTAACCTTGGACTAGAAAATATAGACAAAATGGTAGATGCTACCGAAGAAGAACGTAACCTTATAAAGGGACAACTTTACTTTTTCCGTGCGTGGTGGCATTTCGAACTAATGCAGTTCCTTGGCGGATTACCATATGTGGAATCATCACTTGACGGCACGGAAGCATTGGCACGCCTTACTTTTCAAGAATGTGCAGACAAGGCCGCAACTGACTTCAGCAAAGCTGCAGAGCTTTTGCCAATAGACTGGGACAACACAACCATAGGAAAACAAACACAAGGCCACAACCAATTGCGCATAAACAAGATTATGGCTCTAGGATACCAGGGCAAGTGTTACCTTTGGGCTGGTAGCCCGTTGATGAAAAACGGCGCACAAACAGGTGGAGCAATGACATACGATTACGACGTGGAATATTGTCGAAAGGCGGCAGACGTATTCGGCGAACTCCTCCAGTTGGTTGAGACAGGGCAAACACAATATGGGCTTGCGGAATTCAAATATGAGGACATCTACAACCATAAAAAATCATCGGATGCCACTACTTGTTTTACAGACATATTCTATACAATGGGACAAAATTTCATGATGCCTGGTTCTATCGAAGCCATATTCCGCGGCCTGCTTCCCGCAAAATCTGACGCCAGCGGATGGAACGCAGCAGCGACCTGGGGTCCAAAAGTAAACGGTATTGTAGAACGTGACAATGTAATCCACCAACCGACAGCAAACTATGTTAACTATTACGGCATGGTCAACGGTCTTCCTCTGACTGATAAGAATAGCGAATTCAACGAGAGGTTTCCGTTCCAAGATCGTGACCCACGTTTCTACCACGACATTGTTTTCGATGGCTTTGAATACATCAATGCCGAAATTAGTGCTGAGGATGACAAGAAGTATCGTTACAGCCAGTTATATACAGGCGGAAATGTAAGGGGAGCTCTAAACGGTAGCCGTACAGGATATTTTGCCCAGAAACTGACACCACACACTTGTAATAAATATGACAAGTCTTACGACTGGTCTTCAGGTCTCAGGATGTATATCCCATACATGCGACTTGCCGACGTTTATCTGATGTATGCAGAGGCTTGCGCCGCAATAGGAGGCGCTCAACAGGCATCTACGACGCATTCAGCATTGACAGCTGTTGGCGCTATAAACAAACTTCGTGACAGGGTAGGCGCAGGTCATGTAGGTGGACAAACTTATAATCCGGCTACTAAAAGCTTTAATGATGATATAATTGATCCTACATATATCGATGATAAAAATAAGTTTATGGATGAAGTGCGTCGTGAACGTGCCGTGGAACTTGCTTTCGAAGGATTCCGTTTTTATGACTTGCAACGCTGGCTACTATTAACCGAAGCACCATACAACAAAAAAACATCACAAGAATTCACGAGAGTACATGATGATGCTTGGTACGAAAACCACGACCCAAGAGATGCCGAGGTACAAGGCTGGAGAGAAGAGGAAATTCTTACACGCAACTTTGAAGCAAAGCATTATTGGTTCCCATTGAAGCAAGCCGACACTTATGTTACCATGGAATTTAGCCAAAACCCTGGTTGGTAATGGGCGAAGCTGAGTTATTTTTTTTGAGAAATAAAATTAAAAAGTATTACAAAATGAAACATATACATGTAAAGTTCATTTCATCTACAGCATTACTGGCAGCAATGGTATGTCCAATGATTGCTCAGGAAACTATCGGAAATGCAACACCATTATCAGAATCTGCAGACTCATTGGTTCAGATTGCTTTTAGAAAAGTGTCTCAAGATGAATTACTAGGCGGAGTTTCTGTTATAGATTTTAAGGAGTTACAAAAGAAAAATTATAATACATACACACTTGACAATCTACAAGGATATATAGGTGGATGGAACGGTAATTCATTATGGGGTATGGATGGAGACAACGCAGGTTATTTAGTTCTTGTTGATGGAGTACCACGTGACATGGATAATGTCTTACCTTCCGAAATAGATAAAATAACATTTTTGAAAGGTGCGTCAGCTGTTGTTTTATATGGTAGTCGTGCAGCCAAAGGAGTAATTTATGTTACAACAAAACGCGGTCAGATTTCCGATAAACTTCAGATTGATGTACGCGCTAATACCGGTTTTTACATACCGAAAAGTTATCCCAAATATCTCGGTTCTGCCGAATATATGACATTATATAATGAAGCCCGCGCAAACGATGATCTGACTCCATTATATTCAGATACAGAAATCTACTATTCAGCTACTGGTGCAAACCCATATCGTTATCCAAATGTGGACTATTATTCAGGAGATTATTTAAAAAAAGCCTATAATAGAAGTGACGTCAGTGCAGAATTCTCAGGTGGAAATCAAAGGGCAAGATATTATGCCAATATAGGTTATTATCGCCAAGGTGATTTGTTTAAATTTGGTCAGGTAGAAGATAATTATACCAGCCGATTAAACATCCGCGGTAATGTCGATTTAACCATAAACGATTTTATATCGGCCTATGCTAACGCCAATGCGACATTCTACGATGCACGTACAGGTGTCTCGACTGAAGAAAATGGCGCTGACTACTGGAGTGAAGCTTCTACAATGCGTCCTAACAGATTCTCGCCATTGATTCCTGTAAGTTATATAGACCCTAATTACACGACAGGTCTTGATTATATGGCAGCAAACAGTAATATATTTAACGGCTGTTTTCTCGGAGGTACACAGATTGACCAACGTAATATTTTTGCTGATTATTATGCAGGAGGATACAATAAATACACTAGCCGCCAATTCCAATTTGATACCGGCATTGATTTTGACCTCGCCAGCATAACAAAAGGTCTGTCTTTCCACTTTCAATTTGCAGTTGACTATAATACAGCCTATAACACATCATATAACAATGATTATGCCGTATATACTCCGACCTGGTCAAACTTCAATGCCTCAGAAATCATCAGTGCCTTGAGTAAATATGGGAATGATGCCAAAGATGGAGTCCAGAATATTAGTGGAAGTACCGACAACCAGACTATAGCATTGTCCGCACATTTTGATTATAACCGCACATTCAAAAAAGTACACAATATTTCTTCGATGTTGATAGCAAATGGTTTCCAGCAAACCAATTCCGGCGTATATCATAAAACCAGCAATGCCAACCTGGGCTTGCAACTGGGATATAATTATGCAAAAAAATATTTTATAGACTTCAGCGGCGCAGCAGTCCATTCAGCAAAATTGGCAGAAGGACACAGGAATGCGTTCTCACCGTCACTGACTTTGGCATGGAACATCGCTAATGAAGACTTTCTGAAGGCCTCATCTATAGTCGATGATTTGCAGATTAGCCTGTCCGGAAGTATTTTACATCAAGACATAGATATTGCAAATTACTATTTATATCAGCAGACACTGAACCACGCCACAGGAGAATATTGGGGCTGGCATGAGGGCGTATCAGAACGCTCGGTCAACTCATTGAGGAGTGCAAATGAAGATTTGACTTTTATAAAACGTAAAGAAGTCGCGTTGAATTTAAGAACTTCTCTATGGAACAAGCTTATAACAGCAGATGTGAACTTGTTTGTTAATTCAACAGAAGGATTATTGGTGCAGTCATCATCTTTGTATCCTAGCTATTTTGCTTGTTATTATCCGGAATCTTCTTTTATTCCATATGTTAACTATAATAATAACAGACGTTCTGGTATAGACTTTTCTGTTAATTTCAATAAGAAGGCAGGTGAAGCCGAATTCTCTTTGGGATTGAACGGTACATATTATGATACAAAAGTCACACGTAAGGATGAAATAAACAGATATGAATACCAGAACAGGGAAGGTAAACCTATAGACGGTGTATGGGGACTTGAATGCGAAGGTTTCTTTGCAACAGACGAAGAGGCTGCTGCAGCCAACCAGAATTTCGGTGGAACATTGAAAGCCGGTGATCTTAAATACAGAGATCGAAATAACGATAGAGTTATTGACAGCAAAGATCAGATTTATCTCGGAAAAGGCGGATGGTACGGTTCACCTCTTACACTTGGACTTAATTTCACAGCAAAATGGAAAGGCTTTACATTCTTTGCTTTGGCAACAGGTGGCTTTGGTGCTATAGGAATGAAGAGCAATTCTTATTGGTGGGTTTATGGTGATGGAAAATATTCAGAAGTTGTACGTAACCGTTGGACTCCGGAAACAGCTTCAACTGCTACTTATCCACGTTTAACGACATTGTCCGGTGCTAATAACTTCCAAAATTCAACATTCTGGATGTATAAAACGGATCGCGTTGATATCGCAAAACTACAGCTCACTTATGATTTACCAAAGAATATCTTGAATAAAACATTTATAAGTGATGCGTCGGTTTATATTAGCGGTTCAAATTTGTTCACTATTTCGAAAGAACGTGAATATTTGGAAATGAATGTAGGAACTGCTCCACAAACACGTTTCTATAATTTGGGTGTTAAGTTAACTTTCTAAAAATGAATATTAAATGATTAAAGTCATGAAAAGTATATTTAAGATTTTGGCATTTTTACCTTTATTTACTTCATGTGCGGATTTATTGGAACCTGCATTGGAGAATAATCGTGAGATTGATGCCATGTATGATGAACCTTCATTTGCACAGGGCGTTTTGGCGAATGCATATATATTGTTACCTTATACATCACCATATAATTCGCCTGTAACTAATGAAGTGGCTACAGATAATGCTGTTTTGAATGATGTATCAAATAATTGGGTAAAACTTGCTACTGGTTCGTGGACTTCTGATAATGATGAGGCATCACAGTGGCAAAACCGTTACCATGCCATTCAGTATATAAACACATTCCTTGAAAGATGTGATGATGTTATATGGTCAACTGATGAGAATGTCCGTATGTTGTTCAATGACAGGCTTAAGGGAGAAGCTTATGGATTAAGAGCCCTTAACATGTATTATTTGTTACTTGCTCATGCAGGTTGGGCAGATGATGGAGTTCTGTATGGAGTTCCAATCAAAAGAAATTCTGAAAATCCTAATACAGATTTTAATGTAAAACGTGATACTTTCAAGGATTGTATGGATTTCATATTCGAAGACTGTAAGAAAGCCATTGAATTATTGCCTACAGACTATAAAGCACATACCGATGCCGATATTCCGAAAGATTATAAAGATAAAGGAATTGATGTTTCCGTATATGATAGAGTAAACGGAGACCACATGGGAGGACGTATATCAGGAAGGATAGTCGAAGCCATACGTGCACAAGCTGCTTTGTTGGCAGCAAGTCCTGCCTATGCGGAAGGTTCTGGCGTGACCATGGAGGATGCCGCAAATTATGCAGCTATTGTATTAAAAACGAATAACGGTGTTGACGGTATAGATCCCGACGGATATAAATGGTATGCAAACGGAACTGAAATCGATAATCTGGCAGCAGGCTCAAACCCTGATGAGATATTATGGCGAAGTAGTATCGTTTCTAATTTGACCAAGGAAAGTGATAATTATCCGCCTTCCCTTTATGGTAAAGGCAGAGTCAATCCTACACAAAATCTGGTAGATGCGTTCCCTATGGCAAATGGTTATCCTATCACAGATCAAAACGGCAATTATAACACGAACGATCCTTACAAGGACCGTGACCCACGTCTGAAAGAGTATATCATCTGTAATGGCGACACTTACAAAGAAAGTTTAATCATTACCGGTGCATATGGTGCCACAAACGATGCATTGAACATGGAGTCAGGTTATTCAACACGTACCGGTTATTATATGAAAAAACTCCTCAGGACCGATTGTAATCCTAACCCTACGTATAACACCCCACAAAAGGTATATAGTGCATATATAAGATATACAGAGTTGTATCTAGCCTACGCGGAAGCTGCCAATGAGGCTTGGGGGCCAAAAGGTAATGGTGGATATGATTATAGTGCATATGATGTAATAAAGGCTATACGTAAAAGAGCCAGAATTACAACAGATGATCCTTATCTGGAAGAGTGTGCTGCCGATAAGGATAAGATGCGTGAGTTGATTCGTAATGAACGTCGTATAGAACTTTGTTTCGAGAATCATCGTTTCTATGACTTACGCCGTTGGAAAGTTGATATGTCGTTATTGACCGAACCAGCCAAAGGGGTTTCAATTGTAAGGGCAGGTACCGGACTTAAATATGATAAAATTGAAGTGGAAAGCAGAAGTTACAAAGACTATATGTACTATGGACCTATCCCGTATAGCGAGACTCTAAAGTATGACCAGCTCAAACAGAACAAAGATTGGTAATGTATGAATTGAAAATAAATTCTTTGAAATATAAAAGTTATGAAAGCATTAAGAATATATTTAATATTAATTGTCGGAGTATGTATGTCTATCATTTCTTCGTGTAAGAACCAAGATATTGAATTTGATAATTATGACTATTCAGCTGTCTATTTTGCACGCCAGACACCGGTTCGTACATTGGTTATGGGAGAAGACACTTATGACACATCATTAGATAACCAGCACAAATGCAAAATATATGCAACCATCAGCGGAGTATATAACAATGATAAAAAAGTTGAAATAGGTATCGAAATAGACAATAAATTATGTGAGAATCTGTTTTTTGACACAGAGTATTCAAGAAAAGTAGAGGCTATGCCCGCAGATTATTATGAATTGTCATCAAACAAAATAGTGCTGAATAAGGAAATGATGGGTGCTGTAGAAGTACAATTCACAGATAAATTCTTTGAAGATCCAGAAGCTATAAAAAACACCTACGTCATACCTCTGAAGATGACAGATTTTGTAAACGTAGATTCTATCTTGTCCGGTAAACCTATAGAAGAGAATGCCAAACTTACCAACTCCGCATTATGGGATGTGGCACCAATGAATTATGTCCTTTACTGTGTGAAATACATTAACGAGTGGGATGGAAACTATCTTCGCCGTGGTAAGGATATTATAACTATAGCAGGCGAGACAAAGGAAAATGTTCGCCATAAAGAGTATGTGGAGTATGATGACACCTGTAGCATTGACACAAAAAATCTTACAACAGCTATTATGTCAGTCAGTCTGAAAGGATTTGGTGATTATAAGTTGACTCTGTCATTCAATGACAACAAAGAATGTACTGTTACCACTGAAACGGATGGATTTGCCATCAGCAATGGTAACGGTAAGTTCGTAAAAGATGGCGATAAAAATAGTTGGGGCAATAAGGACCGTGATGTGATTTATCTGGACTATACAATACAGGATAAGACGACAGGTGCTTCATGCCATACACTGGACACATTAGTCATTCGTGACAGAGGTGTAAGCTATGAGACATTTTCAACATATTATAAAGAATAAAAAAAACAAGTATTATGAAAATATATAACAAATTATTTATAGGAACAAGTTTATGTCTTGCTGTTTGTTCTTGTGCTGACGAGGGATTATTGCCTTTCCCTGGTGAGGTACAGGTGCCTGATGAACTGACACAGAATGCTAATCTTCAGGAATATGATGTCCTGAAGAATTACGTTAACAGGACTGATAATCCGGGATTTAAACTTGGTATTGCTGTCGATGAGAATGATTTCATAAACAAAGGTGCGGCATTCAGTATCGCGAAAACAAATTTTGAGGATGTTACTCCAGGAAACGCCATGAAATATAGTTCTGTAGTGAAGGATGACGGTACTATGGATTTCAGTACTGTTGAAGCCTTCATAGAAACAGCCGAAGAGGCAGACCTGACTGTTTACGGCCATACCTTGTGTTGGCACTCACAGCAGAATTTGACCTATCTTAATGGACTATTGAGAGGAGGCGCATCAAAAGCTGCTAAAAGAGATGTTATGTCAAGGGCTGACAGCCAAAACAAGTATTGCCTGAAGTTAACAGGAATAGGAGAAGAAAAGGATGCACAAGCATATTATGAGCTTCCCAATTCCGGAACTTTTCCAAGCGGTACATATACATTCTCTTGCAGGACTAAATCTTCTGTTGCCATTAGTGGGGGAAATTTGGTTTTCCAGGCTTCAGATTATAAAGAAGGTCAGGCTGGAGAATGGGGAGTCTTCAGTTCTTCCACAAATTGGTCAAACTTTTCAGCAACTATAACTATTCCTGAAGATGTTAATAATAAATGTATAAGATTCTTTATCCAGTTTAAAGCCGGTGCAGGAGATTATGTATTAATAGATGATGTCTCTTTGACTCTTAATAATGGTACTAATTATATTGACAACTCTGATTTTGAAACAGGAAGTAAGACTTGGTGGGATTGCTATGATAACATTTTATCAATCTTCAATATGTCTGATGACACCGAAGGAGGAGAAGACGGTGACGTCACTTACACACAATTATTGGAAAATGGTGATTTCGAAAATGGAGAACTTTCTTCTTGTTATATAGTCCAAAAAGAAGAAACTACATATGAAATTAAAGATGATGATGCAGATCATGGAAAAGTTTTGGCAGTAACTAATCCTGACGTTCAAACCAATGATTATGACTCACAGTTTATTTTCTCTATCCCGAACAAAGCTCAGGTAGGTGAAGTCTATGTATTCTCAATGGATGTAAAATCTGACAAAGAAGCTAAAATTACGACTCAGGCACAATCTGCTCCTGGAACTTATATGCATTGGAATATGTTTGGCGATATCAATTCAACTACTGATTGGCAAACAATCACTAAAGAAATAACCATTGGATCAGGAACTGAAGCATTGGAAGGATTAGGAGCAGTTGCGTTTAACCTTGGATTGACCGCAACGACTTATTATTTTGACAACGTTTCTTTCCAGAAGAAAGTAATTGAAGGTGAGGAAATGACAGACGAAGAAAAACGCAATGTAATCTATGCTGCACTTGATACTTGGATTAAGAACATGATGGAAACTTGCAAAGGAAGAGTAAAGGTTTGGGAAGTCGTTAATGAACCTATATCTGGTGGTGGCGATGTTCAAGGTCATTATGAATTATGGTCTGCATCAAATAGTGAGGATCCTACAAATAATTTTTATTGGCAGGATTATCTGGGAGATGACGAGTTTGTCCGTGACGCTGTCAAGTTAGCACGTAAATATTTTGCAGAATATGGCGGTAATCCAGATGATTTGAAATTGTTTATCAATGATTACAATCTTGAATCAGATTGGGATGAGAATAATAAGAAGTTAAGGAGCTTGATATATTGGATTAAACGTTGGGAGAATGACGGAGAGATCTATATTGACGGAATCGGAACACAGATGCACGTTTCATGCTCAGTGAAAGAAGATACTCAAAAGAGTCGTGAAAACGCTGTAGAAAACATGTTTAAACTTATGGCTCAAACAGGTAAGCTGATAAAGATTTCCGAAATAGATATGGGTATCACCGATGAAGATGATAAAGATATTATGACTTCTGATGTTACTTTGGTTCATCTTCTTCGCATGGCTGATTATTATAACTTCATAATCAGAAAATATTTTCAACACATACCTGTCGAATATCGTTATGGTATCACACACTGGTCAATAACAGATGCAGGAGATGAAGAATGGGCATGGAGACAAGGTGAACCTATCGGCTTATGGACAAAGGGATACGAAAGAAAACCAGCGTATGCCGGATTTGCTGATGGTTTGGCTGGAATAGAGAAGTCTTATCTTGGTTGGGCTAGTTCCATGGGTTCAACCACTGGCGATGAAACGTCAGAAAATGCGGAATAAAGTGAACCGTAAAATTAAGTTTCTTAAATATTTAAGATAATTATATCATGGCGGAGAGATTTATCTCCGTCATGATTAATTGATACTATAAAAGCATGAAAATATTCGACAAACTGATATATGTCTTTTGTTTTATTGCAATTGCGACAATTTATTCCTGTAGCGATGACACTGCCGCATTATCGACTTCCTACGCAAAGTTTTCAAGCAGTAATTTTAATGCTTCCTACTCCGGTACTGTTAATGTTTTCGTTGAGTGATCTGAAACGGAATGGGAAGTGTCAAAAGAGGACGGTGATGTAATAGCTTCATTATCTGTGACTTCTGGAGGTAATAAGTCCGATAAGGACCAGAAGACTACTATTGTTGTCGGTTTAAATGAAAACACTTCTAAGTCAACAAGGGAACAGAAACTTACGATTAAAAACCTTACAACCGGAGAAACATCGCAAACAGTTATCAAACAGGGCATAAGGAATGCTTCGGCATCATTCTCTGAAAAACAAAAAACAGTCAATTATCTTAGTGGAACAGTAAAGATATCTGTTATTTCGTCTGAAACTGAATGGGAACTGATTTTGGGTGAAGGAAATCTTATAAATTCTGTAATTCCGCTTCAGGGTGGTGATGCCTCAAAATCAGGCATGACAACAGAAATTGAAATATCATATAATGAAAATACATCCGATGACACGCCAAACTCTCAAAAAATAGTTTTGGTGAACAAAGCTGATAATACCCAAAGCGAATTTACCTTATACCAGGAATCAAGATATGCTAAGGTAGCATCTGCAAGTTTCGACACAACAGAGAAATACCAGTATGTTGAAGGTTTCGGAGGAATGTATCCTCCTAAAGGATGGGTTGCCGATCCGTTAAATGAACAGGATATACGAAAAATGTATGGGGATGGTGATGACCAGTTAGGATACAACATCCTTAGATTGATGATTTACGACAAGCAGGATGATTGGAATTATGAGGTTAGTAATGTAAGGGTGGCACAGTCGTTGGGAGCTACAGTTTTTGCTTGCCCGTGGTACTGCCCGGCTGAGTTTGGTGAGATTAAAACCGATCAAAGTGGCAATGAGTATAGAATATTGTACAAAGAGCATTGGGAGGACTATGCAAAACATCTCGTCAAGTATATAGAGTTTATTAAGGGACAAGGTATAAATCTTCATGCAGTGTCTGTACAGAATGAGCCGGATATGCATTTTACACATTGGAATGAGAATGGTAATGGGCCTGCCGATGTTGCCAATTTTGTGGCACAATATGGTGCGGTTATTCGTGAAACAGGCGTAAAACTTATGTCGCCGGAAGCCTGCGGATATCAGACAGCATATACTGATGCGGTAAAAAATAATTCTTCCGCTTGGAACAACACTGATATCGTGGCAGGACACCTTTATCAGGGATTTATAGAAAATGACAAATATAATGATGCGTGGACAGAAGGCAATGCTTCAAATCTAAGAAATTATTTTAAGGAAAATTCCACGAAATGGAACAAGCAGTGGTGGATGACAGAGCATCTGTTTAATCAGGGAGAGAATGAAAGCAGTATGTCAGAATGGGTATTCCAGAACTGGGATTATAACCTGACACATCTTGGTAAAGAAATCCACACATGTATGGAATTAAACTGCAGTGCTTACGTTTATTGGTATCTGAAACGCTTTTATGGAATGTTGGGAGATAATGATAAGAAGTCTCCTGTAAGTAGCGGTGCCATAACAAAGAACGGATACATCCTTTCACACTATGCCAAGTATGCAAAGAAAACTGACAGGATAAAACTGGAATTTACTGCAAACCAGTCCGGTGTCCAGGGTACGGCTTATATGGATGAATCAGGCAAGACAGTGACATTTGTTTTGTTGAATTATTCCAGCGACCCTACAACTGTGGTCTTGAACGGGCAAAACTCCAATTCCAATATCTCTGAATATTCCGGTGTGATAACAGACAAGGACAAGAATATGGAGAACCTGTCTATAGCTGAAGGTGAAGACAATTCTGGAGTGATAGTTCCAATGTCTGCACAAAGTATTGTCTCTGTAAGGTTGAAATATAATTGATTATTGTGTAAATCCCTAAAACTTTAATTTTAGTCATACGATGAAGAAATTAAGTCTGATATTATTAATGACGTTCGTTTTTGTATCTGTTTATTCTGCAAAACGTTTTGTTTCCTTTGATAAGGAGCCGTCAGTATTTTATATAATATCCGATGGGACTCCTTTGAATATCCTTTTTGATTCTGGCGACAAGAAAGGTGTGGATATTGCGGTAGACAATCTTGCCGATGATTTTAAACGTGTATGCGGAGTAAAGCCACAGTTGCTTGATGCTGCCACGGACAAAAGCTGCATAATTATCGGAAGTCTCGAATCTAAATATATCAAGCAACTAGTCAAATCGAAAAAGCTTGATAAAAAGGAACTTCAGGGGAAGAATGAAAAGTATATAATTACCACTGTTGAGAATCCGTTGGACGGAGTTGACGAAGCTCTTGTTATTGCCGGAAGCGATCGCCGTGGTACCATATACGGCATTTATGAACTTTCCGGACAGATGGGCGTTTCTCCTTGGTACTGGTGGATGGATGTTCCTGTAGTTAAGCGTTCCGATGTATGTGTACTTCCGGGAGTATATACTGATGGCGAACCTGCAGTGAAGTATCGTGGTATCTTCCTGAATGATGAGGCTCCATGTCTTACTGGTTGGGTGAAAAAACATTATGGTACAGGGTATGGCGACCATCGTTTTTATGCCGACGTATTCGAACTTATCCTTCGCTTGAAAGGAAATTTCTTTTGGCCCGCAATGTGGAGTTGGGCTTTTTATGCTGATGATCCATTGAATAGCAAGACTGCCGACGAGATGGGTGTGATAATAAGTACATCCCATCATGAACCTATGGCACGCAATCATCAGGAATGGTCAAGAAAACGCAAAGAATATGGCGCATGGAATTATGTAACCAACAAAAAAGTTCTAGACCAGTTCTTCCGCGAAGGTATAGAGAGAATGAAAGGTACAGAAGATGTAGTAACTATCGGTATGCGTGGTGACGGTGATGCGGCTATGACTGACGGAACAAACGTTAAGCTTCTGGAGAACATCGTAGAGAACCAACGTAGGATTATTAAAGAGGTTACAGGAAAACCGGCAAAGGAAACTCCACAGGTTTGGGCCCTTTATAAAGAGGTCCTTGATTATTATGATAAAGGTATGCGCGTACCGGACGATGTCATTATGCTCCTGACTGATGATAACTGGGGCAACGTGTGTCGTCTTCCAAATGAAAAAGAACGCAAGCATCCCGGAGGTTGGGGTATGTACTATCATGTAGATTATGTCGGTGCTCCCCGTAATACAAAATGGATAAATGTTACTCCAATTCAGGGAATGTGGGAACAGCTTCATCTCACTTATGAGTATGGTGTAGACAAGTTGTGGGTATTGAATGTCGGCGATTTGAAACCAATGGAATATCCTATAACATTCTTCCTTGATATGGCATGGAATCCTGATGCTTATACAGCAGAAAACTTCCTTAGTCATGCACGTAAGTTCTGTGCTCAGGCCTTTGGTGAGGAACAGGCTGATGAAGCTGCCAGGATTCTGAATCTTTACAGTAAATATAACGGACGTGTGACACCTGAGATGCTTGATTCCAAGACTTATAACCTTGAAAACGGTGAATGGAAACAGGTGGCAGATGATTATGCTCGTTTGGAAGCTGAGGCTTTACGTCAGTATATGTCATTGTCTCCTGAATATCATGATGCTTATAAACAATTGCTTCTGTTCCCTGTTCAGGCAATGTCAAATCTGTATGAAATGTACTATGCTCAGGCTATGAATCACAAACTTTATGCAGAAGGAAATCCTATGGCAAATGTTTGGGCAGACAAGGTTGAGAAATGTTTTGCACGTGATAAAGCCTTAAGCGACGACTATAATAATGTAATGTCCGGAGGCAAATGGAAGAACATGATGATTCAGAAACACATCGGCTATACATCATGGAATGATGATTTCCCTGCAGATAAACTTCCGGAAGTGAAGCGTATGGCAGAACCTGAAAAAGCTGTGGGAGGTTATGTCTTTACAGGTAACGATGGTTATGTGGCAATGGAAGCACCTCATTTCTTTGAGAACAAGGCTCCTGAAGGTATGGAATGGAAGATAATTCCAGATATGGGACGTACATTGGGTGGTGTTACTCTGATGCCATATACAAAACCTGTAGACGGTGCTTCAGTCTCATACAAAATGACTTTGCCTGATGAAGCAAAGAATCTTAAGGAAGTAAAGGTTATCGTAGTTATAAAATCTACTTTAGCTTTTGCGGATGTAAAAGGTCATAAATATTCTGTAGGTTTCAGAGGAGGAAATGAGGAAACTGTAAACTTTAATCATAATCTGAATGAATTGCCTGAAAATGTCTATACGGTGTATTATCCGACGGTAGCACGTAGGGTTATTGAAAAAGAGGTGACTTTGAAACTGCCTGCTTCTGAAGATGGAACCTATATACTTGATTTCAAGCCATTGCATCCGGCAGTAGTTCTGGAGAAGATAGTGATAGACTGTGGTGGATATGAAAAATCATATTTGTATATGAATGAATCTGAATGTAAGAGGAATTAATATTTTTAATGACTAAAGAATGTATTAGTGGATTTAAGTTTTAAATCTTATATCTGCTGATACTTTTGGTGCGGTATTCAATCTTTCGTATTGAATACGGTAGAAAATTTCAGCAGGTGGAGCATTTACATGAGTAATGAAAGAAATGTATACATCTACAAAATATTAACGAAACAAAAAAGAGTCTGCCAATAGCCTCTTTTTTAGTATTATTACGTTCTTATACAGAATTTAAGGGCGTATGTATCATGGGATAAATATTTTGTATTGCAGAAAGCCTTTTGTGTAACCTACATGGAAAAAATTGTAACGAATTTGACAGTATTATAGTTCTAAATGTAATATATTTGCGAAAAGATGTTACGGATTTTAATCTGTGCAAATGAAAATCTTTAGACTAACGTTGATTAAGATTTGTTGTAATTATATTAATTAACCAAATGCCATTTTATTTCAAGATAATTTGGTGTTCTAAAATTTAAACATTATGAAAACGAAAAATGAAATTTGTATTTCTGATTTGAGTCGGCAGAAACTGTACTCGTACGAGAAACCAGAGTGTGAAGTTGTCCTTCTTAATACAGAAGGATTGATTTGTACCAGTGGAGGTGAAGGTGTTGAAATGAACGCTACCATAAACGAATACTATAATGGTCAAACATATAGCGGAACCCTAGAGTGGTAAAAATATCTTTTGTTTATAAATTTTATAAATCTCATAATCATATGAAAAAATTTAATGTATCAATAAGGGTCTTGGCATTAACTCTATTAATTGGGGGATTGTCATCTTGTTCTAATAGGGATAATTTATTGGATGAAAATGTTACTTCTGAAAAAGAAATAATTCTTGGAGAAATTAATGAACTGGCATTTAATGGTAATATTCTTTCAAGAGCGGTAGAATCTACTCCTGTTTCAAATTTGGAAAAATTCTTTGAGGGAAAACTTATTTGTATGTATGTTGATAAAGTAACAGGTGATAACACAGTAGAAGCTTTGTATGACAGACGTTATTTGACAGTAGAGAATAATCAGTTGGTTATGCCTGAGAAATTATACTATCCTTCAGATGGTTCAGTAAATATCTATGTGGTGGCTGCATCACCGTTTTCTACGGCAAGTGATGCTAATACGGCAAAACCGACACAATTTTACCAATATTGTCAGGGATGGCAGCCTGATAGTAATTCCGACTTCCTGTATGCAAAACTGGAAAATGTAACTGCTTCAAGTAATCCATTGTCTCTACAGTTTAAGCATTTAGGTACAAAAATATCTGTGGCTGTAACTACTCCTGACAATTCTAAATTGACAAAAATACGTGTGTTGAATACACGCTGCCAGTCTATTTATAATATGGATGATGGTACATATAAAGAAACAACAGACGCTGTAAATGGAGCTATTGAAATGTCTCTTTCTAATGCCTTAAATAATAATTTCACAAGTACTCCTATTAATTATGCCAGTGTATATGTCGCACCACAGCCTATAGAAAGTGGTGCACAATTTATAGAATTTACTTTTGACGGAAAGACATATTTTTATACGTTGGCTGCTGCAACTACATTTGAATCTGAACACGAATACAAATTCAATATTACGTTGAAAGAAAAAGATACACTTGCAAGAAGTGGCTCTGATATGGAAGTTGTTTGCGTAAATGAAAACTTTTAACTGATGTATATCTAATATGTGTACAATTTATCTTCAATAGGATAATAATATAAATAAAGAGAATATGAAAAACCTTACATACATATTTGTTGCAACATTGTTTATGGTTGCATGTAACAACGAAGAAATTTCTTCATTACAGGACGGAAAAAACTTGGAGGTCAAGTTTACCAGTAATCTGACAGGCTATGATTCGCAAGTAGTGTCAAGAGTGAATGGAACAAGTTTTGAAAATGGCGATGACGTCGCAATTTGGGCAAGTTCTGCAGGAATAGCTCCTTTTAAAGGAAAGCAAGTGCTTACAGCAGGAGCTGATGGAAAACTTTCTTCTACAGAAACATTTACATATAAAGATAATAATGAAGTATCGTTCTCGGCTTTATATCCTGCATCATTGTGTGACGGAACAGATCAGTCAGATATAACTTTAACAACACAGACTGATGATAATGGTCATCAGACTTTGCAGGATTTGCTTTATGCCACAGGTAAAGGAAGTGCGGGAAAACCGACTGTTAAATTGCCGTTCTATCATAAAGGTGTTAAGATTGACGTTGCTGTAAAGCAGGGTGATGGTATTAGCCTTGAAGGTGCAGAGGTGTTTGTTAAAGCTAAATCAGGAGGTGTATTTAGTTTTGCTAATTCTTCTATAACACCTACAGGAGCAGAAGCAACTGATATTAAGATTCCTTTGGCTGTCGTTCCAGATTTTACAAATAATGTAAATTACGGAAGTACAATTGTAGCTCCGCAAACTCTGGAAGGTGAATGCATTGGTATTAAATTGCAAGGCGAAGCAACAACTAAATATCTGACTTACTCAAAAATAGAACTTAAAGAGGGATTTAGGTATTGTTTTCATATTGATACTAGAAAGAATGATGTCGGTGAAACTGAAATATCAATAGCTTCTACAGTAAGTGAAGAACCATGGATTAGCGATGTTACAGTCGGTGAAGTGGAAGTGGGAGAAGTTCAGATTCTAAATAAGTGTTTGAAATTGACAGGAAGTGGAACCAATCAAACACAGGCATTTTATCAAATTTCCGGAACTTTCCCTAGCGGAACATATACATTCTCTTGTAAAGTAAAATCATCAACAGAAATTACTGGTGGAAACCTGTATTTCCAAACGACAAATTGGGAAGACGGTCAGGATGGTGAAGGGAACGTATTTAGTTCTTCAACTTCTTGGAGTATTTTTAGAAAAGAATTAACAATTCAGGAAAAAAATAATGATAAATTCGTCAGATTCTTTATTCAGTTTAATGCCAATCCAGAAGATTATATATTAATTGATGATATGTCTTTGACACGTGCTGGAGAAGAAAAGAATTATATTGAAAATTCAGATTTCTCTGATGGAACGACTAAGGGATGGGATAGTTATGGTAATAATGTATCCTTGGGTGAATATTAATTGGGGATTTATCTTTTTATTGAAGGATACTCAGTACAATCATTAGAACAATAAAATGGCATATGGCGATAATATTTTGTAATTACGTCATATGCCATTTTTGCAGAATTGCATCTATCTGAATCCTCTTTGATATTAGTTTTTATACACAAAAAAAGGATTTATCAATCTGATAAATCCTTTTTTGCTCTTCAGGTTGGACTTGAACCAACGACCCTCTGATTAACAGTCAGATGCTCTAACCGACTGAGCTACTGAAGAATTTTGCAATCTGAGATTCGCTCTTCAGGTTGGACTTGAACCAACGACCCTCTGATTAACAGTCAGATGCTCTAACCGACTGAGCTACTGAAGAAGGTTGTTTTCTCGATTGCGGTGCAAAGATACTATCTTGTTTTTAATTGTGCAACACTTTTGACGAAAAAAATAATAAAATTCTTTTAAGCCTTTGTTGTGGAGTGGTTATTTGTTGCATTATGCTTAATTATATATCGCTTATCTTGACGAAATTAAGTTAAATATTGAAGACATTCTGTCATTCTAATCAGAATATTGTTTTTCTTTGCAATAAGATATTATAGATGTAAGTAAAGTAAACTATATGAATACTAAAAAGATTATTATTGCTGCTATAACTCTTTTCATTGGAGTGGCATTGTTAAGTTTTAAGGGGGATGACAGAAATTTTAAGATAGCAAAAAATCTTGATCTGTTTAATTCAATCTTCAAAGAACTGGATTTGTTTTATGTGGATACCATTGATGCTGAAAAAATGATACAGAATGGTATTAACGGGATGTTGGCTTTGACTGACCCGTACACTGAATATTATCCGGAGGAGGAAGTTGGGAGTCTGAAGGAGATGATTACCGGTAAGTATGGTGGAATTGGGGCGGCCATCAGGTATTATGAAGCTAACAATCGTATTGTGGTGGTTGAGCCGACTGAGGGTATGCCGGCTGCCGAAGTAGGAGTAAAGGCGGGCGATATAATTCTAGAGGTAGGTGGCAAGGAAATGCTTAGGGGGGACATGAAACCTCAGGAGTTCTCGTCTAAGGTTAGCGATGCATTAAGAGGAGAGCCGGGTACGTCGTTTGTGCTGAAAGTGCTGCGTCCTATGCAAAAAGACAGTGTGGAGATGGAATTTAAGATAACAAGACGAAATATTCGCACAAATCCAGTTCCATATTATGGACTGGTACGCGACAGTATAGGATATATTGCCTTGCAAAGCTTTACAGACAATTGCGCCAAAGATTTTAAGAAAGCATTTATCGAACTCAAGCAGAAAGGAGCAAAATCACTAGTCATTGATTTGAGGGATAATGGTGGTGGATCTTTGGCTGAGGCTGTTGATATAGTAGGGCTATTTGTTCCTAAAGGACAGCAGGTGGTTTATACAAAAGGTAAACTTAAGCAAGCCGACAATTCTTTTAAAACCAAATATGAACCGGTTGACACTGAAATTCCACTCGTAGTTCTGGTTAATGGTGCATCTGCTTCTGCTTCGGAAATCCTCAGTGGCTCGCTTCAGGATCTGGATCGCGCAGTGATAGTTGGAAGCCGTACTTACGGTAAAGGATTGGTGCAGACCACACGCCCTCTTCCGTATAATGGAACTCTGAAAGTTACCACATCAAAATATTATATCCCAAGTGGAAGATGTATACAGGCTATAGATTATTCAAAGAAAAACGCCGATGGGTCTGTTGCAAGAACACCGGATAGTCTTACTAATGTTTTCCATACGGCTATTGGTAGGGAAGTGCGCGATGGTGGAGGCATTCGTCCGGATATTGAAGTCAAAAGTGCCAAATTCCCAAATATTATTTTTTATCTGATGAATGATGATATAATTTTTGATTATGCAACCCAGTATTGTTGGACACATCAGGCTCCGGAATCGGTGGAAGCTTTTAAGTTGACAGATGATGATTATTCTGCTTTTATGGCCTTGGTTAAATCTCGTGATTTTACTTACGACAGACAAAGTGAGAAAATGCTTAAGTCATTAAAGGAAATGGCGGAATTCGAAGGTTATATGGACGGAGCAAAAGAAGAGTTTGCTGCTTTGGAGAAGAAATTGAATCATAATCTTGACCGCGATTTGAAAACTTTTGAGAAGCAAATACGTGAATATCTGTCGCAGGAAGTCATAACCAGGTATTTTTATCAGAGGGGCGCTGCTATGGAACGCTTGAAAGATGATGAATATCTGGAAGAGGCTGTGAAGATCTTGCATAATATGGCAGATTATAAGAAAATATTATCTGTAGCCGAAATCAAATAAAACTCAATCAGGATTATTCATTCTCGAAATAGATTTTTCTAATTGGAAAAATGCCTTGACGTTTTAGGTAAAACGAGCTGTCGTTTTAATCAAAACGTCAAGGCATTTTGTTTTTTCGTTTTAGACCTAAAAATATGCCTGGTTTTGTATGAGTAGGCTTGTGTGCGTCATCCGGTTTAATTTTCTCTATTTACTATATAATAATGTGTGTG
>NZ_JADYTJ010000049.1 GCF_021531075.1 Bacteroides caecigallinarum | reverse complement strand
CAGAACTGGATATGGGCTTCCTGCAGACCATACTCCAACCGATACAGAAGGTACAGGGACTGCTTGTCAATGCGGAAAATTTCGAGAAACAGGCAGAAAAGGCTACATCACAGGCCAAATCATCCAAAACTCCAACAGTACCGGCTGAATCAAAGGAAGCCAGGGAAAAACGTGAAAAGATGGAAAAGCTCCTCAAGAAGGCTGATGATGCAACTGCCGCAAAAAGGTTCTCCGAAGCAATGACATGGCTGAAACAGGCACGAGTGCTGGCTCCTTCAGAAAAACAGAAGGAGATTGACGAAAAGATGCAGGAAGTACAGAAACAGGCCAGCGAAGGAAGTCTGTTCGGTATGGCAGAGGAACCGGAGCCGGTAATTCCCCAACCACAAGGCAATATGAACGGTCAGTCACAGCCCGGTATGCAAACAAGCATATTCCCGGAGCAGCAGACCCATACTATGAATCCTGAACCTGTCATGCAGTCTGCTCCACAACAGATTCCACAGGGAATGCCTCAACCGGTATATGGAATGAACGGAGCATATATCCAACCTGCTCCAAACCGCCCCGTAATGCAAGGAACAGGTATGCCACAAGGAGCTACAATGCAGCCCTATCCGCAGCAGCCGGCTTACCAACCTGAGACGGCTCCTTATCCACAACAACAGGTACGGCAGCCGACAAACGACCATATACCGAACGGAACAGCACAGGTACAGAACGGAAACGGACGGGAATACCAGACTGCACCGGCAGCCCATGATACATTCTGCTTCGATCCGGAAGACGAGAATGACAGGGAACTTCTAAGAGAGGACCCGTATGCTGAATATCCGGATTTTCCGGCTGAGTACCGTATGAAGGACGAGGCACAGGTAGAAATGGTATACTGCTGATTATAAAAATAAATGATTTGTAAAACCAATAAACAATAAACAATATGGCACTGGAAATTAAAGGAATGAAAAGAGTATTCAAGATGAAGAAGAACAGTCAGGAAATCGTACTGGATGATCCGAACGTAAACATGTCTCCGGCTGAAGTAATGGATTTCTATTCAATGAACTATCCGGAACTGACCACCGCGACCGTACACGGACCGGAAATCGAAGACGACCGGGCAGTATATGAATTCAAGACAACCATCGGAGTGAAAGGGTAAGGACATGAAAAAAGGACAACATAAAAATAAAAAACCATGTACACAACTTACGGAACGGGCTTTGGAAAATTTAGCCAGACTTATCATATCGGAACTCGAAAATACGGACATAAGCCGGGGCATCAGGAGCAGAAAGAAAAGAAAACTCCCTCCAGCAGAAAGCCTCATGGTTTTCTGAACACGAGAATATCTTCCATCGCTCCCGACCTGTATGTGGAGAATGACAGGGATGTAACGGTAAATGTCACCACCAAAGAGAATCTTGATTTCCTGTACCGTTCAGCCATGAAGTATGCGCAGCTCCTGGATGTGGAGCTGCCATACCATCCTACAGGCAGGACTTCCATAAGAGAAAAAATATGCCTGCTATATAATGCGCTGGATTCCATAGTATCCCATCATGTAAATCTGGAACTTGTCGGTGACAGGCTCCAGTTCTGTATCTATCATTTCCATGAATGGCCTGATTACACCCTATTCCTGATACCGATAGATTTTACAGAAAGACTGAAAGGTGAAATCAAAAGGATCACACTGGAGTTCATCAGACGGTTCATCAAATATCACAGGATGATGGATATAACCGATACCCCTTATTTTGAGATGTCGGAAGTCTGTATCGATTATGTGGACTTTGAACAGCTTGATGAGGAAGAGAAAAAGGATTTGTACAGAAAGGAAAAACTTTTCAGGTCATATGAGAAAGGGAAAATCCACAGAAAACTGTGCCGGATGCACTCCAGGGCTTTCTGTAGGAATCTGGAAGAACATATCCGCAACTGTAATCCTTCCAGCAATAAGGAAAAAAGACTTTTGGAACTGATTACTGAAGGGATGTCCCTGATTGCAAAAGACAGTCCTCATATATTGAATTATGATTATGACTATGCAAGCGAAAAGGAAAGGGATTTCGAACCGCCACCGCTCGAATATCAGATTCTGCTTACATATTCCATCACGGATACGGTTACCAAAGACATGGAAAGCTGTTTCAGTACTGACTGTCAGGAAACATATAACCAGACTCCCGTATCATTTACATTCATCACACCGGAAACTGAAAAACTGTTCAGACCAGAGAATTATCCGGAACGGTTCTCAAAATGGTTTGAGAAATTTGTAGAACATGTTACCTATAATTTATAAACATCATGAATGAACTGACCCAAAACATACAGAAAATGATGGTACCGAAAGCTGCTATCATAGCCTACAAGTATGAAGACAGAAGAAATTCTGACACCAGGTACTTCATAGAATTGCGTCCCATCGGGAAAAGCGGACAGATGGGGGCAGGTATCCCCGTCACATACGAATTCATGAATACCCTGCTGGAATCCTATACAGAAGAAATGAGCGGAATACCGGCAGGCAGAGTCCCCGAAAACATGCTGGCCTGCAATCCGAGAAAAGGACAGGAAGAATATATCTGGTACAATCCGCCCGGAAAGAGACAGATGTTCTTTCACAAGGATCTCAATATACAGGACGGCATGTTCAATCTGCCGGGAATTGTCTACCATGTAAAAAACGGAAGCATGGACGTATTCGCCTTCAAGGGAAAACGTCCGATGGAGACGACTCCGCTGTTCCGTGCCCCGTTCTTCAACGTGACCGGATCAAGTGTCTGCCTTGGCAGCAGTTCACTGGACAAGCCACAGAACCCGACTTTTCTTTCCCTGCTGGAATACTGGGAAAAACGGTTCTGGCTGACTGAATTCTCCCATCTGGGAGGAAATGTGAATCCTACCGTTTCAAATCTTGTCATCGTCACCGAAAACATAAGAAACAATCCGTTCGACATGAACGAACTCAAGCCCATGAATAAAAAACTTAAAGACATACTTCCATGAAAAAGATACATTTTACCGACCGCTACCTGCTCAATCCGCGTCATCCGGTAACGGTATTCGTCATCGGAGCCGGAGGTACAGGCTCACAAGTGATAACCAATCTGGCACGTATGAGCATGGCACTTCAAGCATTGGGCCATCCCGGACTGCATGTCACCGTATTCGATCCCGACACAGTAAGCCAAGCCAATATAGGACGCCAGCTTTTCAGTGAGACGGAACTGGGACTGAACAAGGCCGTATCACTTGTCACACGCATCAACCGTTTCTTCGGATACGCATGGACTGCAGAACCGCAATGTTTCCCCACCAGGAACTTTTCTGGAGAAAGCACAGCAAATATCATCATAACCTGTACGGACAATATACGTTCACGTCTTACGCTTTGGAAGTTCCTGAAGAAAGTCCGCAAAGAAAACTTCAGTGACCATTCGGCTCCCATATACTGGATGGATTTTGGGAACAGCCAGACAAAAGGACAGGTCATCATCGGGACGGTACGTGAGAAAGTTCTCCAGCCTTCTTCACAGGAATATATTCCCATGCCTAAAATGAATGTCATCACCGAGGAAGTGGACTATGCAAAAATCAAGGAAAAGGAATCGGGACCAAGCTGTTCTCTGGCGGAAGCTTTGGAAAAACAGGATTTGTTCATCAACTCCACACTGGCACATATCGGATGTGACATATTATGGAGAATGTTCAAGGAAGGAAAGACACTGTATCGCGGTGTCTATGTCAATCTGGATACATTGAAAATGACCGCAATCCCAGTGTAATGCATAAGTGACCGTATCATCTTTCCATCAGAATACGGTCACTTATTCTATTTGCTACTTATTATTTACTATGTTCTTACCTCGCTGGAGAAGGAAACTCTGTATCTCTGAGGCAAGATAGAATGATTTCCCGTTCTTTTCCACCGAGTAATATTTAATCTTGCCCTCTTGCCGGTAACGTGCCAGAGTTCTTTGTGACACACCAAGGAGTTCTGCCAGATCCACATTATCAAGCAGTCTGTCTCCGTTCATACATTCTTTCAGACGGTTCATCTGGTCCAGTTTCTTTTCAATGCGGGCAAATCCCTCTACCATGGTTCCTATAAGTCTTTCGAGTATCTCATTATCTATATATGACATAATTCCAATGTTATTAAGTGAATAAATCGATACTCTCTTCATGCGCACTATAAGAGTATATACTTATAGTAGTGAAAATAGTATGCCTAAATCTGAAACAAAGGTCAATAAATTTGTTAAACACTGATAATCAGTTATATAATTTTTTCTACTTAATATTTAGTGCAAACTAAAAGTGTAAACTATGTAATAAAAAATTGGAAACCGGTTAACACCTATGGTGATTATGACTTGTAGTGATACCTGATGACATCTGATGACACGTTCTTGTTATCAGTGGCTACTTCATATTATTTTTGTTTCAAACACCTAAAAGAATGATTATGGAGATAGTGAATATAGAAGTCAACGCATTTATGGAAATGAACAACATATTGTTCAAGATAGAAAAACAACTGAAAGGACTGAACTCTTCCAAATCTGAACTGAGTGAATGGTTGGATAATCAGGATGTATGTATTCTTATGAATATATCAGACAGAAAACTGTTGTCTTTAAGACAGAAAGGGCTAATCCCCTTCAGTCGTATAGACAGAAAGATTTATTATAAAAAAGAAGATATTCTAAACTACATGAAGAAGAACCTCAAAACACATACTAATAATGGAAATGGGACAGATGGTATTGAATAAGGATAGTAATGAAATCAAAAGATTTATTGAAGCCATGGAAGGTATATCCCAAATATTGGATACAAATTCTTTAATCTATAGACCTATATTGGATGGGAACCGCTATATAACAGAACAAGAATTATCAAAGGCTCTCAAAATAACCAAAAGAACACTCATTGAATATAGAATGAATGGTAAATTGCCCTATTACAAAATAGGAGGAAAGATTCTCTATAAGGAACAGGACATTATAGATATATTGGAAAGAAACAAAGTTTTGGCATTTGAATGACATTTCTTAAATCACTAATAATCAAAAACTAAACTTTATAAAATAGCTTGTAGCTACCCCTAAATAACTATATAAATATTTGGAGGAATAGAACCGAACTCTTACCTTTGTAAAGTCAAATGATGATTAACGAGAATCTATCGAAAATTGGTGAATTTGGCATATGGCTGATTCAGTGGTTCGGGGATTTTTCCAAAGATATTAAAGTATTGCAAATTAGGACTTTGAATAGTATTATTCGATTCCTGGTGGCACCACTTTGAAGAAAAGCAAAAGACGGTAAAATCCTGATTTCCAAGCGAAATCAGGATTTTTTGTTTTCCCCAAGCACGCAAAAAACGGCAAAATATTACCGTTCGAGGTGGAGCAAAAGGTGGAGATAAAAGGTGGAGCAAAAATCTCCACCGAATTAGAGTCTTTCTCGCTGATTTGCAATGTTTTGCGTATCAAGAAAACGTGGTCGGTTTCCTACTTTTGTCCAAACTAAAAACTGTAGGAAAATGAAAAGAAGTTCATTCAATGTGCTTTTCTTCTTGAAGAAGACCAAGCTGCTGAAAAACGGAGAAGCATCCGTTTGTATGCGTATCACTGTAGATGGTACGCGAGTTGAAAACAACATCCGCAAAAGCATTGACCCGTCTCTCTGGAGTCAGGCTAAGGAATCCGCCAGAGGCAAAAGCCGCAAGTCATGTGATCTGAATGCCTATATCGAAAATGCGAGAATCAAATTACATCAGATTTTTTGTGAGCTGGAAGAACAGAACCAACCTATAACGGCACGTCTGTTACAGGAAATATTTTTCGGACAGGACAAAGAACCGGAAGCGGTACGCACCCTTATCGGTACCATGCAGGAGCACAATGACCAATGCCGTGCCCTAGTCGGGAAAGACTATGCCCTGATTACCGTTCGCCGTTATGAAAGCTGCAAGCGTTATCTTGCCGAACTTATCAGACAGAAATACGGAAAGGATGATCTGCCGCTGGCGGAAGTCAACGGTGAGCTGGTACGTGCCTTTGAATTTTATTTGAAGACTGAAAAGGAATGTCAGCAAAATACCGTTATCCGTTATATGAAATGTCTGAAAAAGATTACCAATCTGGCACTGGCCAATGAATGGATAGCCAAAGACCCGTTTATCGGTATCAAATTCCATGAAAAAGAAGTAATCCGTGAATTTCTTACCATGGACGAACTGCTGACTATTTACCACAAGGAATTTCCTCTGGAGCGAATCACCGTAGTCCGTGATGTTTTTATTTTTGCGGGCTTCACCGGCCTGGCTTTCATTGACGTACAACAGCTTTCCCCTGAGCATATCGTAAAAGACAATAACGGAAACCTGTGGATCAGGAAGCCACGTCAGAAAACAAAGAACATGTGTAACATTCCGCTACTGGATATTCCTTTGGAAATCCTGAGAAAATATGCAGATTATCCTGCCTGCAAAAAGAAAGGAGTATTACTGCCTGTTCCCTGCAATCAGAAGATGAACAGTTACCTGAAAGAGATTGCCGACCTGTGTCTGATAAAGAAGAACCTGACTACACACACCGCCCGCCACTCGTACGCCACATCTGTCTGTTTGGCCAATGGGGTAAGCATTGAGAATGTAGCCAAAATGCTCGGTCACTCCAATATCAAGATGACGCAGCACTATGCAAGGGTACTCGACAGTTCCATTCTGAAAGATATGAATAATGTAAGGGATGTACTTTCAAATTGCATGTAGCTTATGAAAAGAGAAATTATCCATATAATGGAGGACGGCAGGATTGTTATTCCTGCTGTCCATCCTGATAAGATTCGTATGGACGAAGCCGAACTCGTCGGCTTGTTCAATGTGGTTGCA
Source organism: Bacteroides caecigallinarum (assembly GCF_021531075.1). GTDB lineage: Bacteria > Bacteroidota > Bacteroidia > Bacteroidales > Bacteroidaceae > Phocaeicola > Phocaeicola caecigallinarum_B. The sequence goes on along the minus strand of NZ_JADYTJ010000049.1, from coordinate 17,779 downwards.
CCGACCTTACGAGCAGCGAAAAGAAGAATATATAAACTTGAGATTTTGCAACCATTCACCGCAGAACAACGTATTCCGTTAAAAGAGGGATATCAGGTAGTCTATAACCTGGAAATGATATTTGCGCTTGCCTTTCAGATTAATACTTATCCGGCCCAACAATTACGTAAGTATATAATCAGCAGACTGTTCCAAACTGAAAAGTCAATGGTTATCTGCATGATGAATGGTAATCATAAGTCATATCTAAAATGCTGATAAATATTGATTTCACTATTTCATGCGGATAATAAGCCGCAAAATTTGCGGTTAATTATCCGCAAAACCGTATATTTGCAGAAAACAGTGATGCCTATGTATATACATGAACATAAAGAATGGCCTTCTTTTTCGTGGAACAAGGAACTTGTCGGTGAGAAGCTGAACAAGGTAAACAAAGCTGTCGGTTATCTGATGGGACGCCTTAGTGTAATCGGTTTTAACGACAGGATGTCTGCCGTAGTTGAATCCATCTCTCATGACATCATTGCATCATCAGAAATTGAAGGAGTGGAATTGAACAATGAACAGGTACGTTCATCTGTAGCCCGCAAACTCGGAGTACAACTACCGAATCCGACCGAATCCTCACGATATATAGACGGAGTAGTGGAAATGGCACTTGATGCAACCGTCAATTTCAACAGTCCGCTTACCCATGAAAGACTATTCGGCTGGCACAACTGCCTGTTTCCTACCGGATGGAGCGGTCCGACGAAAATAGATGTAGCCCGATACCGCAGTGGAGATATGAAAGTTATTTCTGGAATGTTCGGCCGGGAAAAGGTACATTATGTAGCTCCTGCTCCTGAAAGAATAGACGAAGAAATGAATCGGTTTTTGGACTGGTTCAATTCAGATTCACATAACGGCTATGTAAAATCGGCGATAGCCCATTTGTGGTTTGTCTGCATCCATCCTTTCGATGACGGAAACGGACGAATCGGACGAGCCATTGCTGATATGGCACTTTCACAGGCCGAAAACTCAAAAATGCGTTTTTTCAGTATCTCACATCAGATAAACAAGGATAAAAAACAGTATTACGACATATTGGAGAAAACACAGAAGGGAAATTGCGAGATTACTGAATGGATCATCTGGTATCTTGACTGTCTACTCCGTTCTGTCGAGCAATCCGACGAAACATTGTCGAAGGTTCTTAACAAGGCCATATTCTGGCAAACCCATGCCGAAACAGTTCTGTCCGAACGACAACGTGAAGTCTTGAATTTATATTTGGACGGTTATCCCGGCAAACTGACGGCTAAGAACTGGGCAAAACGTGTAAAGGTATCACCAGATACAGCAGCACGCGATATAAAAGATCTGGTAGAAAAGGGTATTCTGATACCCCAGCAGGGGCGGGTTCGTGACGTATTCTACGGAATCCGGTGCAGTGAGTCTATCCTTGTCATCCCCATGCCTGAAGATTTATAATTGTTCATCATACAAGCATAAAGGCTGTGTGACATCGGTTTATCCAGACCGGTACACAGCCTTTATTTCTTTTATTTACCACTCATATATGCTTCCCGATAATTCTCCTGAAGCATTTTCTCAATATCACTCTCCCGATAAAGTATCTTACCTCCCAACTGGTAATAGGATATTCTTCCTTCATTACGATAATCCTGAAGCGTACGTCTGCTCAGTTTTAATTGTACCGACACTTCCTTGTCGGTCAGATAGCGTTCGCCACCCAGTACGGGACGGTTTCCGACCGCCAGATTCTCAATCCCGACCAGCATACGGTCAAGACTTCCCATGATACAGTGTACCCATTCTCTGCTGTCTGTTCTCAGTTCACTCATGTTATTATGGATTTAGTGGTTATTGTTTAACTGTTATATGTTACGGCCTCTGTAAAGAGCCTCTTTTCTTCTGTCCTCAACTTTCTTGACGATACCCTGTACATCTTCCGGCTTGTAGAATATCTTGTGATTGATTTGAGAAAAAGGCAGTGTGCCGTTATCACGGAGTGTCTGCAGGGTACGGGGCGAGATGTTCAGATACCGGCATACGTCCTGATTGTCCATCCACTTGTGCAACGTCCTGTCGTTCTCCCAGTTGCAAATTTCCATGACCCGATGTTCAAAGTATTCAAACTTACGCACCAATTCTTCAAACAGTTGTTTTTCTATTCCTACAAATTCCATATCGTTTCCTTTTTTGTTGATTGATATTTATTCTTTTTTCGTTGTTTGCGACAAAGAAAAGCCATATATTCTGAAAGGCAATGGTTTCCGCCTAACTGGCAGCATGTGGCGCTGATTATCTTAGTTATGAGGCCACTTTCATATCCTTTTCTTCAAATATCCCTATATTCAGGGACTCCATCCGATAATGAATTACAGAATAAAAGATCTATGAACCTGATTCAATAAAGGTCCATAGCAATGGATAAGGAATGGTTTATTTCCATGTAACCTTACTTCATCACTTTTCCAAGCCATTGATTAGATAAGGAAGCAAAGAAGTGTTCCTTCAATAATTCACAGACATGAATGTTTACAACAATACGACAATACGACATTAAGTCAGTAAATATTCAAGTCAATGAATCAGTAACTGTTTGCCCCCCCGGTTCATTGTTTCATCAAACAGGAAAAATACCGCATTCTACACCGATTGCCCTGCATACAAAGTGCAACAGGCTACATTGTTGCCACATCCCGACCAACTGTTTGACTATTGGTAACTTATATTCTTTTTTTGCCAGAGAATTCATTCCGAGATATATCGGAACATGGCAAACAAAATGAGAAAATACATGATGAACAGAAACGGAAAAACAGGCCTGTCCCCTCCATAAGATGATACCGATAACGGTATTATTTCTTCCGGATTTATAGAGGGCATATTCAGAGATGCTCAAAATAGCGGGACTCTGATTTTTAGTGGAGCAAGTTTGTGTTTCGGGCAGACCGAAACCGCTTGCTCCCACTACTGGATGCAGTGAGAGGTTCATCCCGCTGGTCTAATCAGTACATTCATTTTATACAATAGTCAACAGATGGAAAAGAAACAGAATACAGAAAGAAACAACAAGGGCGGCCGTCCTCCCAAGAGTACGACCGACAAACTGAAATATCGTGTTACCGTGAAACTGGCGACACCGGATTACTACACGTTGAAAAGCAGGGCAAGAAGCGCAGGCATATCGGCTAGCGAATACCTGAGGGAATGTTTCCGTAAAGGATATGTACGGCAAAGACTTACAGCGGAACATTCCGACTATATCCGTAAGCTATGCGGTATGGCGAACAATCTGAACCAGCTGGCTCATAAGGCAAATGCCGGAGGATTCGATACGGCAAAGCTGGAATGCCGTGTACAGGTGGCAAGAATCGAAGAACTGCTGAACCATATCCTGCTATGATTGCCAAGATTGTAAAGGGAAGTGGATTCCGTGAGGTTACCGGTTATATCATTGACAGTAAAAAGAATGCCAGGATTATCGCACATGCCGGTTTGTTCATTGAGGATGTTGCCACAATAACAAAGGCTTTCGAAGCACAGGCCGGCATGAATTCGAAAGTATCCAGACCGGTCGGACACATTGCACTGGGATTTTCCAAAGAGGATGAAAGCAGGCTGACCAGCCGGATTATGGCAGAAATAGCTTTGGAATACATGGAACGGATGGGCATAAGGAACACGCAGTTCTTTATAGCCAGACATTTCGACAAGGAGCATCCCCATATACATATTGCCTACAACCGGATAGACAATGATGGCAGGACCATATCCGACAAAAACGAGCGGTTACGGAGTGCACGCATCTGCAAGGAACTGACCTTGAAATATGGGCTACACATGGCCAAAGGTAAGGATCATGTCAAGACTGAACGTTTAAGGGAACCGGACAAGACAAAGTATGAACTTTACAGTCTGCTTAAAACGGAAGTCAGAAAGGCCGGGAACTGGAAGGAACTGATTGCCGGATTAAGCGAACAGGGAGTGGATGTACGGTTCAAATACAAGGGAAAATCCGATGAAGTACAGGGTGTCGTGTTCATCATGAACGGTTATTCCTTCAGCGGTTCCAAGATTGACAGACAGTTCAGCTATTCCAAGATAGATGCCGCATTAAAGACACCGTCATATTCGGAAACAAAAAGACAGGTAGCTGTTCAGAGTGAACCGACCTATCAACAGGAATCGCATGGCAGTGAATTGTACAGCGGTTCTTTAGGTCTGTTCACACCGAACCCGCAACCGGAACAACCTGAAGGCTATCCGGACGATTATTTGAGAAAGAAGAAAAAGAAAAAACAACGTAAAATAAGATGGTAAAGTATGGAAAAAGACAATGCATATGTTTTGTTTGAAGAAATCAAGAACAAAATTGAGATGATAAACGGGAAGCTGGAACAGAAGACCGAAACACCTACTGATGGACAGGCAGAAGAAGTGATCCCGACATGCGTAAGGCATATTCACCGGCATAGTTTTGACATCAGGTCAAGTAAAGTATTTTCTCTTTTGGTCGGAATGGGTGTGGTATGCAGCCTGTCCTTATGGGGAAATATCAGACTTTGGCAGTCCAACCGGCAATATGCAGACGACGCCCTGAAGTTCCGTGCCATCCGCTCCTGGAGCGGATGTACTCCGGGAGATATTCTCTGGTTGAACAAGGTTTTTGACATCCATCGTGACGAAAAGGCTATCGAATGGGTCAGAAAACAGGCCGACGGGTACGAAAACGAGCTGAAAGCTGTTTCCGACAGCCTGATGCATGAGAAACTTAAATTACAGGTAGAATCTGAATCCAATTGATATGGCCAGTGTTAAAGTAAAATTCAGACCTTCCACCATAGAGGGAAAGGAAGGCACCATCTATTATCAGATTATCCAGAACCGTGTAATCCGTCAGTTAAAGACGGATTACCGGATATTTACGGATGAATGGAACGAAGCTGGAAGCTGTATCATTATCGGTAGTTCGGAACGAAGCAATCTGCTCCTTTCCTTGCAGGAACGCATGGAGTGGGACCTGAAGCGGCTGGACATGATTATCCGACAACTGGATAACCGGAATAGTACATATACAGCGAATGATATTATAATAGCCTTTCAAAACAGGGTAAATGAACAGTCATTTTTTTATTTTATGCAAGGCATCATCAAACAATTAGAATTATTGAACAAAATACGAACATCAGAAACTTATACTGCGGCATTGAACAGTTTCATGAAGTTTCGCTATGGACAAGATATTCTTCTTTGTGAAATTGATAGCGATATGATGATGCTATATGAGGCATGGTTGAAAAGCAAAGGAATCTGTCCCAACACAGTTTCATTTTATATGCGTATTTTGCGTGCCGTGTATAACCGTGCTGTGGAAAAAGAACTGATTGAACAGAATTACCCGTTTAGACATGTTTATACAGGCATTGACAAGACAGTGAAACGTGCTGTTCCTCTAAAAGTCATCAAGTATATCAAGGAACTTGATCTGACATTGAAGCCGCATCTTGATTATGCAAGGGATATGTTCCTTTTTTCGTTCTACACCCGTGGAATGTCATTTGTTGATATGGCATATCTGAGAAAATCGGATTTGAAAAATGGTATTCTGACATATAGGAGAAAAAAGACTAGCCGGCAACTCACCGTTAAATGGGAAAAGTGTATGGAAGATATTGTAAATAAGTATGAAAGTTATTCTGACATGCAATACCTATTGCCAATAATCACCCGATGTACCGATGAACGGATACAGTACAGAAATGCCATCTCTCGTGTAAACATTGCTTTGAAAGAGATAGCCCGTTTAGTCGGTTTGACTCTTCCGTTGAGTATGTACTGTGCAAGACATGCCTGGGCAAGTATCGCTAAAAGCAAAAATATCCCTCTTGCAGTCATTAGTGAAGGTATGGGGCACGATTCAGAAGAAACGACACGCATCTATCTTGCTTCGCTTGACACAAATGTGGTGGATAAGGCGAACGGACTTATTCTGAAAGACTTATAACAGGATAGGCGTGAAAATTGTTTAGTAAAAAGCCGAATCTCTTGATAAGAGTTATAGTTTTTCTGCAAAAGTACACAAAATACTGAAAAAATAAGCATAAACAGCTTGTTGATAATGCCATAAATTGTATTAAAACTATCCGTCCGTTGAGCCAATCAAATACTCATAGGTATAGAACATACTGATTTTCAAATGAGATTTTACTTGCATTTATCTCTTATCAAGAGATGAATTTCAAAGAGATACTGCATAAATTCCGTACCGAATCATTCACGGAAAAGGAGAAAGGTACAAAGTTCGAGCGACTGATGCGCTCATGGTTGCTGACAGACCCACGTTACAACGAATTGGAAAAAGTCTGGCTATGGGAGGAGTTTCCGGGACGTAAGGATTTCGGAGGTACAGACACAGGTATAGACCTTGTGGCAAAGACAGAAATAGGAGACTATTGGGCCATCCAGTGCAAGTGTTATGCCGAAGATGCCACGATAGACAAGCCAGCATTAGATTCATTCCTCGCCACCTCCAGCCGCACATTTACGAATGAGATTACATTTCAAACAACCCGTTTTTCCAATCGCGTATGGATTTCTACTACCAGTCATTGGGGAAGCAATGCCGAGGAAGCCATCCGTAATCAGGAACCGCCAGTGACACGCGTTGGCATGGCCGACCTGAATTCATCTCCAGTGGATTGGCAAAAGCTGTTGGATGGTCTTACGGGAAACTCTGCACTAATAGAAGGCAAAAAACCGCGCAAGCATCAACTTGATGCCATATCCAAGGCATACACGCATTATATTACAGAGGGAAACGACCGTGGTAAGCTTATTATGGCCTGCGGTACAGGAAAAACCTATACATCGTTACTTATCGCCGAACAGTTGTTGAACGGCAAGGGACTGGTGTTGTTCATGGTTCCGTCCATCGCCCTGTTGGGTCAGTCACTTAACGCATGGGCAGCTGATGCTGGAAAATCCATAAAGGCAGTCTGTATCTGTTCGGATTCCAAGGCTTCACGTAAGATACAGAAAAACAAATATGATGATGCAGATGATAGTGTGGTAGACCTTGCCGTACCTGCATCTACCAATCCGAAGTCTATCGCCTCGCAACTGAAGAAGTACCGCAGCCATGACGGACTGGTGGTAGTGTTTTCCACCTACCAGTCCATTGATGCCGTGTCAGAGGCACAACAGGAGATACTTTCCGAAACAAACGGCGAATATGGTGTGTTCGACTTCATAATCTGCGACGAAGCACACCGCACTACGGGTGTAAAACTGTCTGATAAAGACGAGAGCAACTTCACTAAAATACATTCAGATAACAATGTGAAAGGTCGAAAACGGTTGTACATGACCGCCACGCCGCGCCTGTACGGTGAATCGGCCAAAGTAAAGGCTTCTGAAAAGGACTGCATCCTCTGTTCAATGGACGACAAGGCTCTTTATGGAGAAGAGTTCTATCGTGTGAATTTCTCCTATGCCGTACAAAACGGACTGCTGACCGATTATAAGGTACTTGTTCTTACCGTCGGTGAAAACGATGTGCCTGATAATATCAAGCGAGACATCACCGATACTACCACCGAACTGAATTTTGATGATACGTCTAAACTTATCGGTGTAATCAACGGCCTCTCAAAGATGATACAGGGTGATGATCACCGCACATGGGATGCCGATCCACACATGATGCGCCGTGCTGTAGCGTTCTGTTCTTCCATTGACAAGAGCGCAAGCAGGGCGGGCATCGCATCCAAATATGTGGCTTCCGTACTGCCGCAAATATCGGAAAAGTATGACAAAAATCTAGAGGCCGAAAGCCTATCGCATACCGTTTCGATAACCGCAAAACACATAGACGGCTCTATGAACTCACAAGAACGAAATGGAATCCTGCAATGGCTGGCTGATGAGCCGGACAATGACCGGGAGTGTCGGGTTGTAACCAATGTGCGTTGCTTGTCCGAGGGTGTAGACGTGCCGTCACTTGATGCCGTACTGTTTCTTTCTGCCCGTAATTCACAGGTGGATGTGGTACAGTCGGTAGGTCGTGTGATGCGTACTTTCCACAAGGGACAGCCCGATGAGAAGAAATACGGATATATCATCATCCCTATTGTTGTGCCTTCTGGTGTTTTAGCAGAAGAAGCACTTGATAAGAGCAAGACCTTTGATGTAGTTTGGGAAATCCTGAACGCGCTACGCTCTCACGACGACCGTTTCAATGCGATGGTGAATAAGATTGCACTCAACAAGCAGAAACCAAACAAACAGTCCTATACCCCGTCAGTCACTATCGGCAGGCCGGGATTAGGCTTTCAGGAGGGAGAGGAAGAAGCGCGGCAGATGGAGAACGCGGAAATCGCCCGTCAGTTGGAACTTAGATTCGGTGAATTGCAGGACGGCATGTATGCCAAGCTCGTGGAAAAGTGCGGCGACCGCCTATATTGGGAGAATTGGGCTAAGGAAATCGGACTCATCGCGCATAAGTTCATCGAGCGCATATCCAAACTCATCCAGTCCGGCATACACAAAAAGGCGTTCAACGAATACCTCAAGGGGCTACAGCGCGACCTTAACCCGTCAGTAGATGCGGCACAGGCCATCGAGATGCTGGCACAGCATATCATCACCCGTCCGGTATTCGATGCTTTGTTTGCCGATTACCAGTTCGTGAATAACAACGCCGTGAGCCGTTCCATGCAGCGCATGATAGACCTCTTGCAAGAACAGGCTTTCGAGAAAGATACCGAGATTCTGGATAAATTCTACAAATCGGTACGCATGAATGTGGGTGGCATTGATAATTTGGAGGGAAAACAGACCATCATCAAGAACCTATATGAGAAATTCTTTAAGGGCGCATTCCCGCTTACAGTGGAAAAACTGGGTATTGTTTATACGCCCGTAGAGTGTGTAGATTTCATCATCCGTTCTGTGGATGACATTCTTAAGGCGGAGTTCAACACTTCGCTGACCGCACAGAATGTACATATCCTTGACCCGTTTGTGGGTACAGGCACGTTCATTACGCGATTGTTGCAGTCCGGTCTTATCCGTCCGGAGGATATGGAACGCAAGTATCTGAACGAAATTCATTGCAATGAAATCGTGTTGCTGGCCTATTATATAGCTGATGTGAACATAGAATCCGTATACCACGAAATAACCCGTCGTAAAACTTACCTACCATACAGTGGAATCTGCCTAACTGACACCTTCCAGCTGGCTGAGAAGAAGCACAATGAGCTTTTTACTGAGTTCTTCCAGGACAATTCCAAGCGAGTAAAGAAACAGATGGCTACGCATGTGAGAGTTATTGTGGGGAATCCACCGTACTCAATAGGACAAAAATCTGCACATGATGATGCACAAAACCTTCAATATCCTAACCTTGATAAAAGAATAGCAGACACGTATGTGAAATTTACCGAAGCTTCATTAAAGAAATCTTTGTATGACAGTTATATTAAGGCTTTTCGTTGGGCCTCTGATCGTATTTCACAGGACGAAGGTGGTATTGTAGCATTTATTAGTAATGGTGCCTGGCTTGATAGTAGTGCAGGTTCTGGTATTCGCCGTTGCTTTGAGCAAGCATTTACCTCCATCTATGTGCTGAATTTGCGTGGAAATCAACGTACATCGGGTGAACTTTCACGTAAAGAAGGAGGAAAAATTTTTGGTAGCGGTTCTCGTACACCTATTGCAATCACTTGCCTTGTCAAGAATCCGAGCAAAAAAGGACAAAAAGCCATCATTCATTACCATGACATCGGCGATTATCTTAGTCGTGAGCAAAAGCTCAAAATGGTAAAAGAATTACGATCAATTTCATCTCAAAAATTATATTGGCAAGTTATAGAACCGAACGAAAAGGCAGATTGGATAAATCAAAGAGATGGACTATATGATAGTCTGATTCCATTTGCTCCTGAAAAGAAAAAGAATATAAATGCTCATTCTATTTTTTCAAATTATTCAACAGGTGTCATAACAAATCGAGAGTCATGGGTGTATAACTCAAATTTACAGACATTAACCGATAATTGTCTAAGACTTATATCTTTTTATAACTCTGAAACAAATCGTTTTATAAATGCATTAGCTCAAAATAACAATCTTGTTGCATCACATTTTGTAGATAAAGACGAAACTCAAATAAAGTGGGATGAAGCTTTATTTAAGGATGTACAAAAGGGTAAAAAACTGCAATTTGAGTCAAAAACAATAGTTGATGCAATATACCGTCCCTATTTTAAGCAACATCTTTACTTCAATAAAGCACTTAACTGGAGTAGGTATTTGATGCCGTCGTTCTTTCCAAATAGTTATAATAATATTGCAATATGCGTAAATGGAAGTGCTGGACAAAAAGAATTTTCTGTATCAATTACTTCTCATATTGTGGATAGGAGTTCTATTGGAGCTGGTCAATGTTTTCCTATGTTTTGGTATGAGGAAAACAAGAATACCCAAAGTTCACTTTTCGATGATGCAGAAACAAACCGTTATATTCGTCACGATGGCATCACAGACTGGATTTTAAAAGAAGTGCGCAATCGCTTCAGTGGTTCACGAGCCATTACTAAAGAACATATTTTCTACTATGTGTATGGCTTGCTTCATTCCAAGCAATACCGTGAACGTTTCGCAGATGACTTGAAAAAATCATTGCCACGCATTCCTATTGTTGATAACGTACAGGATTTCATGGCCTTTTATAAAGCCGGAAAAGAACTGACCGACTTGCATTTGAACTATGAGCAAGGAATCAATGAACAAAGCACTGGAAAAGATGGTGATTATTCGTTTTATGCAAATATTCCGATGCTCGCTCATCGTTCTTTGGGCGTAAAAGTTATTGGCGACATCGACATCTGGCAAAATGAATGGGCTGACGAAACCTATCAATACTTCGCCGTGGAAAAGATGCGCTTTGCCAAAGTGCGTGACGAAAACGGCAAGCTCGTAGCCGACAAGACACGTATCATTTACAACAGCCATATCACTATTGAAAACATTCCGCTCAAAGCCTACGAGTACATCGTTAATGGTAAGTCCGCTATCGACTGGGTAATGGAACGCTATGCCGTAACTATCGACAAAGCATCCCAAATCAAAAATGACCCCAACGACTGGTCAAGGGAACACGAGCAACCACGTTACATCCTTGACCTTTTGTTGTCAGTCATTATTCTATCTTTCAAGACAGTAAACACTGTGGATGCACTTCCGAAATTGAAGATATAATGTATTCCTTGAACAAAAGTGATGTTAGTTGAAAAAGAAACGTGATTGATATAGACGATTGCTTCACACTAAGTAAAATATGACCAATGAAGATATTGTTTGTATTGAGCAGCCGATAGGACAAAAGTATGAATTAATTTATGCCTATGTTGTTTGAAAACAGAATTCAGATATAAGAATAGACTTACAGCTGAATTCTGTTTCCATTTACACAAAATTTTAGACAATGTAACTTATAATTTAGCTAGTAATTATCACACTTATATTTAAGATTATGTCAACTTGTATGTACTTCCTGTTAGTTAATTAATAAATATATCTCCATAACGATTTTTCGGCTATAACAATCGATAAATCGCCTCCCAAATGTCACTATTAATATTCTGATTTATAATATTTTGCTAATAATCAATTACAATAACACTTTCTCGAAGTTTACCAATCTTTGCACTTTGTTGAGGACTGGTCTTTAAATCTCTGGCTTTACGAATCTCTCTAACTTTAAAGCCACAAGATTCTGCAATATCTGCAATAATGTAATCCACAGGCACTTCGACACCATAATATGCAGAATTTGCCACATTAAAATAAATAATTCCACCTTTCCGCATCTTTTTAGCAAATTCAGAAAACAAGAATTGCATATCTTCAAAATATCCACATATCATATTTATGATATCTGAATTCCAGACTTTTTGTTCATTTTTGGACATCTCATATAGACTCTTTTTTAGCCGTTCATTCTCTATCGGAATAATATTCTCATAAGATACTTGCACATGAGAACGTAATGTATTTTTACGCAATACACGAAGTTCTTCGTGAGAATTGATTAGTCCAAGAACCTTTAATTCTAGCATATAAATATCAGTATAATCTCTAGAGTTAAGATATGGAGGTGATGTTATAATTAGATCTATTTCTCCATCAGGCACTTTTTGTATACATTTTCTAACATCGCCTAAATAGCAGATTTCTGAATTGTGTACAGACGGATTCTCTTTAGAGATGATTCTAATATCTTCTGCAAATATTGAATTTAATTTATCCAAAAAGAAATTATGAATATCTTTTCTGCTAAAAATTCTAGTTTCCCATCCCTTTTTGTAGGACAAGCACTTACCATTACGAAACATATTGCTTGCTTGAAGAATGATTGACGCTAACGCGATAGTAAATAAATCTTTATAATCATCATTGTCAACAAGTGTTCTAATGGCATGTCTTATATCAAGAATACCATCTATAGATGCATCATGAAAGTTCCACTTCTTATTCTGATTTCTTTTTACAACAGTATCACCAAAAGGCAATGACTCTAGCTTACGTATATTCCGATTTGTATGAGATAATTTTTTAGTTATTGCCTTAACATAATACTCAAAACTATCTATATTATATTTTCTGCTTAATTTAACTGTTGATAGAAGATGCATGAAAGGGCTAACCTCAAATGAATAACACTTTATACCATGATTCTGTAACTCTACAGGAGTTGTTCCGCTACCACAAAACGGCTCTAAGGCACAAGATGGTACGAATGGTAATTCTCTTAGAATGTCTTCAATGAACTTCTTGGAATATCCTTCTACAAAAGGGTACCAACGATGTACAAAAACGTTCTTGTTTTTGTCAAATTGCATAACTGAATGGTATTTCTCTGTGCAATCTATGAATTTATAGTCTTTGTACATAGTTGTTATATTAGTTAGGGTGTTCGTTTATTACTCTAAAATCAGCTAATTTAATATGTCTATAATAAGACGCTCTATCTTTTTCTGGTATTTGGTCGATTGTCATGTCTGTTCCTGTATCCGGAAGTTCTTCTTCTCTTGCGTCAAATACAGCCAAATATCCCAACTTGAAATCTTTTTCTTCAGCCAACAATTCTGTTATGTAAGCTGCTGATTGTATGAATGCCTCAGGAACAATACGTGGCTTAGCGCTATATGTGGTTCCTATTCTCTTTCCTAATTTATGAATACTAGTGCCAACCCACTTGATTTCTATAAAATACAATCCCTCACCATCCTCGTCAATCATGGCAATATCTAGCCTCTTCAAACTTTCCAACATAACCTCTTTCTGCACGAAAAATACTTTTAATTTTTCCTTTAAGAACATACGTAAGTCATCTCTGAAACAATCTTCTGGAGTGTTTCTAAGTAATTGCTTATTAGCTTTGACAAATTGTTCATCACTAAGTTCCGAACCTAAATCAGCTCTCAGAGATTTTAAATGACTTTTTTCAACAAAGAACTTGGAATAGGTATCTCTAAGTTTTAAGTGTTTTCTATAATCCTCAAGTACTCTCGGCAATTCTGAAATAGTTTTTTTGCTATTGAATGAATGCAAAGCTGAACTTTCGTAGAAAATGGAATCACCACCATCGCGGCCATTAACAAAATAATTGATAATGCCTTCTGGGGACACCATAAACACAACTACTCCATCCATTGACATTTGTGTGAAGATGCGTCTTGTTTCGTTATTATCTTTATTCAAGTCATTATTGACTTCTTGAATGTTAAAATTAGAATCAATGACTATATGGCGATTTTGAATAAATAATTGATCTGTAAACAATTGTTCAATAGCACTGTCTGCATTAGTGGTAAGATTCAATAAGTCTTCTTCTGATATGACAATATACTTAAAGCTATTGTCTGGGTGTTTATCGCACATAGCTTTTATAAGCGACTGCATAAGTTTAAAGTTATCAGTAGCTTCTAATCCATTCAATGCCGCATCCACTATGGCATTCTGATTACGTTTTAGCAAATCCTTGAAGTTTGCATTTTGGCTGAATTTTGTTTTCATAACCTGCTACTTTATGATTTCGCTAAATATATATTCAAAATATAGCTCTATGTATTTCTCATCGCTAATGGCTGATGTATCGTCAAGGGTTTGCTCAAAAGCGACTTTGAAATCTTTGAGAACTTTAAGCGTTTCGCTATCAGGTGATGATGTATCTATACCGTCAACATTGTTGGTTTGCAAAGCATTCTCATAAGATGGATCATTAACAATAAAGCCAAATAATCGTTTTTCACCATATTTGCCTAACATATACATAACAGTTCTAAGCCATTCAACTTTTTCTTGACTCATAGGAATCTCCTTTTTAGAACTTAAAATCAAACCACCTTCATCTTCACATAATATTAAAGAACTCTTCAAATAGACTAAACTTCGTTCTATCAAATCTGAATATGGTCCAAAGGTTGTTACAGTAAAATGGTAATATGAGAATATATTCTCTATTCCTTCATGCTTGAAAGAATAGAGGACTTGCACTAAATACAATACTCTTTGAAAAGATTGTTCTGAAACAGCTCCCCACCCCATACTTTTAGCAATAGCAGAAACGGTTACAATATCTTCATTCGCTCTTATCAAATTCTTCTCTAACATTATTCCAATCTGTTTTTTATATGATGATAAATTGTTTTTAATTGCTCACTTGTGTTTTGTATAGTAGATTTTTTTGCAATATCTAATAAACCTACAATGCCAAGATTAATATCTTTCTGATCTAATAAATGTTCAATAAACAAACTATTGTTCAGATTTGATGTTATGATCAATGAGTTGGGCTTCGTTAGAAATTCTGCAAAAACACTTGCTGCATTCCTCTCGTAAGATATATCCAAACTGCTATCCGGGGTTTCTACTATATAAAAAGATGGAGTTTTATAGAAGAATGTAAGAATACTCATTCTGAAGGAATGATCTACAAAGAATCTTTGAGACTCCGACATTTCTTCTTCGTAAAACCGTACTTTCCCATCAATAACTGGATAAAACCGTTTGTTCACATCTCCAGCCTGCTTGATGTATGTTAATTCACAAGGCACACCTAAGAATTTTCCTGCGTATTGGGCAAAAATAGAGGAAAATTTATGAACATTAGCTGTTATGACATCTTCTATCTCATTTGAAATGGATTTCACTATATTATACTGCTCGTCTCGTTGTTTTTGATATGCCTCTTTTTGCTGTGTCAGACGATTTACTTCATCAAGAAAAGGTTGAATAGAATTTTGACTATTATCAGACATTGCATTCTCATACTCTAGTTCTCTGACTTTCTGCTGAATTATTCTTCTTTCCAATTCAATCTTTGTGAATTCCGAATCTAAACTAATTATTTGTTGTTCAATATTTTGTATTGTTTTCTTTTTGCTATTTATAGACTGATATAATGTTTTCCTCTGTATATTTATTTCATTAAAACGGTTTCTTAATATCGTGTCATCTTCTGTATTTTCATTAATTGGAAAATTACAAGCAAAACAACTATTTGAATTATTTGTTACTTTCTCAACCAATTCATCATTCGGCTGATTACACATCGGGCAAATGTGATTCAACTGAATATTCTTTATGAAAACATGATATGAGGGGTGCAGCGTCTCCCATATACGATTATTTAGTTGCTCCTCAATTTGCTTTAATTGTTTATCAATGTCATTTGCAGATAAACTGATTTTATTTATTTCATTCTGCAATAGCGATATGTCTTGACTCTTAGAAGCACGTTCTTTTTGTACAGATGCCAATCTAGCATCCATTTCCTCAAGCCGTCCTTTCAAATTAATAAGAGCGAGAGCTGGATTTCCTTGGTTGGCTGTTGAGTGGGCAGTGGATATAGACGTATCCTTCATTTTGCTCAAAACCTTATTGATGGCTCTCATGTCTTCTGAGCTATGTCGAGACAAACTATCAAAATACTTTGCTTTTCTGATAGCTTCTTGTCGTTTCTTATCAAGATCTGGATCGTTAAAATATTTGTTGAATAGTTCGCTTTGTACATCCGGGAAAACATCACCATCATTCCAAAGGATGGTTTTGTGATCTTCTCCAAAAAAGAGTACTTCGTTTACAAAAAATATCAGATCATCAAATTCTAGATTTGTGTTATCCTTAATGATTCTCTCATATTTATAAGGTAACGTATTAATTTTTGCCGTATCTGATAATTTTTCGTAGCTAAATTGATTTATTAAGGTACCGGGTAGTTCTGCACCATCTACCTTAAGCTGGGTCAAGGTTATGGAAGATAAGTCCCTTGTCAATTCAACTGTCACATTATTTAACTTCATGCTAATCGATACTGTAGGAGACGCATCTGTTGGAATGCTGTCATCCATACGATTGCTAAAATACTTTTGTGGAAACAATTGACGCTTTTCTATAATATTCCCTTGGTAAGTACGAGTATATCCAAAAGGCTTTTTATATAGTCCGAGAATAGCAAATCGAATAATATTAACAAAAGTGGTTTTTCCCATACCATTACCACCTAGTACTAGATTGACACCTTTAACAAAATCAAAGGTATAGTCCAGACCATTTGGATATAAAGTATAATTCTTGATGTTTATACTTAGCAATTCAGGTAGATATATTTGCCTACTCATTATTCAGTTATTTACTCAATTGTTAATACTATGTATATCAATACATTACACAATAAGGTTAGGGCGCAAATATATAACACGCCCAATTTAATAACAAAGATAAAATAAATTATCCAATATTTGATGTCATATTTGCTATTATTTAAAAATATAGCTATAGCTTTCAGGTTAAACTCTCTGTTGAATATTATTCTAACATTCATATATCAACATACAGCATATACCTTACTTCAGATAGTGAGAATTTTCTTCTTGAAATATCTATAAACAGTAAATTTTCCGCCAATTTTACTCTCAATATTAGAATATCATGTCCTGTTTGGTTTTGGTCTTTAGTGTGTAAATTAGAGTGATAGTAATATAAATCTACTAACACACTCCATCAGCATATCATAACTCAAAATTAGGATGGTAAATATATGACAATTTAGATTCAAAAACACATTCATGTTGTGTTTATGGATTAAACAGAAAAAGCCAATGTCATAGACCTTAATTTTGGGAGAAATATAAATTCCACACTGAGGTGGAGCAAAAACACAAGGCATCTGCTTGTATTTCAAAATAAAGCGTTACCTTTGTAGAGTAATAAGAAATCGACTCCGCAAGACACTGCAAAATATTGCAAGCCTCCGGTGGAGCAATAGCGGGAGATTACTTCTTTAGCTAAAAGATACATCAAAGATATTCAGCCACTTATCGTTAGATTACGATTCCTGGTGGCACCACTTTTAAGAAAAGCAAATGACAAAAAGAGGGTGTGTCAAAATGATGCATCCTCTTTTCGTTATATAATCATTGCTTTCTCATTTTTCATAGAGTATGGAGTATGCTTTCAATTTTCCTGTAATATCCCTATATCCATGCTTTCAAACGGTATAATCGGCTGTATATGGCTTACGCCACTCTTATATTTTTATAATTTTTGTCTGTCATCTTCTGATTCTTGATTTTAGCACACATTTTCTTTATATTAAAAGCAATGGCAAAGAAGGCAAAGTCCATTGTGACCTTGTCTTTTCCAAAATGCCTGAACCTTTTGTATCCCATATCGTATTTGATTTGTCCAAAGA